>CP089983.1:9857500-10200000 GCA_037157805.1 Sorangiineae bacterium MSr11367 | reverse complement strand
GCCCCCCGCGCACGATGGCGCGGATGTTCTGAACGTCGTAACCGTTCGCGCGGCGAAGAATGACGCGGGCGTCTTGGGTCGGGTGCATCCTTCGAGAGTACGCCTTTACCAAGTTTTCGATAGACCGACGGACGGGCGAATGCTCAGGTCGGCCTGCCGCTTGGTTTCGCCGGAAACGGCGTTTTCCAGCGGATACAAGTACAACGCAAATGCACCCTCGGCCGAGAGCGCGAAGCCGCCTGCGAGTTCGAGCGATACGCCGAGCACGCCCGCACCGGTCATGCCAAAGGTTCGGCTGTCGCTCGCGCTTCCGTTGCGCAGGTCGAAGTTCTGCGACAGAAAAAGTGCGCCCGCCTCGATACCGAAGTACGGCGATACGCTGCGTAGGTCGATGACGCGCACGAGACGCAGTTGTGCGGTGGCCTCGTCGACGGTGCCTTGCAATCGCCCATTGTCGAAGGCCGCACGGCACACGCCCACGCGCAATTGTCCCGTGAGGGCTTCCCAATGAATCCCGACCTCACCGTACCCGCCGAAACAGGTGCCGGTGGCATTGCTCAGCGCCGTGTGAACCTGCGCCCCCGCCCCCACGAAGAACGCGGAGCTTCGCACGCCGCCTTTGCGCACGAGTCGGGCGTAGGCACTCCTACTCAGATCCGCATCGCGCACCTCGCGCGTTTCCCAAGCGCCGACCCGCACCCGCCCCTCGAGCAGCGCATCGGGCGCACGCGCGCGCAGGAAATACGTGCCGGGACGCACGCTGATGTGCCGCGCGCGATCCGAGGCCCCGATTTCGCCGACGACGGGACCGGAGCTCGAATCGCGGAAGACGAGGTAAGGTTTCCCGGCGGGCACCACCAACGTCGCGCGGCCGGAGGTGTGTTCCCACAAGGTCGTGAGCTCGAGCTTTCCATATCCGGAAAGCTCGTAGCGGAAGGTGGGATGCTGCGTCCCGCCGAAGGTCGCGCTGGAGGCCCGAACGGTGTTCTCCGAGGCGTAGCGGTACGCTTCTTCGACGGATACGTTGCCATCGCCATCGACGTCGCCTGCACCGAGCAGGGCGGAGTTGAGGTAGTGGGAAAAGAAGGAGCCCTTGATGGCGTCGGATTCCTGCGCATCCTCGTTCGCCGCGCTGGCCGTCCAAAAGAGAAGCCCTTCGCGGGCCAGGCTCCCTTCGGTGCGAATCTCCACCGGTGGGGCGCGCGTGCCACCTTTGACCCGGGTAAGGGCGCCGGAGCGGCATGCATCGAGGATCAAGAGGCGAAATTCGGCCGCGGAAGCGCGAACCCATTGTTCGAGCTCGCCGAGCGGCAGAGCGCTGCCCCGAAGATGCAAGGCCGCGCCGTCCGCGTGGCCGGAGTAATACGCAAAGAGAACGACCTGCGTGTTCGGTTTGCTCGCGGCCAGGCGAAGGCGCTCGCCCAGGCCGGCCAGCGCCTTGCGCACGGTGTCGGCGCTTTCTCCTTGGAGCAAAACGAGTTTGTCCGGGTCGAACCTGCCCAGCGACTGCAACGTGTCGCGGATCTTTTCCGCGTCCGATTCCGCGTAGCGCAGTTCGGCTTGCTCGGGCGAGCCAACGTTGTTGCCGAGGATCAGACCGAACCGCTCGACGTCGGCCATGGCCGGCTTGGCCACGAGCAAAGCAAGCGCGCACCCTGCGAGTTGGGCTACGAATCGGACGAAGGCGTTCACGGCGTGCGCGCCCCTTTGACCAGGGTCCAGCGCGTGGCCGTGCACGATGGCGGCGCCGTGAAGCGATCCCCCTCGCGAAGCAGGCGTGCGCGAAGCGGTTCGGCATCCTCGGGCCCATCGCAGACGAGGCCCACGATGGATTCTTCACCGAGCACGTCGTCGAGCACGATGCTCGTCGGAAGCGCGCGCACCTCGTTCCCCGTGGTGGCGGGCATCTCCGCCGCGCCATCCGCGTACACCGATGCCGCCCCCGAGCCGTCGACGCTCAGCACGAGCACGTGCACCGGATGCCGCGCCGAATAGGCGAATTGAAGCTTGTCGCCGGGTTGAACGCGTTCGCCCGGAACGCCACTGCGCACGTGATCTTCGTGCTCCACGAAGAACGCGACCTCGTTTCCGCCACCTTTGAGCCGCGTCGTGTCCTCGTGGCGCGTGCGAACGAAAAGGGCGATGCCCGCGGCCAGGGCCAGACCGCCCACGGCCATGGCCGGCCACCTGCGCGTTGCGCGCTTCGTCGGCAGGCGAAGCGGCGGCCACTGCTCGCGCATCCGAGCGTACTCCGCGGAGAGCTCGTCCCTCCGCGCGCGGCATTTTTCGCACTCCGCGAAATGCCGCTCGGTCTCCTCGTCGCGCAGCTCGCCGGCGAGGAACGCGTCGATGCGGTAATCCGATAGGCAGCGCCGCGTCACCATGAGAGTCCTTTCTTCGCGGCGCGCGCGCGAACCTGTTCGAGGAGATAACCCACGCGCCGCGCCGAGCAGTCCAAGGCGAGGGCAACCTCCTCGTGGGACATGCCATCGAGCCACGAATGGACGGCGGCCATCCCGAGGTCCTCGGGAAGCCCCGCGAGGAAATCGCGCATGGCCAGCGATTGCTCCGGTCGCGGATCGTGCCCCTCGGGCATCGACCGGCCACGAAGGCCGAGAATACGCCCGCGCGTTCGCTCGTTTCGCAATCGATTGAGGCACTTGTGCGTCGTGACCGTGTAAAGCCATGCCACGACGGAGTTCTTCCCGCCCAATTGGGTTGGATCGGCCAGGAGCGACACGAAGATCTCCTGCACGACATCGCGCGCCGCGTCCTCGTCGAGCAGCTGGCGCGCACGACGAAGCACGATGGGCCCGTGCGAGCGATACAGCTCTTCGACGTGGTCTAATGATAATTGGGCCAATCGAGAGACTTCCCTGCTGCCAACTTCAATGTGACTTCCGTGCCGATGGGCACTTCGTGGAGCTCGTCGTAAATGTAATCCGACCCGCACGCCACGCGAACGGCCCAATTGTCTTCGCCGGCCCGCGTGCGGTAACACGCCTCCCGCTCGGCGAGCATCGCCTGCTTCTCCTCCGGGGAAAATCGAACGACCTTCATCAAATGAAACCCTTGGCTCAACGTCCCATGCAGCACGTTCGCGGTTGCGGTATTCGGCCGTACCGGCTCCGGCATGTACACCAGCACGTAATCCTCGACGATGCCGATCGCCGTGCTATCGAGCGGCCCTTGGGGGCCCGGTGTTTCGAGCGCCACGATGTTGGCCACGGCGAGGGGGACCTCGTTCGGGTGCAGGCCCTGATGGCCAAAATCGTTGAAGACGTGCGGCTCCGGCGGTCTCAGAACGTCGAGGCGAAACCTGGCCGGAAAACTCCCGCGCACCGTTGCCGCCTCGGAGCTCACGATGTCTCCTTGCCGCGTGAAATTGTCCCAGCCCAACATCACGTGAACGGCGGGCGGAATCGCATCGGCGCCCAACACGACATTGCCTCGTAGAACGACGAGTGGCTCGCCTTCGTAGTCCGCATCTTTTTGAGCCGAGCATGCCGGTATCAGCGCGAAAAACACGACGAGCGCTGTGGCCACGAGAAACGCACGGGGCATGGCTCCGTCTAACATTTCCGCCGCCGACCGGGGGCTCCAATTCAGCGGACCCGGAAGCTCACACTATTTCCAAAGTCCCCGTCGGCCGTTTCGGCGTGCGCCAATAGTTGGTATTGGCCGCTCGGCGTGGTGGGCGACGTGACGATTTTGACGTTGCCGTCCGTGCGGAAGTCCCACAATTGCGTCGGTCCTGAAAATTCGTTTCGTGAAATGCTGATTCCCGCCTCCGACGGGAGCGGTTTGCCATCGATGTCGCGCACGGCAAAGTCCACCCATTCGAGCGCTTTTTCACCGCCGCGGGCCGCGCCGGTCACGACGAACGAGTCGCCTTTGGGGACGGAATAGGGGCTGATTTCGAGTTGGATCTGCGAATACTCGCGCGGCACATTGTCGCCGGCGCAGCCGGCCAAGAGCGCGGCTGCGAGCCCCATCGTTCGGATCTTCATGTCCATCAGGACCGCGAGCGCGCGCGGCCGGCAAAAGAAAATGAAGAAACGAAGCGAGAAGAATCTCTTCTCAGTCTTTGCGAACCGGAATTCCACCTACCGGCGCCACGTCGGCAATGGCCCGGGATGCCTCTTTGTACCGCGCCATCATGTCGCGGGTGAGCTCCTTGTCTTTGCCAAAGAGATCCTTTTCCTCGCGCGGGTCGTTCTTCAAATCGAACAGCTCGAAGCTTTGGTCTTTACCGCGCGCGATGAGCTTTGCGTCTTCGTGCCGGAAGGTACGACGCCGCTGATTGAACTCGTCCTCCGGCAGATCGGTCACGATGTCGTGCGACGGTGCGGGCGGCTCGCCGAGCAGCTCCGGCGCGAAGCTCTTTCCGTGCAAGCCTTCCAGCGGCTTGGCGCCGAGCAAGTCGGCGATGGTCGGCGTCAGATCCAGCGCGCTGCGCGTGGACTCGATGCGGCGTCCGGCGGCCTGTCCCGGGACGAAGGCCATGAGCGGCACGTGCACCAGCTCCTCGTACAACTCGTGCGCGTGCTTGATCCGCCCGTGCTCCCCGAAGGCCTCCCCGTGGTCGGCGCTCACGATGATCGCGGTGCGCGCGCCCCAAGGTTCCTTGGCCACGAAGTCGAGCAGCTTGCCGATCCACAGGTCGGTGTAGAACACCTCCTCGTCGTAGAGATCGCGCGGGCGCGTGCCCCAGTGCGGCGACTCGTCGTGCCCCTGGTACTTGTCGTGCGGGTCCATGTAGTGGAACCACGCGAAGAACGGGCGCGATCCATCGCCCCGCAGCTTCTCGTTGCTCAAAAGCTCGATGGCCAGCGGCGTGAGCTTCTGGCTCGTGACGTGCGGGTCGGTGTTGTAGTCGAACGTGATCTTCGGCACGAGCTTCCACTCGGCAAAGCCGCGATCCAGGCCGGCGTAACCCTTGTCGAGGTACGCGTGGGCCTGGCCGGTCATGCAGGGGATCTGCTCCTTGGCGAGCAGCTCGCACAAGAACGGCGGGTTGTCCTTGTAGCGCGTGAAGAAGACGCCCGTGCGTTGAAGCTCCGACGGGTAACGCCCGCTCAGGAAGCCGACCAAGCTTTTCGACGTGAACGACGAGGTGGAGTACGCCTGCGTGTACACCGTTGAGCGCCCCGCGAGCTCCGTCAGGCGCGGAGCAATCGGCCGCTTGTACCCGGCCCACGGCATGTCCGCGCGCAAGCTGTCGATGGTGATGAGCAGCACGTTGAACGGCGGGCGCGGTGCGGCTGCCACCGAGGCATCCACGGCGGGCGCATTGGACGGCGCCGCGGACGCGTTGGACGTGGCCGCCGAAGCAGGGCTCGCATCGCTGCGCGAGCAACCCGCGACGAAGGCGGCGACCGAAACGAAGGGCACGAACAGGAGGGCGGCTCGAGAAAACACGGGCCTCGTTCCCTAGCACGACTGCCCTGCCCGACGAAAATCGTGGGGATTCTGCATGCAATCGCTGCCGTAGCCAGTTCGTTCAAGAGCCGGGCAGGGGACCTCCGCATACTCACCCTCATGAACTCCCGACACGATGAATCGGTTCTCGCCCGTCAGTGGAACAACTACCGCAGCGTGCATCACAGCCGGAAAAACCTGCTGATTCACCTGCTCATGGTGCCGGTCTTCATGGCCGGCACCGTTTCCGTCGGCGCGGGCGTCGTGCTGGCCATCCTGGGCAAGGCCGGCGCGTTCGGGGCGGCGGGCGCCATCGCCGGCGGGCTCTTCGCCATGATCCTCTCGATCGGCCTTCAAGGCGTCGGTCACAAGGCGGAGGAGCGTGCCCCGGAGCCCTTCGCCGGGCCGAAGGACGTCGTCCTGCGCATCTTCGCCGAGCAGTGGATCACGTTCCCGCGCTACGTGCTGAGCGGCCAGTTCGCGCGTGCGTTGTCGGGATCATGACCTGCGAGGTAATGGCTCCACCGCCGCGCGGTGCCTAACGTGATCGGCATGGATACACGCACCGTCGTGGAGCGCTTCTTCGATCGACTTACTGCCGGCGCGGTGGAGGATGTCGCCGCCTTGGTCTCGGATCCGGTCGACTGGTACATCCCCGGGCATGAAGCCATTGCCCCATGGCTTGGACGGCGCACACGCCGCCACGAGGTGGAGGAGGTGTACCGGCTTCTGTTCCGCAACGTCGAGCCCATTCGATTCGCGATGCACGACATCGTCGTCGAAGGCAACGTGGCCGTGGCCAGCGGAGAATTCGCCTCGCGCATGCTCGCCACGGGCAACGTCTACGAATCGCTGCTCTTCGTGCATTTCACCGTCGTGGACGGCCAGATCGTGCGCTATCGCCTGCTGGAAGACACCTACGGGCTCGTGCGCGCCATGAGCGCGCACCCTTCACACCCAGCGGTGTGATTCGCCTTTGACGGCATCGACCTCGCCGTCGAGTTCCAGCGCCGCTTCGCGGGTCTGCGAGGGGGCATCGCCGATGCGCCGGCGGTACTCCAAGTGCGCGGCATCGAGACGGCCGAGTGCACCGGCCATCGCGGTCAAGCTCGCGGCGGCAGGCTGGCGTCCCCCGTGAATCCCGCCGGCCAGTCGCTTGGCGGCGTCGAGGTGTTCCTCCAGTTTCGATGCGCTCTCTCGGAGCGGCACCGGCACCGTGTCAGGACCTTCCCATCGACCGACCCGCGCCGTGGCGGTCAGTGATTCCATGAGGGCGTTGAGTATCTTGCGAAAATCCCCGATACGCGTGTCCTTCATAGGGCGCGTACGGTCCCAAGTGCGGCGGCGACGGCATCCCAGTCGAAGGTAGGAAGCTTGCGTTCCAGGTGCTGCTCGGCCCACGTACGGGCCACAGCCTGAAGAGCTTCCGCGCGGGTGGCGCCCCACTCGGTGACGACTTCGGTCTCGGCCGTGCCACGGACCCAAGCCCGCACACGCCATTCGCCCTCGTCCTCTTGCGAGGACCGCTGGGCGATCGAAATGGTCAAACGATCGTCGTCACAACGAAAGTCGTAGACCATGCTTTCTTCTTTGCGAAACTGATCGGTGATACGCAGCGCACGCCGGCCGGCGGCCTCGGATTCTTTCGTCACGAGTCCTCCTCGGCGACAGGTTGCGGACCCGGCACGATGTGGGCGATGTCAGGATCGACGCCCGTGTCCGTCGACGAGCGGGCTGGGCGCTCTTCGCGGCGCTGCTTTTTCCGCTCTTCCTTCTCGCGCTGCTTGTCCAGGCGAGCTCGCTCTTTTTGACGCTTTTGGAAGGTGGTGTTTGAAGCCATGCGCGCAATTATCCCATGCCGGCTGGGCGGCTCGTTGAGGCTATTGGGGAGGGACGCGCCGTCGCTGCTGTTGCTTGCAACCGAAGCTGAAGCGAAGAGCAGCTGGCGCGTCCGAGATGGCGAAGCTGGAGTCGCGACTACCAGCGATTGCGGCCGCCGCCGCCGCCACCGCCACGTCCACCACCACCACCGCCACGACCCCCACCGCCACCGCCGGGACCGCGTCGGGGGCCACCGCCACCGCCGCCGCCACGCTCCGGGCGCTCTTGGGCCTCGTTGACCTTCAACGGACGGCCATCGAGAAGCGCGCCGTTCATCTCGTTGATGGCATCAGACGCCGCTTGAGCCGAACCCATGGTCACGAACGCAAAGCCACGGGGCTGACCGGTTTCCCGATCGGAAACGACGTACACCTCAGCGACTTCGCCGAAGCGCGCAAACGCCTCGCGAATGGATTCCTGAGAGGTCTGGAACGAAAGGTTGCCAACGTAGAGCCGATTGCCCATGTTTTCCCGATTCGAATTCGCAACGATTGAGCGCGATCTCGACTATCGAGAGGCGTGGTCGTACGCGGTTGCTCGCGGGCTGCGAGGTCCCCGAAGAGTGAGGCCTTGCCGCAAAAATTGCAAGGGAGCACAAGAACGCACCCGCCGTTTCATGCCACCCCTAACTTTTCCGGCCCATCCGCAAGGCCGAGCTGTCACGATTTGGGGCGTAGCGGTATCGCGATGGGCCGGAACGGCGCCGCCGACGCACCCCGCAATCGCAGCGGCGCGGCGATGAAGGCGAATTCGTACGTGCGGTCGCGCGCGAGCTCCTCGAGGTTGATCACCTCGATGATGGGGATGCCTCGTTGGGCGAGCAGGTACGTGTGGAGGGGAATCCAGTTGTCCTTCCGGGGCGAGGGAAGCACCTCCGGCGCGAACGCATCGCTGCCGATGACCATGACGTGCTTCTCTTCGGCCAGCCATTGGGCGGCTTCGAAGGAGAGGCCGGGTTCGTTTCCGCCGTAGCGCGCCCGATCCGGCCAGAGCGACATGCGGCCCGTTCGGACGAGAACGACGTCGCCCGGCTGCAAGGCCGTCGATTGGCGGGCGAGGGCGGCTTGCATATCGGCCAAGGTGATCGCGTACGAGTTGGGGAGCACCGCCACGCCCTTCGAGGCGGCCACGTCGATGAGCACACCGCGCGCGAGGATCGGCGGCATCTTGTCGACGCCATTGCGCGTCCAACCGTGGTCGCCGAGGTGGCCGTCGGCCTTCACGCCGTTGTAGACCTCTCCGTCGAGGCCGAAGTGGTTGAGCGCATCGATGTGCGTGCCCGTGTGCGTGTACATCGAAATGGCATCGCCGGTGTATGAGACCTTGTCGTTGTGGGCGTTCCCCACCTTGGCCGGATCGTCGACGCCGGTGCCGCGGGGCGTGTGCGTCATCCAGATCTGGTAGTGCGGATCGCCGAAGGCGTCGAAGCTCGGCATGCCTTGGAAATAGTCTGTCGAGAGATCGTAGACCTTGCGCACGTCGAGGCGCGACAGGATCGCCGTGCGCGATTCGACGGTCATCATGTTGAGCGTGCCAATTTCGTCGTTGGGCCCCCATGGGCTTTTGCCGACGGATTCGGAGCGCGGCGCGGCCGACGTCGGGGTCGTGGCGGCCGGGGGACGTGCCTGCGCTGGGGTGCATCCGGCAAGCCAACTGAAAAACAAAAGGGCCGAGATGCCCACGGCGGACTTCGTGAACGAGGCTTTCATGGTGCGGGATTTAAGGAGCCCGCGATCCCGCGGAAAGGCGCGCGCGTGTCCGGAGATTAAGGACAGAATGTCCTCAATGAGCCTTCTTCTGGACGACCCCGGGGTGGGGATGGCGAGCGTGCTCGCCTTCGTGCGCACCGCGGAAACCGGCAGCTTCGCGCGTGCGGCGGTGTCGCTCGGGCGCACGCCGTCGGGCATCGCCAAGGCGGTCTCCCGGTTGGAGCAGCGGCTCGGCGGCGCGCTCTTCACGCGAACGACGCGCACCCTGAGCCTCACCGAGTGCGGCGAGGTCGTGCTCGAGCACGCCAGGAACGTCGTGGAGAGCATCGCCTCCGCGGAAGCCGCCATCACCGCCGCACGCAGTGGCCCGCGCGGCCGGCTCAAGGTGAGCGTGCCCCACGGTTTGGGGCGCGCCGTCGTCTTACCGAGCCTGCCGCAGTTTGCGCGCGCGTATCCGGAGATCCGTGTCGAGATGGACTTCGAGGGGCGCCCCGTCGACGTGGTCGGCGGCGGCTACGACGTGGTGCTGCGCACCGGAAAGGCGCCCGACAGCGGCCTTCGCGCCAAGCGGGTCGGCCGGGTGCGCGAGATCCTCTGCGCGGCCCCCTCGTACCTCGCGCGCCGCGGCATCCCGCGCACCCTCGAAGAGCTTTCCCGCCACGATTGCATCCGTTACCGCTCCCCCAAGACGGGGCGCGTCCAAGCGTGGACCCGCGCGCGCGATGACGCCGCCAACGTGCCCGCGACCCTCGTCTTCAACACGGCGGACGCCGTCGTCTTCGCGCTTCGCTCGGGCATGGGCATCGCCCAAGTCACCGAATGCACGGTACGCACCGACCTCGCCGAGGGCGCCCTGATCCCCTTGTTCGACGAGCCCCGCCCCGACGACGCCGGTCGCGACGTCTGGCTCATCTGGCCGGCCGATCGCCATCATCAACCCAAGGTGCGGGCCTTCATCGATCACACGGCGGCCCTCTTCGCTCGTTGATGACCAACGGAAGAAGGCAACCGCCAAGACGCCAAAGCCGCCAGGATCGCCAGCGGAACCAGCAATAAAACCAAATTAAGGATTTATCGTTGGTTCACCTGGCGATCCTGGCGCCTCTTTTTTGGCGTCCTGGCGGTTTCTTCTTCTCGTGATTCAGTGCCGGCCGTAGTCCAGCGACTTTCCTTTGCGCTGCGCGTAGATGTACGCCTCGAGGCCGCGCATGCGCGGGTCGTCCGAGGACATGGGCTTGGCGCGGACGGGGTGCTCGAGGCACCAATTGATCATGTCGCGCAGGAGCGCGACGCGTCCCAATTGCGGTTGGAACTTGGGATACGTTTCGGGGTGCGTGTTCGCTGCATGGGGATGGCACATGTCGCACGAGACCGCGATGGTGCTGCCCAATTCGTCGGCACTGTGAAAGACGCGCGAGCCGGCGGTGGCGATGCGCTCGGACTCCGCCTTCCACAAGGCGACGTCCTGCTCGGTCACGCGGCCGTAGGTTTGCGCCTGCTCGGCCTTCGGTGCACCACCGGCGGCGCCCGCCGTGCTGGTTTGCACGTTGACCAACTTCGAATTGTCGGCCGCGGGTTGCAGCTTGTGGCGCTCTTTTTCCTCGGCTTCCCAATTGCTATTGGGGTTTTGCCGCAGCCACTCGGCCATGAGCGAACCGGCAATCGAGGTGCCCGGCGTGCCTTCCGGCACGACGGTTTTCGTCTTGCCGTCGCAGAGCAAGACCTCGACGCCCGGCTGGCCCGAAGGCTTGCCCGATCCATTCGATGCCGTGTTCTGCCCCGTGCCCTGTGCGGGCGGATTCTCGGCGGTCTTCGGCGGCTCTTGGCTGGCCGAGCTGCACGAGATATCGAGCGCCGCCAGTGCGGATATCGCTACAACGATGAGGGAATAGCGTTTCGGTGACATGATTCGGATCTCCTCTCAGAAGCTCGTCCGCACGGCAGCCGCCGGTTTGTCCTTGCCGCCCTTGCTCGACAGGAACGACGACCGCACCGTCACCGGATTGCGGTTCCAAAGATTGTAAACTTTGTCGACCAAGCCATTGGCCAACACCTGCACCGAACCATCTCCGCAGCCATCCTGAGGATCGAACGGATCCGGTCGCGCCATTTGAACGGTGAGCTCGGGCAGCCCCTCCGGCGCGTACGGCCAAGGCCACGCGGTGGAGAGGAATCCGTGGAACGACATGTTGCCGATGCGATTGCTCAGCAATTGATGCGTATGCCCGTGGAGCACCGTCACGTTTTGGAACTTGCGCAGGATGGCCTGCACCTGTTCGGCGTCATCGGTCCAGAAGTTCCACGGCTTGTACAGCTTGTAGAGCGGTGAGTGCGAAAAGACGATGAGCGGCGTCGACGCGGGGATCTTCGCCAGGTCCTTCTGCAGCCACGCGCGACCTTCGTCGCCCACGGTGAAGGGGCTCTGCACGCCGTTGTCGAGGCCCGCCACCGTCTTCATGCGGTCCATGGCCGAGAGCTTGCGCGCCGTCCAGAAGTCCTTCTCGACGACGCTGTTGAGCACCACGCAGTGCACGCCTTTGTGGTCGAACGAGTATTGCGGCTGCCCGAAGAGCTCCCGCCACTTGTCGCCCAAGTCGTAATACCAATCGTGCTCGCCCACCATCATGCGGAGCGGGGCCTTCAGGCTCTTCAGGATCTGCGCACCCAGTTCGAGCTCCTTCGGCTGCCCGAGCTGCGCCAGATCGCCGCCGTAGAAGACGAAGTCCGGCTGCGGATCCATCGCATTCACGTCGTCCACCGCGCGCATCAGTGCGTTGACGAATCGGTCATTGAGCTTCCGCTCGTACAAGTGCGAATCGGAAATGTACGCGAAACGGAAATTCCCTTTTTGCCCGCCCGGTGTCTGCCCGTAGGCCACCTTCACCGGTTGGAACGAGTGCGGCGTGACCAGACCCTGGCTGGCCACCGCGGCACCGGCGGCGAGCGATACCTTCATGAAGCTCCGGCGATCCAGCTTCGCGAGTCCGCGAAACAGGCTATCGCGCTCCTCCATGTGCTTCGTTTCGATGCTCTTCCAGGCGCTCTTTTTGGTCGTCATGACGTACCTCTATTTCTGAGCCTCGAAGGGCAATTTCTTGCGATTGGCGAGCGCGTCGTCGCGGAAGGGGCGGCTCTTTTGGGCCACCGCACGCTGGCGGTCGAACTCTTTTTGATTCGCCTCGGCGAACCGTTTGTCGGTCAGCGAAAATAGGAACGCCACCACCTGGTCGACTTCGCGCTCGCTCAACGCCAGCGGCTCGATGCCGCCGTCGAGGAACGGATTCGCCTCGCCGCCTTTGTTGTAGTGATCCACCACGTCCCACAGCGTTTGCATCGACCCGTCGTGCATGTACGGCGACGTGATTCCGATGTTGCGTAATTGCGATGTCTTGAACCCGCCAATGTCCGAGCGGTTGCGGGTCACCACGAAGCGCCCGAGCTCGGAAAGGTCCGTCTCGAGGGCCATCTGGTCCATCGTCTCCTTGGTGTTGCTCTTCTCCAAGGAGGTGAGGGCCCGGCCGGCGAGCTTGTTGAAGTCCTGGTGCCGGGCGGAGACGCCGATGTTGTGGAACTTGTTGTTCGTGCCGATGGGGCTGTTCGAGCTGAATTGATGACAGGTCGAGCAGCGCGCCTTTCCATTGAAGAGCGCCCAGCCGCCCTTCGCATCGTCGGACAGCGCCGCGGCGTCGCCGACGGTGAATCGGTCGAACGGTGCATCGAGGAACACCAGGGTTCGCTCGAAGGCTGCAATCGCGCGGCCGATGTCCTCGTAGCTCACCGCCCGCCCGTACGCGGCCTGGAAGTCGCGCTGGTATTCGGGGACGGCCGCGATCGCCTTGGTGGCCGCCGCGCCGTCAGGCATGCCCATTTCAATCGGGTTCACGATGGGCAACCGCGCCTGCTCCTCGAGGGAGGCCGCGCGGCCGTCGAGAAACAGCGTGTTGAAGAACATCGCGTTCATCGACGTGGGCGCGTTGCGGCGCCCGAGCTTGCCATCGACGCCCTCCGAGGTGGGCCGCCGATCGGTGAAGCCTCGGCTCACGTCGTGACAGGTCGCACACGAGACGGTTCCATCGCGTGAGAGGCGCGTATCGAAGTAGAGCTTTTTGCCCAGCGCCACGCGCTTCGCATCGAAGGCGTTGTCCGAGGGGACGAGCACTTTCCAGAAGCTGTCGGCCACGCCCGCCGGCGGTGCCCCGTCCGGCTCCTTGGAAAAAAGGCCGGGGAGCTTCGTGAGTTGCTCCGACGAGGGCATGGCCCCGTGCGGTCCATTGCCGAGCAGAATCGGCGGCGCCGACGCTGCAGGGGGCGCGGCTTGCGCGGGTGGTTGCGGTGCGGCTGGTTTTGCAGGTTGTGGCTGGGCGCTGACGGCTCCCGCCGTGGCCCCCGCCAGGATTAGTACGGCAAGAAAGCTCACACGAGCCCCCCTACGCCATCGGCCAACGTGGGGCATCTGGACGTCCTCTCGTCGCATGACGACCACCTCCGACCAAAGACTCTCTGCTTAAACGCGAAAACCTTCCAATCGAAGACGATGATGAGCTGATAGTTTCAAGTTATCGGCTTCGGGTAGTCCGACGCGACGGAAGGGTTCGACATGGATGTATCCGCATTGACGCTCACGCAACTGCGTTACCTCCTCGCCGTCGACGAGCATCGCTCGTTCCGCGGCGCAGCCGAGAGCTGCCGTGTGTCTCAACCGGCGCTCAGCATGCAGATCCGTCGGCTGGAAGAGATCCTCGGCGTATGCCTCTTTGACCGAGGAAAATCGCCCGTCGTGCCCACCGACGTGGGCACGCGCGTGGTGACGCAAGCGCGACAGGTGCTGCGCGAGTGCGCGCGCCTTCCGGATGTGACGCAGTCGTTCGACGTCGTGGCGGGCTCCTACCGCCTCGGAGTGATCCCCACGTTGGCACGCACGCTCATCCCGCGTTTGGTGTCGTCATTCACCAAAGCTTATCCGCGTGTGCACTTGGTCATCGAAGAGCTACCAACCGATCTTTTGGTGCGCCGTCTGCTGGAAGATACCGTCGATGGCGGTCTCGCCGTCACGCCATTGGGTAGCCCTGCCATTCACGAACGGCATCTCGGCTTCGAGCGGTTCTTCGTCTACCTCTCGCCCAAGCATCCTTTGGGCAAGCAAACCGAGATTCGCCAGAGCGATCTCGTCGAGTACAAGCCGTGGCTGCTTTCCGAAGAGCACTGCTTCCGCACGCAGATTCTCCACCTGTGCAGCATCGACCTGCGGCAGCAGCCCTCCGACGGCGGCGTGCGCTTCGAGGCGGGGAGCTTGGACACGCTCATCGACATCGTCGACACGGGCCACGGCCTCACCTTGCTGCCCGAGCTCGTCGCCAACCGGCTCGCGCCCGAGCGCAAGTCGCAACTGCGCTCCTTCTCACCGCCGGTGCCCGTGCGGCGCATCAGCCTGATTCACTCACGCCAACAGGAGCGCCGCCCCCTGGCCGATGCCGTGCTGTCCATTCTGACCGAGGGCCTCCCCGCGGCCTTGCGCCGCCGCCCAACGGACGCCGTCATCCCCCCCATCCTGCCCGCGCACCGCCGCAAGAAGTGAGGGTTTGACACGGAGATCGGGAGATCGGGAGTTTTTGAATTTCAAAAACTTTCACTGCTCCCGATCTCCCGATCTCCCTGTTCAAATTCTTCGGCTGCTACCCGGTCGATTTGATGCGCTTCGATTTGGGCTGCGTGTCGCTGGCGCGGTCGAGCACTTCGCGGAGGTAGTGGCTCGTGTGGGCGATGCCGCTCTTGGCGACTTGCTCGGGGGTGCCCACGGTGACGATCTTGCCGCCGCCTTCGCCGCCCTCGGGGCCCAGGTCGATGACCCAATCGGCGCAGGCCACGACATCGAGGTTGTGCTCGATGATGACGATGGTGTTGCCCTGGTCGCGCAAATCGAACAAGGCGGTGAGGAGCACCTCGATGTCCGAGAAGTGAAGGCCGGTGGTCGGTTCGTCGAGCACGTAGAGGGTGCGCCCGGTAGCCTTGCGCGCGAGCTCGCGCGCGAGCTTCACGCGCTGCGCTTCACCGCCCGAAAGCGTGGTCGCGGATTGCCCCAAGGTGAGGTACCCCAGGCCGACTTTGCGCAGCGCCTCGAGCCGCTCGAAGACGCGCGGAATGGCGTCGAAGGTCTGGCTCGCCTGCTCGACGGTGAGCTCGAGGGAGTCGGCGATGGAGAGGCCGCGGTAGTGAATCTCGAGGGTCTCGCGGTTGTAGCGCTTGCCCGCGCATGTGTCGCAGGTGACGAAGATGTCCGGCAGGAAGTGCATCTCCACGCGCAGAAGGCCGTCACCCTGGCACGCTTCGCAGCGGCCGCCTTTGACGTTGAAGGAGAATCTCCCCGGCTTGTAGCCGCGCGCGCGCGCATCGGGCAGGTTCGCGTAAAGCTCGCGCAGTTGCGCGAACACGCCGGTGTAGGTGGCGGGATTGGACCGCGGCGTGCGGCCGAGCGGCGCTTGGTCGATGGAGATGACCTTGTCGATCTGCTCGAGCCCTTCGACGCCGTCGCATTCGCCCACCGGGGCGGTGGCGAGGTAAAGCTTGCTCCGCGCCGCGGGCAGCAACGTGTCCACGATCAGGCTGGACTTCCCGCTGCCCGAGACGCCGGTGATGCACGTCAAAAGGCCGATGGGGATCTCCGCCGTGACATTCCGCAGATTGTGCGCGCGCGCACCAACGACGCGCACTTCGCCGCGGCCGGCGGGGCGTCGATCGCGCATGACGGGGAGGGTGCGCTCGCCCGAGAGGTACGGCCCGGTGAGCGACGCCGGATCGGCCATGACCTCGGCCGGCGTGCCCTGGCTGATGACCTGGCCGCCGTGCACACCGGCCCCGGGGCCCATGTCCACGACGTGGTCGGCGGCGAGGATGGCCTCGCGATCGTGCTCGACGACCAGCACGGTGTTGCCCAGATCGCGCAGGCGCGCCTGCGCCTCGATGAGGCGCGCATTGTCGCGGGCGTGAAGTCCGACGGAGGGCTCGTCGAGGACGTACATGACGCCGACGAGCGCCGCGCCAATCTGCGTGGCCAGGCGAATGCGCTGGCCTTCGCCGCTGGAGAGCGTCTGCGCGCTTCGATCGAGCGAGAGGTAATCGAGTCCCACGTCCACGAGGAACCCGAGGCGCGCGGTCACCGCATTGATGAGCGGTTCGGCAATCGCACGTTCCCGCGCGGCCATCTCCTCCACGCCGCCTTCGGCTTTGAGCTTGTCCAGAAAGGCGCCGAGATGCCGCAAGGGCATCGTCCCCAATTCCGAAATATCTTTTTCACCGAGCTTCACCGCGAGCGCCTCGGGCCGGAGCCGGCGCCCGTGGCATGCATCGCACGTCCGCGTGGCCAGGAAGCGCCCGAGCTCGTCTTCGCCAATCGCGCCCTCGCTGGCGTCGGGATCGTCGTCGTTGAAGTCCTCGCCATTCTGGCCTTCGGCCATCTGCAGTGCGGTCAGCCGCGGGACGATTCCCTCGTACGTCGCCTTCTTCTTCCCGCGCTTCGCGGTCTTCTTTGCCGTTGCGGATCCATCCCCCTCTGGAGGAGGGCCGGGCAGAGGGGGACTCTCAGTCCCAAAGAGAATCGCCTTGCGCTGCGCCTCGCGCATCTTTCCCCAGGGCACGTCGGGATCGACGCTCAGCGTTTCGACCGCCCGCGCCACCTCGGTGGCCAAGGCCACGGATCCGCGCCGGCCCCACGCGAGCACCACGCCTTCGCGCAAGGTGCGTTTTGGATCGCCAATCACGCGTTCGGGATCCACCACCACGCGGGCGCCCAATCCATCGCACGCCGGACAGGCTCCGTGCGGTCCATTGAACGAGAAAATACGCGGCTCGATGGGCGGCAGCGAAATCCCGCAATCGACGCAGGCAAACCGCTCCGAAAGCCAAAAAGGCTCCTGGCCTTCCACCGCGACGAGCAGCCGTCCCTCACCCAATTTGAGTGCGAGCTCCACGCTGTCGGTTAGACGACCTTTGAGTCCTTCTTTGAGGACGATGCGGTCGACCACCACGTCCAAGTCGTGCGCTTTGCGTCCGTCGAGCTGGATCTCGTCGCCGAGGTCGACCACCGAATCGTCGATGCGGACGCGGACGAATCCTTCGCGCCGCAGGCGTTCCAGTTCGAGTTTGAGCTCACCGCGGCGTGCGCGCACGATGGGCGCGAGGAGGGAAAGCCTCGTCCCATCGGCCAAGGCCAGCACGTGGTCGACGATCTGTTGGACCGTCTGCGCTTCGATGCGCTTTCCGCAATTGGGACAGTGGGGGACGCCCACGCGCGCAAAAAGTAGCCTCAGGTAGTCCGCAATTTCGGTCACCGTACCGACGGTCGATCGCGGTGATTTGGCTAGCGGACGCTGTTCGATGGCGATGGCCGGCGACAGACCGTCGATGCGCTGCACGTCCGGCTTGGCGAGCTGCTCGAGAAATTGGCGCGCGTAGGCGCTCAGCGACTCGACGTAGCGTCGCTGGCCTTCCGCGTAGATCGTATCGAACGCCAGTGATGACTTACCCGAGCCACTGGGGCCGGTAAAAACGACCAATTTGCCGCGGGGAAGCGACAAATCGACGTTCTTCAGATTGTGTTGTCGCGCGCCGACGACGACGAGACGGTCCATCAAACCTCATTCCCCAACTAGCACGAACCAATCGGCAAATGGGGCATAGCGCGCTCTTCGAATTCCCGTCCGAGGGATTGGTGAGTGCTCTACGACGCCCTTCGTCGCTGTTCGCGCAGGCTTACGATGCTCACGAAAACGCCGCCTGCAATGACCAACAGCATGCCGACGAGTGCCAGCCGATCCGGCCATTGAGACAAGGCGAAGGCTCCCAAGAGCGCACCAACCACGACTTGCAAATAACTGAACGGGCTCACCCGGGCCGCCAATTCCAGGGCATACGCGCGGGTCATGGCCAGTTGCGCAAACCCAGCACAGAGTCCGGCAACCACCATGATGCCGAAGTCCATCAGGCCGGGAAGGGACCTCGCTCCCCACACGCCCGGAATGGAGAGCACCAGCATGGCGATCGCCGCGGTCAGGGAAAAATGCGTGGCAATCGCCTCCGGCGACTCACGATCGCTCACCTGTCGGAGCATGATCATGGCGATGCTGCCGAAAAAGGAGCCCGCAATGGCCACGGACGCCGGAAGGAGCATTTTGGCGTTGGCCACCTCGTGACCAAAAATGAATGCCGGGCGGACGATGCAAATGACGCCAGCGAGCGACAACGGAATGGCAACGGCCATGCGGCGCCCCGAGCGCTCTCCCAGCATCAGCGGTGCGAGAAATGCGAGCATCACCGGCGCGAGGTTCACCAAGGTGATGGCGTCGCCGAGCGCCAGGTCCGGCGTGCCGGTGGCATAGAAGGTACAGAGCATCGAAATGGTGCCGAAGGCGCTGCGCATCCACATCTTCGGTGTGCTTTTGGCCACGAAGGGGACGCCGCGCATCTTGGCGACGGCGATGGCCACGAGGGCGCCGATGCCGGCGCGGGTGGCGGCGACCAAGGTCCAAGGGACGTTGCGACCGGTGCTGGCCAGGTGCGCGAAGAAGTACATCGCGGCGAACAGGGCGGCGCTGAGCGCCATCCACCCGTAGGCGGCGATGTTCCCGGATCTTGGTCCGTCTACAACGGCTGCGCTTGCCGCCAACGTACCTGTCGAGACCGCGCTGGGGGCGAGGGTGCTTTCTGAACCGCGGGTAAGAGAAGGGGAAAGTGGGATGGCTCCGAAACTACTTGGAGAGGACGTTGGCATCGAAAAAATGGCTCCGGCGCGACCCTAGGGCCAAACTTGAAGAAGGGGAGTCGGGCTGTGATACCCTGGGCTCGCATGCCCGATGATGACTCGAAGGGTGGTTCGAGGCCGCGGAAAGCGCATCTGCGGACCAAGCCCCTGGTCGACAACAATCAGTTTCGCGAAGCGCTCCAAGCCGAGCTGCGCAAGCATTCCCGGCCGGTGCTCATCGTGGTGGCTGGCCCCGAGGTCGGCATGCGCCTTCGCTTGGACCGCTCGGTGGAAGTGGGGCGCGATCCGTCGGCGAGTCTTCCGCTGCGCGACGAGAGCGTCTCCTGGCGTCACGTGCGCTTCGAAGACCGCGGCGCGGGCGAGTGGGCCGTGGTCGATCTTTCGAGCACGAACGGCACCTTGCTCAACAGCGAACGTGTGTCGGACTCGCGTCTGAAGCCGGGCGATCGCATCGTCCTCGGCAAGACGATCTTGGAGTTTCAAGAGCAGGATGCCATCCAGCAGGGCTTCAACGCCGAGCTCGAGCGAATGCTGAGCGAGGACGAGTTGAGCGGTCTCTGGGTCAAGCGTCGCTTCGACGCGCAGCTTGCCACGACGGTGGCCGCGGTGGACATCGGAACCGTCGACGTGGTGAGCTGCATCGTGATGGACCTCGACGGCGTGAAGGGCATCAACGACACGCACGGGCATGATATGGGAGCCTTCGTGATTGGCACCTCGGGTCAGGTCATTGGCCGCGTGATTGCGGCGCAAGGATTCGCCACGCGCTTCGGCGGTGACGAGTTCGCAGCGGCACTACCCGGCGTGGCCAAAGACGAAGCCGTGCGCATTGCGGACAACATCCGCGAGGCCATTCGTGCACACGTGTTCCAACGCAATGGCATCACCGTCCACCCGGGCATCAGCCTTGGCGTCGCTTCGTTGCCAGGCGATGCCACGGATGCCGAAGGTCTCTTTCGCGCTGCCGATCAGGCGATGTACCGCGCCAAGCGTGGAGGAAAGAACCGCGTGGCCATATAGCTCACCGAATCCATGCTCCGAGTCGAGTGCGAGAAGTGCAAAACGCCGTTCCAGGTCGATGAACGCAGGGTCCCCGCCGCGGGGCTTCCCATGCGATGTCCGAAGTGCGGGCACAATTTCATGGTCGAGGGCACGAAGGCCGCGGCGGCCCGCCTTCGTCGTGCGGGAACGAGCACGCTGATCTTCGGGACGCTCGACGACATTCTGAATCCGCAGAAGGGCTCCACCCCGCCACCGCCGCCCTCCCAGCCGCCGCCCGCGCGCTCGACCCCGCCGATTCCCTTTGCGGGGCCGCCCGTTCCGGTGCCGGCACCCGCCGCGGAAGCCGATTCGCCGTTGAAGAAACGCGCGAACACGATGCCGTACGCGGGCCAGCGAAGACGGCAGCCGTCGCTCAGCGACGAACCCGTCCTCGAGGTGAAGGAGGAGGAGGCCGACGCTACGGGGGCGGAGGAGGCTGCGCTTCTCGCGGTGGCGGAGGACGAGGCGATCCTCGAAGGGCTCGATTGGAGTGTGGATTCGGATCCGGGGGTTTCCGCGTTGGCGGGGGCTCCTGCTTCGGTGTCCGCTGTTCCGGCTCGGGTCGAAGAGAAGATCGTGCCCGTGCCCGTGCCCGAAGACGTGAACGAGCACGAGGACGTGAACGAGCCCGAGCACGTGAGGCCGGAGTCCGAATCGGAGTCGGAGTCCGAATCGGAGTCGGAATCCGAATCGGAGTCGGAATCCGAATCGGAGTCGGAACCCGAAGAAGTTTCTGCCAAAGAAGAATCGACGGCCGAAGAACCGGAACAGGAAGAAGCGGCTCCGGAATCCGCGACGGAAGAAGTCGAGCCGGAGCCCGAGCCGGAGCCGGTTGTTGCGAAGGAGTCGGAGCCCGAACCGGAGCCGGTTGCAGCGAAGGAGCCCGAGCCCGTCGTTGAGAAAGAACCGGAGCCCGAGCCGGAGCCGGAGCCGGTTGCAGCGAAGGAGCCCGATCCGGCCGAGCGAAAGCCGGAGCCGAGTGTCTCGGTTGCGGTGAAGAAGCCGAGGCGGGCGCCGGTATGGGCCATTGGACTCGTGGCGGCGGCGGGGCTTGCGCTCGAGGCCACGCCCTATGGGGCCTTTGGGCGCATTGCCATCTCCGACAAACTGCACGCGGACGAATACGCAAACCTTCTCGTCGCCTCCGCCGAAAAGACGCGTGTCAGTCTGGGAGCGGACGTCTTCCCGGATGCCAAGGCCGCACTCCAAGCGCTCACCCGCGCCCAACAGCAGGCCCCGCGCGCAAAAGGTCTCGCCGAATACCTCCATGTCGCCGACACCGAGGTGCAACTTCGCTTTTCGACCGCCGCGGATCTCGACAAAGCCAAGTCACTCCTCGCGTCCGCGGGGGACGCCTCCGAAGACGCTCTCGCCATGCGCGGCGAAATTGCCCTTCGCGCGAAAGATGCGCCGGCCGCCCTCGAAGCGTTCACCCGCGCCTTGGCGAAACGTCGCACCGCCCGTGCGCACTTCGGGTTGGCCCGCGCCCATTATCTCGCGAACGATTTCAGCGAACTAACCAACGCCATCGACGCCACGTTGTCGGCCTCCCCACGGCACGTCGGTGCCAGGGTCCTTCGCGCCAAAGCGACGTGGGAACGCCAACACAACGACGCCGTTTCGGAAGATCTGGCGGCCGTGCTCGAAGGCCCAGCCCGTGAGGCGGCCTCCCCGCGCGAGCTCGCCGACGCGTGGGCTCTGCGTGCCCTCATCGAGGCTGCCAAGGGAAAAACCGCCGAGGCCAAGGCCGCGCTCGAGCAAGGCTCGAAGCTCGATCCGCGTGCCAGCGACCTCCTCGTCGCCCAAGGCGACATCGCCTACGGCGAAGGCAAGTACGCCGAGGCACTGTCCAGTTTCGAAAAAGCCCTGGAGAGCGAGCCCACGCCGATCGCCATCACCGGTGCTGCCAAGGCCAAGCTTTCCCTCGATCGCATCAGCGAGGCGAAAGCGCAGCTCACGGCTGCCGGCAAGGATTACCCCAAGGACCTGCGCATCGCCTACTGGCTCGCCCGCAGCGACGAAGCCCTCGGCAACCAGGAGACTGCCGAGCGCGAATACCTTCGCGCCATTGGCGTTGCCGATGCCAAATCCACCGACGCGGCGTTGCCTTATGCCGGCTTGACCCGGCTCCTCGCCCTCAAAGGCCGCGGCAAAGAAGCCGAGACCAAGCTCGAGGAAGCGCGCGCCAAGCTCCCCAACGTCGCTCCGGTCGAGCGCGACCTCGCAGAGGGCTACTGGCACCGCGGCATCGAGCAACGCAAGGCGAGCAATAGCGCCGGTGCCATCACCGATCTCAAACGCGCCCTGGAGCTCGATCCCGAGCGCGGTGAGATCTACGCCGATTTGGCCGAGAGCTACGAGTCGCGCAACGACTCGCAGAACGCCTTCATCACGTGGCAGAAGGCCCTGAAGATCAACGAGTCGCAGCCCTATTGGCGCTACCGATACGGCCGTCTCCTCCTCGAGCGCGGCACGGTGGGCGACGCCTCGAAGCACCTCGTCTTCGCCGTCGGCGAGGCCAACAAGATGGACCCGGCCCCGCCGTGGTTCGTTCCCGCGCAGCTGGCATGCGCGCAGGCTCTGCAGAAGGCGGGCAAATTCGCCGATGCCATCGAGCACTACCGGCGCTACCTCGACTTGTCGCCGAAGGCCGCCCCCGAGCGCAAAGACGCCATCCTCGCCCTCGGCGAACTCGGCGCGCACCCCTAAGGCAACGGTCGATTGAATGTGTCAGGTTCGAACCTGCCCGGTGCTGGGACCGCGGCAGCGAGAGGAAACCGGCGGAACCGGCGCGACGTGTCGGGGCTGAACGCCAGGATCGCCACTCCGCTTGGCGATCCTCTCCTTGGAGACGGACTAAGGCGCCGGCCCCGCCGGGGTTGTCCCGCTGCCGCTGCTCGACTGCGAGGCAATCGTCGATCTGCCACGTTCAATCGACTTTTGCGTTAACGGATCACTCGGGCGTGGGAATCGTCGCCGGGCAGGCTGCCGTGCGCGATGCATCGGCCGCCTGACGTGCGAGCGCGCTCGCATCGGGATGCTTGGATGCGTTGATGACCTTGAACTGACACGACTTGGTCGCTCCAACCTTGGCCACGACCAGGTACTGCACGTTCTGGCTGGTCACGCGGAACGTGATGGCAAACGGGTCGAAGGCCGCGCCGTTCACCACGCCGCGCCAATCGACGGTGTCGCCGAGGAACGTGAACGCGCCCCCGCCGATCTTGCCGCTCCAGACATTGAGATCCATCTCCGCGCTGCCTCGCCCGACGCGCACGTTGGCGCGCAGGTCGTCGTCCTCGGTGAGAAGGCGGTAACCGGCGAGGCCGCCGCAGTCGTATTTGGCGTAGGCGGGGCCTTCGTCGATTTTCGTGCACGACTCGGGCTTGATGCTCGTGAACTTGCTATCGACCGCCAGAACGGCCGATTGCGCCTCGCCCGTGTCGTCTCCTGCCGGGAGTTCCTCCGCGCCTGCGCAGCCGACGGAGGTGATCAAACAGAGCAAAGAAAGCGCTTTGAACGGGGTCATGGCCTGCTTTACGTAAGGCCGGATCGTCTCTCTTCCCCTCTGGCGGTTTCGGCGATCACTTTGTCGCGTTAGCTCCAAAGTCGATGGATCGTGGCAGACTCGCGAGTCGCTTGCGGGTGAGCAGCGGCAGCGGGACAAGTCCGGCGAGACCGGCGCCTTAGTCCGTCCCCAGTGCCAGGATCGCCAGAGATATGGCGATCCAGACTTTCTGAACCACGCATCGCCCCGGTCCCGCCGGTTTTGTTCCGCTGCCGCGGTGCACGTATCAGGTCATTCGGATACCTGACACGTTCAGGTGACGGATGCCTTTAGGTACGCTCGTCGAGCGTGCGCGCCATGCGTGCGAAATCGACGACGTCGAGTGTCTCCCCGCGGACGGTCAGGTCGATGTTCGCCTTGGCGGCGGCTTCGGCGATGCGCTCACTGCCGAGCGAGCTCCATGCATTGCGCAAGGTCTTGCGGCGTGCGCCGAAGGCTCCTTTGACCAAGGCGCGGAACGTGTTCGTCTCGGCGGCACGTGCCGGGCGGCATGGCGAGAACTCGACCACGGTGCTGCTCACCTCGGGGGAGGGGAAGAAGGAACCGCGACCCACCGCGAGCACCTTCCGCACGTCGAACGCGGCGCGCGTGAACACCGTGAGGGCGCCGTATTCCTTGGTGCCCGGCGCTGCGAGTAGGCGATCGGCCACCTCGCGCTGGACCATGAAGACGGCGCGATCGATGAACGCCGCACTCTGCACGGCCCGCTCGATGAGCGCGCCCGTGATCTGGTACGGCAGATTCCCGCAGAGAACGCGCGGCTCGCCCTCGCGGGCCTGGGCGAAGACGCCCTCGAGGTCCACCGTTTTGGCGTCGGCCTCGCGCACGTCCATGCTTCCGCGTTCGATGGCTTCGCCGAAGGTGCGTGTGAGCACCGGGACGAGATCCCGATCGCGTTCGACGGCGATGAGAAGGCGCGCCCGCGCGGCGAGCTCCGAGGTGAGGGCACCCAGGCCCGCACCCAACTCCACGACGACGGCGCGCCCCACCTCCGCATCGGGGACCGACGCGCAGGCAATGGCACGAACCGCATGCGCATCGACCAGGAAATTCTGCCCAAAGCTCTTCTTCGGTGCCAGCCCCGATTCGCGGAGCAAGGTGCGTGAGTCTTTCATCCGGCGATCCGTCGCTCCGTTACCCGCGGACGCACGCCAAGGCGTCGCAGGATTTTCTCGGCGCGTGCCCGCGCCGCGATGGCACGAAGCCATACCGCTTCCTCCACCACTTCGCGCACGCGTGTTGGGGCACCCTCACGATCCGTGGGCGCCGGCACCGCGCGCTCGAAGGGTGGAAGGGACCAGCGCACGTCCACCCGCCGCGCGCGCAGGCGGCGGAGCGCGGTGAGGATCTCGCTCGTGGGCGCCGGGGCCGGCGAGAAGACGTAAAGCACGCTCGCACGCGCTTTCTTGTCGTTGAAGATCATATCGAGCGCGCCCGCCATGGTCGCGTGCGTCTTCTCGCGTTCTCCCTCGACCCGCGGTGGCACTTCGATGCCGAAGGCCGCGATGTAGTGCCGGAGCTGCTGCTCGCGCGTCGTCGGCGCGTGCGGAACGCGCGGTGCGAAGGGCGCCCGTGCGCGCAGTGCCTGCGCCCGCGCCGCGAGCAAGTCGAGGTTCGATTTGGGGATGTCCTGCAGCCCGCGCGGATCGAGCGGCCGCGCGTGCTCCGATACACGCTGCGCGATTTCCCACTCGTCCAGCTCGCAGCGATCCACGTCGATCATGCTCGCCGCGCTGGCCAGTGCCGCGGCGATCTTCACGGCATGAGGGGCCCCGCTGGCCGGTGAGAGCCACGTGCGCGGGCGCGAAGCCAGCACCGCGAGCCCAACCCGGTCGCCGCGGGAGAGGTGACGGGCTGCGAGCGCGGCCACTTCGTCGACCATGTCGTCGAGAGGGGCGCGGCCTTCGGGGCCCGCCCAGAGCTCCACCGAGGCATCGAGCACGAGCCAGACCACGTCGCGCTCCTCGCGCTCCATGTCGCGCACGATGAGGCGGCCGCGCCGTGCGCTGGCCTTCCACGCGATGCGCTTGAACGGATCGCCCGGCACGTGGTCGCGGAGTTCGCGGATCTCGTCGCCTTCGCCGAGGGCCGGTGCCGCACGCCCCGCTTCGGCGGCACGCCGCGAACGCCCGCCGCGCGGCGAAGTGACCAACGCGTGCAGCGAGCGAGGAAATACCTCGATGCCGAATGGATTGGCGAACATGAGCGGCACCTCGTAGAGCGCCTCGCCGCCCGCCGGCGTGCCGCGCACCTCGAGGGCCATGCCGTGCACGCCCCAGCGTCCCACGCGTTTCGCGTGGATGGAGACCTTCACCTCGAGCCGCGAGTTCGGCAAAAGGTCCACCGTTTCCGGCTCCACGGTGGTTTCCAGCATGCTCGATGCAATGGCCCGCACGCAGATGCCGCGCATCTCGTCGCTGCTGCGGTTGCGAAGCTCCGCGCCGAACGTCACCGTCTCGCCGCGCGCCACCCGCAGAACGCGCTTCGTGGTGCTCCACACCATCTCGAAGCCTGCGGCGCGCAGCCTCGTCACGGCGGCCAGCGCAAAGGCGCGCCCCACGGCCACCGCCAGGATCATCGCGCCACCGAACGCGACCACCGTCCCGAGCCGCAAGGCCACGCCCATGGATGCGACGGCCGCGCCGGCAAGGGCTACGTGAAAGGTCGCGCGGGTGGGGTGCAGTCGCACTGGGGAGAAGGGTTTAGGGTTTAGGGTTTAGGGAGTGAGCGCGGAGGGTAGCATGTCTGCTGGTCCCTAAACCCTACCCCCTAGACCCTCTGACCTGGGACAGCCCCGCAACTGTCCGGGACAGGCGGGCGCGAGCGGAAATGGGGAGATTTTCCGTGCTCGACCGCGGGCACGCGGATGGCAGTGCACCCGCGCATGCACGACCGAACTTCGCGTTGGATTCCCCTCCGGCTGGCGCTCGGCCTCCTCATCGTCGTCTGTGGCGCGTGTGGCTCCAGCAAAGAGATGCGCTCTTCTTCTTCACTCGGCGACGCGGGAAGTGCGCCGCTCGCGCTCGCCGTGGAGTCCTCGTCACCCGTGGCGGGCGCGCCGAGTCGCGGGCGCGATCCCGCGGTGCTGGCCCTCTCGATGGCCGACGCGCGGCATTGCACGGCCACCGCGTTGGCCTCCAACCTCGTTCTCACCGCCCGCATTTGCGTCGCTGCCCACGAGCCGTCGGCCCTCCTCCTCTATGGTGGAGAGGACCCTGCCGCGCAGCAGCTTCTGGCCCGCGGTCGCGAGCTCGTGGTCGATGCTGCGGAAGACGCCAGTTTGGCGCTGCTCATCCTAGATCGCGACCTTCCCGAGACGACACCGCTTCCCATTCGTGACGAGCCCGCGCAACGCGCCGAGCGCATTCGCACCGTATCCTTCGGCCAACGCACGAAGGACGAGTCCTCGAGGAAGCTCGCGCGCGAACACGTCGCCGTGACGGAGGTCACCCACGATGGCTTTTTGGTGGCGGAAGCCACATGCCAAGGCGACCCAGGTGGTGTCGCGCTCGACGAGGGCACGGGCGAGGTGCTCGGCCTCGTGACGCAAGGCGGCATCCCATGCGATGCACCCGCCGCGTACACGCGCGTCGACATCCATCGCGTTCTCCTGGAAGAGGCCATGGCGCACGCCAAACAGATGCGCCAAGACGATCTCGACGCGGCGGATGCGGGCCGTCCCCGGGCCAAGAGCCCGAAGAAGTCGAGGCCCGCCACGGACGTTGGACAGCCTTGCCAATCCGCGTTCGAGTGCACCACCGGCATGTGCGTCCGCGAGGACGATCAGGCGTATTGCACGCGCTCCTGCGGAAGCGGCGATCGATGCCTCACAGGCTTTCGTTGCAAGGAGGCAACCGACGTCAAGGCCTGCATCATGAGCTTGTAGCGTCGCACGATGACGCACCGCTCGGCTTCGCCGACGTCGCTCTCGCCCTCGGCATCCCACGCAAGTGGCATGCGTTGGTGCGAGCCACCTAGCCGGAGGAGGGGGGCAGTGGTATGGAGGGCCGCCCCCATGGATTTTTCGTTCACCGAACACCACGCGTTGCTTCGCCAATCCGTTCGTGACTTTGCACAATCCGAGGTTCGTCCGTACGCGCGCCAATGGGACAAGGAGGAGCGCTTTCCGCACGAGATCATCCCGAAGCTCGCCGAGATGGGACTCTTGGGCATCCGCATTCCGGAGGAATACGGCGGCTCGGGGATGGATACGGTCAGCTACGCGATTTGCGTCGAGGAGACGGCCAAGATCGACGGCTCGCTCGCCTTGACGTTGGCCTCGCACAACGGACTGGGCACCGGCCACATTCTCACCTTCGGAAACGAGGAGCAGAAGCGCCGCTACCTCCCGAAAGCGGCCCGTGGCGAGTGGCTCGCGGCCTGGGCCCTGACGGAGCCGGGCAGCGGGAGCGATTCGGCTGCCCTCCGCACGACGGCCCGCCGTGACGGTGACGATTGGGTCATCAACGGCACGAAAATGTTCATCACCCAGGGCAGCGTCGGCGGCTTCTGCGTCGTGCTGGCCCGCACCAACGCCGACGCGGCCAAGCAAAAGGGCATCACGGCCTTCATCGTCGACCGAGGCACGCAAGGCTTCTCGGCCTCCAAGCATCTCGAAAAACTTGGCTGCCGCTCGAGCGACACCGTCGAGCTCACCTTCGAAGAGGTGCGGGTGCCCGATACGCAGCGCGTTGGCGAGGTGGACTGCGGCTTCTCCGACACGATGCGCATCCTCGATCGGGGACGCGTGTCCATTGCGGCCATGGCCCTCGGTCTAGGTTACGGCGCGCTCGACATGGCCTTGCACTACGCCAAGGATCGCAAGCAATTCGGCAATCCCATCGCGGACTTCCAAGCGATCAAATGGATGCTCGCCGACAGCAAGACCGAGTTGGACGCGGCCTCACTCCTTACGTACCGCGCGGCCTGGCTGGCCGATCAAAAGCGCCCGTACAGCAAAGAGGCCTCCATGGCCAAATTGTTTGCGAGCGAAGCGGCGACGCGCGCGTGCAATCGGTCCCTGCAGATCCATGGCGGCTATGGCTACACCCGCGAGTTCGACGTCGAACGTCACCTCCGCGACGCGAAGATCTGCGAGATCGGCGAGGGCACGAGCGAAGTGCAACGCATGGTGATCGCAAAGCATTTGCTCATGTGACGCCGGCGCGGCGCGCGGCGTCGCTGCTACGGCTAAGAGCGAGAAGATTCACAGGAAGACGGGAAGACGGGAAGGATTTTGAGTTTTCCTTTGGCCAACGGTGCCGAAAGGAAAACCCTCAAACCTTCCCGTCTTCCCGTCTTCCTGTTTAATTTCTTCGGCTTCTTCATGGGGCTGCACGTGCCCGTGTGACGAGCGCGCGTGAGGGCTCACGCGTGCGTGCGTCCATGGACTCGATTGCGTTCGCGTTCGCGTCGCGAGTGCACGCGATGCACCGCGAGCGCGCGCGTACAGTCCAAGTGAAGTCACAAGTTATCCACAGTGATTACCGCTGCTTATCCACAGCACGCGCTGATCATCCGTCCATCGCAACTTGGCCAAGCCCGTCACACTCATGTGAAACTGGAGCTGAACGTGCGGTGATTTATTGACAGCCCTGGCTCGTCTCCATACGGTGGCGTTTGCACGTGGGAAGAAGTGGCAAGAAGTGCCAAATCTTTCCCTCCTCTTTCCTCCGTGGGTGATTCGTTGAGGCGCGACGCCGGATGTTTCGCGGTCGTTATGAGCACAGCATCGACGCGAAGGGCCGGACCAGCCTTCCGGCTCGGTACCGCGATCACCTTGCTGCGCTCGGGGAGCGACGCATCGTGCTGACCAGCGCGCTCGATCCGTGCCTCGTCGCCTACGCGATGCCGGAGTGGACGGCGTTCGAGGAGAAGCTCGCGAAGCTTCCGCAGTTCGACCGCGCGGTGCAGAAGTTGAAGCGCATCTACGTGTCCGGCGCGGTGGAGTGCGAGGTCGACGATTCGGGCCGCATCCTCGTGCCGCCCACCTTGCGCGAGCACGCATCGCTGCAGAAGGAAGTGCTCTGGGCAGGCTCCGGTAAGTACGCGGAACTTTGGGACAAGGTGATGTGGAAGCAGCACTTCGACACCACCGAAGACGAGCGGCGCGACATCAGCGCACGGCTCGCGGAGCTCGGACTATGAGCGGTCCCGCGCGCGCTGGCGCTGGCATCGAACCGAGCGATCCGCAACTCTCGCTGCCGGGTCTCGTCGAAGGCAACGTCGAGTGGGTCTGGGCCGAGGACGAAGGAGAGGTCAACGTCGTGGAACACTTCGTCCATGCCACCGTCATGAAGGACGAAGTGGCCCAGGTCCTCGCCCCGCGTGACGGGGGCGTTTACGTCGACGTCACCCTCGGCGGTGGCGGTCACGCGGAGGCCATCCTGGAAAGCGCCCCCGGCGCCCGGGTCATTGGCTTCGATCGCGATCCGGAAGCCATCCGTGCGACCGAAACACGCCTCGAACGGTTCGAGGACCGCATCGAGATCGTGCGCTCCAACTTCGGCCGCGTGCGCGAGGAGCTCTCCGCCATGGGGCTCGCCAAGGTGGACGGACTTTGCGCCGACCTGGGGGTCAGCTCGCCCCAGCTCGACGATCCGCTGCGCGGCATGAGCTTCCGCGCCGAGGGCCCGCTGGACATGCGGATGGACCCAGAGGACTCCGAGACGGCGCTGGATCTCATCTCGCGCCTGAAGGACGACGAGCTCGCGGACATCATTTACCGCTACGGCGACGAACGTCGCTCACGCCGCATCGCCCGCAGCATCAAGCGCGCCCTCGACGAGGGCGATCTGGCGACCACGCTCGATTTGCGTCGCGCCATCGTGCGCGCGGTCGGGCCGGTGCGGGTCGGCGGGGTCGATCCCGCAACGCGCACCTTCCAGGCGCTCCGCATCGCGGTCAACCGCGAGCTCGAGGAGCTCTCGACCCTGCTCGCCGCGCTCCAGGACGTCGTGGTCCCCGGTGGTGTGGCCGCCGTCATCAGCTTCCATTCGCTCGAGGACCGTCTCGTCAAGAAGACGTTCGCCGACCGCGAAGTCTGGCAACCCATTTGGAAGAAGCCGCTCATGGCCAGCGAGGAGGAGCGCGCCGCCAACCCGCGCTCCCGCAGCGCCAAGCTGCGCGCGGCCCGCCGCATTTCGCAGGACTCCCCGCAGGAGAGCGCCCGGTGAAGCTCGGGGGGCTCCTCCAGAGTTGGGGCAAGGCGCGGTCGGGTACGCCGCGGCAGCGAGCGGCCGTCTTCGTCACGGTGTGGACCTTGGCCATCGTGGCCACCGTGCTCGCGTTCGTGCTCCACCTGGCCTTGCGCGGTCGCACCGTCGCCTTGGGCTACGAGCTCGGGCGCGCGCGGGCCGAGCAAGCCCGCCTGCGCGAGGTCAAACGCGTCCTCGAGGTGGAGGCCGCCAGCTACAAGACGCCCGAGCGCGTCGACATCGTCGCGCGCACCCTGCTCGGCATGGAGCCGCCCACGGCGGACCGCATGATCGTGCTTCCGGCGCTGCAAGACTCGGATCGACCGCCGCCGCGCGCGCCCGAGGGCGCCGATGGCGGCTCCGCGACGGTGGCGGCGACCCCATGAGAAACCTGGATCGCTCGCGCGCCCGTTGGATTCGGCTGCGGATGGGCGTCCTCCTCGGCGTGATGGGGCTCGCCCTCGGCGGCTTGGTGGCCGGCGCCTACCGCGTCCAAGTCGAAGACGGCCCGCTGTGGAAGGACATGGCCGAAAAGCAGCGGCAACGACGCCTCCACATCGAGCCCAAACGCGGCACCATCTACGACCGAAACGGCACCGCACTCGCCGTCAGCGTCGACGTGCCCAGCCTCAGCATCGACATCCACGAGATGCTCCGCGGCATCGAGGCCCCCGACGTGCAAGAGGCTACCTTGCGCGATGCTGCCGCGCGTTTGGCCACGGGCCTCAACCTCAAGGCCGACGAACTTTACGCGAAGTTTTCCGTCAAGAAGCACTTCGTCTGGATCAAGCGCCGCATCACCGTCGACGAAGCTGCCTTTGCGCGCGATCTCGGTGACGCGAAGAAGCAGGCGCACCCCGTCAAAGGGCTCAACATCGAGGGCGAAGGCCACCGGTACTACCCGGGCCGCGATCTCGCCGGGCCCGTGCTCGGATTCGTCGCGCCCGACGGGCAGGGCAAGGACGGCCTCGAGCTGAGCATGGACGAGGAGCTGCGCGGCCGTGTCGAGGAAGTCAGCGGCCTTCGCGATCGCACCGGCCGCCTCATTTTCTCGAACGGCAACACGCAAGGCGACGCCCTCACGGGGCGCGACATCCACCTGACCATCGACGAGGGCATCCAGCACGTCGCCGAACGCGAGCTCGGCGCCGCGCAGCGCACGTACGAGGCCAAGGGCGGAGCGCTCGTCGTCGTGGATCCGAACACCGGCGAGATCCTCGCGCTGGCCTCCAGCCCCGGGTACAACCCGAACGACTACGGCGAGTCCGAGGTCGACGCCCGGCGCGATCGGGCGGTGACGGACCGGTTCGAGCCGGGCTCCGTCATGAAGGTGTTCACCTTTGCCGGCGCACTTGCCGCGGGAACGCTCAAGCCGACGGAGTCCATCTTCTGCGAACACGGGAGCTACACCATCGCGGGGGCGCTCATCCGCGACACCCACTTGAACGACTGGCTCACCCCCACGCAGATCCTCGCCCGCAGCTCCAACATCGGTGCGTTGAAGATTGGCCTCAATTTGGGGGAGGCAGGGCTGTACTCGGCCTTCCGGCGTTTCGGCTTCGGCGAGCCCACGGGGCTACCGCTGCCGGGCGAGGCTTCCGGCGTGCTTCGTCCGCGCGGTCGGGCATGGTTCGAGGTGGATACGGCGTACGCCTCTTTCGGACAGGGCGTGAGCACCACCACCGTGCAGCTCGCCATGGCCATGGCGGCGATTGCAAACGGCGGGCGCCTGCTCGAGCCGGTGCTCGTGCGCAAGGTGATGGACGCCCGCGGCGAGCTGGTGCGTGAAGGGGTCACCCACGTGCGGCGCGAAGTGATACCTCCCGGGACCGCGCGCATGGTGACCGAGATGCTCACGGCTGTGACGGAAGACGGTGGAACCGCCCTCGAGGCGAGCATCCCTGGATTCCGCGTGGCCGGAAAAACCGGTACGGCGCAGAAAGCCGATACGAAAACCGGGAAAATGTCGAACGAGTTGTACACGTCGTCCTTCGTCGGCTTCGTTCCGGCCGAGCGTCCGCGGCTGGTGATTGCCGTGATGCTCGACGAGCCGGTGATCGGCCACGCCGCCGGTTCGATTGCCGGTCCTGTCTTCCGCCGAACGGCCGAAGCAACGCTACGCTACTTGGGTGTGACCCCCAACGCCGCCACCGCCAAGCTTTCCAATGTCACCCGCGAGGGCGATCCCGCGGACAGCTTCATCGCCTCGATGAAGCCGCCCCTCCCCAACGCTCCCCCGGAGGGGGAGGGAGCCGCAACCGCGGAGGCCCCGGCCCCGGCGGCGCCGCCCATGATCGGCCCCCCGCAAGAACCGGTGCGCGTGCCCGACACCAACGGACTGCCCGCACGCGACGCCGTCAAAAGCATCCTTGCCGCGGGCCTCGTCCCTCAGATCGAGGGATACGGTCGCTTGGTGCGCCAGAGCCCCGCAGCCGGATCCTCCGCGGCCAAAGGAAGCGCCGTCCGTCTGGTCTTCGAGCCCTCGTCATGATGCCGCCGGAAGGACTCCGGCTCGTCGACATGGTGCGCGAAATCCCCGGCCAGGTCGACATCGTGGGCGACCCCGAGGTGCGCGTGCACGGGGTGCACCACGACTCGCGCCGGGTCGAGCCGGGCGATCTCTTCGTCGCCCGCCACGGCGCCAACACCGACGGCACCCGCTTCATCCCGCAGGCGGAAGAGCGCGGGGCCGCCGCCATCATGGTCGAGCGCGGCCACATCGACGCCGATGCGGGCAGCATCGCCAACGTCCCGCACATCATCGTGGACGACGCCACCGACGCCCTCGCGTTCGCGTCCGCCGCCGTCTATGGCCACCCCACCTTCACCCTCGACGTCATCGGCATCACCGGCACCAACGGCAAAACCACCACGAGCCACCTGGTGCGCGCCGCCGTCGACGGCGCCCTGGGCCGTGAGGGCGCACCCGCGTGCGGCATGATTGGTACCGTCGGTCACATCTTCGGCAACACGAAGATCGAGGCCGATCACACCACCCCGGAAGCCGACGAAATCGCGCGCGTCATGAACCACATGCGCCGGCTCGGCGCGACGCACGTGGCCATGGAGGTCTCCTCCATTGCGCTCGAGTTGGGGCGTGTGCGGGCGGTGCGCTTTCGGGTGGCCGCCTTCACGAATTTTACGCAAGATCACCTCGACTTTCACGGTTCGATGGAGGCCTACGCCGCCGCCAAGGAGCGGCTCTTCTTCGACATGGGACCCGGGAGCTCGGTCATCCACATCGACGATCCACTCGGCCGCAGCATCGCCGAGCGCGTGCGCGCGCCCTTGTTTCGCGTGAGCGCCCGAACCGGCACCCCGCCCGAAGAGGCCGAAATCGCCCCGATTCAGGCCACCCTCGATGCGCGCGGCATTGACGCCACCTTGCGCACGCCCAAGGGCACCCACCGGGTGCGATCGCGCCTCATCGGCCGTCACAACCTGGAAAACATCGTCGTTGCCGTGGGCGTGGCCTGCGCCCTCGACCTGGAGCTCGGGCGTGCGTGCGCCGCCATCGGCGAGGAATGCGGCGTTCCCGGGCGCCTCGAGCGGTGCGACGTCGAGGCCGACGACGTCATCGTGCTCGTCGACTACGCGCACACCCCCGACGCGCTCGCCCGCGTTCTCGAGAGCGTGCGCAAGGTCAGCACCGACGGTTCGCACCTCGTCTGCATTTTCGGCTGCGGCGGCGATCGCGATCCCAAGAAGCGCGGGCCCATGGGCCAAGCCGTCGCCGAGGGTGCGGATCTCGGCGTCATCACCAGCGACAACCCGCGGACCGAGGATCCGGCGGACATCGCGCGCCCCGTCGAAGAGGCCATGCGCGCGGCGGGTGCCCCGTACGTCGTCGAGTTGGATCGCGCCCGTGCCATTCGCGAGACCATCCTGGGCGCGCGCCCCGGTGACATCGTGGTCGTCGCCGGCAAGGGCCACGAGGACTACCAGATCATCGGCACGGAAAAGCGCCCCTTCGACGACCGCATCGAGGCGCGCAACGCCCTCGCCGAGCGCCGTCAGCGCGGCCAGGGAAAGGGCTGAGCATGTCCACGCCCATCCCGAAGAACCGCGTTCAGCGCACCAGCGGCGAGATTGCCCGCATCACGGGCGGCACCCTCGTTCGAGGCAAGCCCGATCGCGTGCACACGGGCGTCACCACCAACAGCCGTGAGGCCACGCCCGGCTGCGTCTTCGTCGCCTTGCGCGGTGAGAACTTCGACGGCCACGCCTTCGTCCTTGCCGCCTCCCGCGCCGGCGCCAGCCTCATGCTCATCGAGCGCCGTCGCTCGCTCGATCTGCCCGCGGATCCCGAGTTGGATCCCGAGGACAGCGCCCCTCACGTCGTCGAGGTCGACGACACCCTCGTCGCATGGGGCGCCCTCGCGAGCGATCACCTCGCGCGGTGGCGCGCCAACACCCCGCAGGGACGCGTCGTGGCCATCACTGGCAGCGCCGGAAAAACCACGACCAAATCGTTCGCCTCCGCCCTTCTCGCCGAGGTCGACGCCACGCACGCCACCTTGGGCAATCTGAACAACCGCGTGGGCGTTCCCGCGATGATCTTTGCCCTCGAGCCGCACCATCGCTTCGTCGTGCTCGAAATGGGGACCAACCTGCCCGGCGAAATCGCCACCTTGGCCGCCATCGCCGTGCCCGACGTCGCCATCATCACGAACATCGGCCTCGCCCATGCCGAGCGCCTCGGCGGAACGCGCGCCGGCGTTGGCGAGGAAAAGGGCTCCCTTTTCGCGGCGCTTCGCGAATCGGGCTGCGCGGTCGTCAACGCCGACGACGACGAGATCGCGCGCCAACTTCCCCGCACCGCGGCCCGCCACACCGTCTCCTTCGGCCGCGCGCCCGGCTCCGCGTACCGCCTTCGCGCGCGCGCCGGCACCAAGGTCGTCTTCGCGCGGGCCAAAAGCGAGATCACCCTGGATCTGCCACTCGCCGGCGAGGCCGCCGCCATCGACTTCCTCGCCGCCCTCGCCGCCACCGAGTTCGCCGTCGGCCGTTCCCTCTCGCTCGAAGAACTCGCCCGGGGCCTCGCCCGCGTCGCGCTCCCCGAGGGCCGCGGACAGATTCACACTCTGTCGTGGGGCATCACCGTCATCGACGACAGCTACAACGCCAACCCCTCGAGCATGTCCGCCGCGATCGACCTCGCCGTCGAGCTGGCGGCGCCCGGAAAACGCCGCATCGTGGCCGTCCTTGGCGAGATGCGCGAGCTCGGCCCCGCGGAAGGCGAAGCGCATGCCGCCCTCGGGGACGAGTTGGCACGTGCCCGCGTGCACACGGTCATCGGATGCGGCGGTGCGGCCATCGCGCGCACCCTTCACCGAGCTGCGCACGGCGGCGTGCGCACCATGGCCGCGGCAACCACCAGCGAGGCGGCCGACGTAGCCTGCGCCGAGGTTCGCCCCGGCGACGTCGTCCTCGTCAAAGGCTCGCGCGGCGTCCAGACCGAGCGTGTCGCCATCGCCCTCCTCGCCCGCGACGGCGGCAAGAGCAGCACGAGCAGCCCCCAGAGAACACCCCGGTGATCCTCGAATTTCTCTTTCCCCTCCGGCACGACGCGAGCTGGCTCACCTGGCTCAACGTTCTTCGCTACGTCCCGTTCCGCATCATTGCGGCCGCGGCGTCGGCCATGTTCATCTCGTTCTTTCTCTCGCCGTGGTTCATCCGCGAGCTGCAGCGCAAGCAGATCGGCCAAGTGGTCCGCGTCGACGGGCCTGCGAGCCACCACATCAAGTCCGGCACCCCCACCATGGGCGGCGCCCTCATTCTTCTGTCGGTGCTCTTGCCCACCATCCTCTGGTGCGACCTGAGCAACGTCTTCGTCTGGGCCACCACGGCCGTCACCGCCGGCTACGGCGTCATCGGCTACCTGGACGACTACCTCAAGATCAAGGCGAAGAACTCCCGCGGCGTTCCCGGCCGGTACAAGCTTCTGGGCCAGTTTCTCATCGCCGGGGCGGTCATCGCCTACGTCTTCTTCGCCGAACGCCACGTGCCCCCGGATTGGTGGGAAATTCGCACACGCGTGGCCATCCCGTTCGTGGCCTTCGCCAAGCACCCCATCGACTTGCCGGTGCTCGTCTACATCCCGTTCGCGGTGCTGGTGGTCGTTGCCATGTCCAACGCCGTCAACCTCACCGACGGCCTCGATGGCTTGGCGATTGGCCCGGTCATCATCAACGGCGCCACCTACCTCCTCTGGTGCTACCTCGCCGGTGCCACCTTCGGCATTGCCAACGTGTCGCAGCGCTTCATCGTGGCGCGCTACCTGGACATCCCCGGTATCGCCAGCGTGGGCGAACTCTCGGTCTATTGCGGCGCTGTCGTGGGCGCTGGCATTGGATTCCTTTGGTACAATACCTACCCCGCACAAGTGTTCATGGGCGACGTCGGATCGCTCGCGTTGGGCGGCGGCCTGGGCATGTGCGCCGTCTTCACAAAGAATGAGCTGCTCTCGATCATCCTCGGGGGAATCTTCTTTTTGGAGGCAGTCAGCGTCATTGTGCAAGTTTTGAGCTTTCGCCTCACGGGAAAGCGCATTTTTCTCATGGCTCCCATCCATCACCACTACGAAAAGAAGGGCTGGCCAGAGCCCAAGATCATCGTGCGGTTCTGGATCATCAGCATTTTGCTCGCGCTTATTTCGCTTTCTAGCCTGAAGTTGCGATAACTAGCCCGGTGCTCGACCTGACCGGAAAGCATGTCGCCGTGCTGGGCCTCGGCCTGAGTGGCTGCGCCGCCGCACGTCTTTGCCTGGCCCGCGGGGCAGGGGTCACTGCCGTGGACGCCAAACCGTGGGACGCGCTGTCCGACGACGCGCGAAAACTCAAGGACAACGGGGTGCGCGTCCTGGCCGGCGTGCACCCGGCGGCGGCCATCGAGCATGTCGACTTGGTGGTGACGTCGCCCGGCTTCCCGTCGTTTCCCGAGTTGGATGCGGCCATGGCGGCCGGGCTGCGGGTCATCGGCGAGGTGGAGCTGTCGGTGCAGGCCCTCCCGCCGCGCGTCCCCGTCGTGGCGGTGGGCGGCACCAACGGCAAGAGCACGACCACGGCCCTCATCGGCGCCATCTTCGAGCAGCACGGCACGCGCGCCTTCGTGGGCGGCAACTTCGGCGAGCCGCTCAGCGACTACGTGGACGACGCGTTCGACATCGCGGTGCTCGAGGTATCCAGCTTCCAGATGGAGCGCCTGGAGACGTTCAAACCCAAGGTGTCCATTCTGCTCAACGTCACGCCGGACCACCTCGATCGGTACCCCTCGTTCGAGGACTACGCGCACGCCAAGGGCAACGCGTTCGTGCGGCAGACCAAGGAGGACGTGGCGGTCATCCCATTCCGCGACGACATTTGCTGGCACGAAGCGCGTCGCGGCGACGCCGCCGTGCGCACCTTCGGCCCGGGCGGGGACGTCGACGTTACGCCCAAGGCCATCATCGAGCGCACCTACGGCCACGTGTACACGCGCAGCGAGATCGCGCTGGTCGGCAGCCACAACGCGACGAACATCGCCGCGGCCATCGCCGCCGTGCGCGCCTTCGGCATCCCCGCGCAGAGCATCCGCGACGCTTTGGCGAAGTTTTCCGGCCTTCCGCACCGCACCGCCTACGTCGACGAAATCAACGGCGTGCGCTTCTACGATGACTCCAAAGGCACCAACGTGGGCGCCTCCGTCACTGCCCTGCGCGGTCTGCCCGAGTCCAACGTCGTTCTCCTCGCCGGCGGGCGCGAGAAGGGCGGCAGCTACGATCCGCTCGTATCCGTGCTTCGCTCCAAGGGCCGCGGCGTCGTCGTGCTGGGCGAGGCGGCGGAGACCATCGCCAACGCGGTGGGAAGCGCGTTGCCGGTGCGCCGCATCGCCACCGCGCCGTCGCTCGAGACCACGATGGACGCCGCCGTGCGCGCCGCCTTCGAGCTCGCGCAGCCGGGCGACGCCGTGCTCCTTTCGCCCGCGTGTTCGAGCCTCGACATGTTCCGCGACTACAAGCACCGCGGGGACGAGTTCGTGGCCGCCGTGAACCGCCTGTCGCAAGGAGTGAAAGCGCCATGAGGGTCGAAGCCGGCAGCATGCGCAGCTCCGTCGCGCCGCCCGCCAACATGCGGACGCGCATCCAGGTGCAACTCGCCGCGCCGCTCGATGCGATCCCGAATGCCATCAAGGCCTCGGGGCCGATGGATGCCGTGCTCGCGGCGGTCGTCGTCGCCCTCATCGGCTTCGGCGTGATCATGGTGTACAGCGCCTCGGCCGTCGATGCGACGCTGCATTACAAGAACCCGCACTTCTATCTGACGCGTCAGAGCCTCTACGCGATTGCCGCGCTCACCGTGCTCTTTCTCTCGAGCCGCATCGACTACCATCGCCTCTACAAGCTGACGTACCCCGTGCTCGCGGGCGTCGGCATCCTGCTCACGATGTGCGTCATCGGCCTCGGGCATCGCGGTGGTGGTGCCGCGCGCTGGCTAGCCATCGGTCCCGTGCACGTCCAGCCCGCGGAGATGGCCAAGCTGGCCATCGTCACCTGGCTCGCCTATTCGCTGGCCAAAAAGGCCGATCGCGTGAAGACGTTCACCGTCGGCTTTCTGCCGCACTTGATCATCGCCGGCCTCTTCATGGTCCTCTGCATGAAGCAGCCCGACTTCGGCAGCGCCATCGTTCTCTTGCTTCTCACGTTTACCCTGCTCTTCGTGGCGGGGGCCAAGCTCGGCTACATCATGGGCGCCTCCATCCTCGGCGCCATGTTCGCCGTGGCGGCCATCCGATTCAGCCCGTACCGCTACGCGCGCTACCTCGCCTTCGAGAACCTCGTGCAGTACCGCGAGGGCATCGCCTACCAGCCGTATCAGTCGGTCATGTCGTTCGGCTCCGGGCAGACCTGGGGCCTCGGTTTGGGGCGCGGGCTTCAAACCTTGTACTTGCCCGAGGCGCACACCGACTTTGTGGCCGCCATCATCGGCGAGGAGTTCGGCTTCGTGGGCATCTCCCTCCTGTGCGGCGCGTACCTTCTCCTCGTGCTCCGCGGCATCCGCGCCGCGCTGAGGGCGCCCGACGACTACGGCAGCTACCTGGCGTTCGGTATTGCCACGATGTTCGGCGTGCAGGCCCTGGTCAACCTGGCGGTGGCGCTCGCCATTCTGCCGACCAAAGGGCTGACCTTGCCGTTCGTGAGCTTTGGTGGCTCGTCGCTCTTGGTGAACGCCGCCGCTGCAGGCATCCTGCTGAGCGTGTCGCGACAAGGTGGAGCCGATGGCAGCAGGTGAGACGACGAAACCAGGAATCGTAATTGCAGGAGGCGGTACGGGCGGGCACGTGTTCCCCGCGCTGGCCATTGCGGCAGCGGCGAGCGAGCTCGCGGAGGTCGAGGTGACCTTCGTCGGCACCGCGAAGGGGCTCGAGTCCCGCATCACCCTACCGCCCGGGCACCGGCTCGAGCTGCTCGACGTTCAGCCTATCAAGGGCGGTGGCGTCCTGCGCGCCGCACGCGGAACGGGCGTCGCGGCCGTGGCCACGGTGCGCGCGGTCTCGCTGCTCCGCCGCTTGCGGCCGCGCGTGGTGCTGAGCGTGGGCGGTTATGCTTCGGGCCCGGTGGCCTTGGCCGCGGGCATGCTGGGCATCCCGCTGGCCATTTTCGAGCCCAACGCCGCCATGGGCCTCGCCAACAAGGTGGCCGCGCCGTTCGCGCAGCGCGCCTACCTGGCGTTGGTCGAGTCGGAGGGTGGCTTGCCGAAGATCCCGCCCACCGTGCGCGCCTCCAGCGTGCGCATCCTCGGCGTGCCTTTGCGCAAGGGATTTCACGGTGCTCCGTACCGCGCATCCTCCTCGGCGCGCGTTCTCGTCCTGGGCGGAAGCCAGGGCGCGGCGCCGCTCAACGAGCGCGTGCCGGAGGCCATGGGCCGCCTGCTGAAGGACTTCCCGCAGCTCGAAATCGTGCACCAATCGGGCCGCGATCGCGAGCTCCTCGTGCGCAATGCCTACGAGCGCGAGAAGGTCGGTTGCGCCACGGTCGTTCCCTTCATCGACGACGTGGCCGAGGCCATCGCGGGGGCCGATCTCGTGATTGCGCGGGCCGGCGCGGGCACCGTGGCAGAGATCTCGGCCATCGGACGCGCGGCGATCCTCATCCCGTTCCCCTTTGCCGCCGATGACCATCAGGCCAAAAATGCGGCCGTCTTGGCCGGCACCGGCGGGTGCCTGGCCATCCGGCAGGAAGCGGCCGATGCCACACGCTTGGCGGCCGAAGTCGCGCGCCTGCTTCGCGACGACGCGACGCGCACCCGCATGGCCGAGGCGGCACGCTCCTTCGGGCGCCCCGATTCCGCGCGCCTGGTCGCCGAGGATCTTCTGCGCCTCGGACGCTGGCACGTCGAGGCGAACGCACCGCCCGCGCCCAAGGTCGTCACCAACGGCGTCGCACGCACGACCAATGGCACCGGCAACTACCGCCGCATCCCGGAGACGCACTGATGTTCCGCGGTCGCGTGCGGCGCGTCCACTTCGTGGGCATCGGCGGCATCGGCATGAGCGGCCTCGCCGAGATCCTGCGAACCATGGAGTTCGAGGTCTCCGGCTCGGATCGCAAGCCGAACGAGATCACGCATCGCCTCGAGAGCCTGGGCGTCACCTTTCGCGAAGGGCACGCCCCGGAGTTCGTCGAAGGCGCGGACGTGGTGGTGCACTCCAGCGCGATCCAGTGGAACAACCCCGAGCTCACGCGGGCCCGGGCCCTGGAGATCCCGATCATCTCGCGCGGTGAGCTCCTCGCCGAGTTGATGCGCGTCAAGTACACCGTGGCCATCGCCGGCTCCCACGGAAAGACCACCACGACGTCGCTGGTGGCCACCGTGCTGCGGGCGGCGGGGCTCGATCCCACGGTGGTCGTCGGCGGCAAGGTGAACGCGCTCGGATCGAATGCGCGCCTCGGCGCGGGCGATCTCTTCGTCGCCGAGGCCGACGAAAGCGATGGGTCGTTCCTGCGGCTCACCCCGACCATCGCGGTGGTGACGAACATCGATCCCGAGCACCTCGACCACTACGGCACCTTCGAGAACCTGAAGGCGGCGTTCGTCGAGTACGCGAATCGCACGCCATTTTATGGCCTTTCGGTGCTCTGCCTCGACCATCCGCACGTGCAAGAGGTGCTTCCTCGCATCTCGCGGCGCCACGTCACCTACGGCGTCTCGCGGCAGGCCGACTACCGCGCGAGCAACCTGCGCTTCGAGGGCCTCGCCACGCGCTTCGACTGCCAGCGGCGCGGGCAGACTTTGGGCGAGTTCACCGTGCGCATGCCGGGCGCTCACAACGTGCTCAATGCCCTGAGCGTCATCGCCGTGGCCGACGAGCTGGAGATCCCGCTGGATGTCACGCGCGATGCCATCGCGTCCTTCCACGGTGTCCAGCGCCGCTTCACGGTCGTCGGCCAACCGGCGCTCGAGAAGGGCGGGCGCCGTGGCGACGTTCTGATCATCGACGACTACGGCCATCATCCGGCCGAAATCGAGGCCACGCTCGATGCTGCGCAGCGCGGCTTCGACGATCGCCGCGTGGTCGTCGCCTTCCAGCCGCACCGCTACACGCGCACGCACTCGCTGTTCGAAGAGTTCACCCGCGCCTTCAACAAGGCCGATTTGCTCCTCGTCACCGACGTCTACGCCGCGGGCGAGCAGCCCATCGAGGGCGCGACCGGTGAATCGCTGGCCCACGCCATCCGCGCCCACGGCCACCATGCCGTGCGCTACGTGCCGGACAAGAAGCAAATCGCTGCGGAGCTGCTCGATCTCGTCGAGCCGGGCGACCTGGTCATTGCCCTTGGTGCAGGCGACATCAACGCCAGCGCCCGCGAGCTCCATGCTGCGCTTGGCAAAGGAGGCGCATGAGCGGGGTAAACCCCACCAACCGCCGCGTTGCCAAGCCGCAGCTTCCGCCCGACGTCATGGAGCTCGCCGACGCCGAGGACGCGTTCGAAACCGAGCCCGAGGAACCCGAGCTCGAAGAAGGCAGCGCTCCGCCGCCGAAGCGCCCGCGCGGGGCTTTGTTCCGCGCTTTGCAGGGCATCACTGGCTTCGCGCTGGTCGCCGGGGTGTCGGTGTCCGTGGCCTATGCCGCGCGGCACTACGTCACCCACAGCCCGCGCTTTGCCGTGACCGACATCGAGATCGTCGGCGCCAAATCCCGCACGCCGGAGACGGTGGCCGCCGAGGCCGGCGTCGCCAAAGCCCAGAACATTTTCGCCGTGGATCTCGACGAGGCACGCACCCGCCTCTCCCAGGATCCTTGGGTGCGCGAGGCCACGCTCGCCCGGCGCCTTCCCGGTACCGTCATCATCCAGATTGCCGAGCGCGAGGCCGTGGCGCTCGTCGCCTTGGGCGACCTTTACTTGAGCACGCGCAGCGGCGAAATTTTCAAGCGCATCGAGCCGGGCGACCCGAGCGATCTCCCCATCATCACGGGCATCACGCCCGAGGCCGTCGCCGACGATCGCGAGGGGGTCGCGCAATCGATCCGGCGCGCGCTCGACCTCGCGGGTGACTACGAGCACGGTCCCCTTGCGCAACGGGCCCGTCTGCAGGAAATCCACCTGGCCCGCGATGGGTCGACCACGCTGATCGTCGGCAAAAACGCCCTCCAACTCAACCTGGGCGACCCGCCATTTCGCCGCAAACTCGATCAAGCGGTGCGCGTTCTCGCGGAACTCGATCGCCGTGGCGCCAGGGCCGACGCCATCATGCTCGACAACGACGCCCGGCCCGAACGCGTGGTGGTCCGGATGCGCTAGTGATACCCTCGGGCCATCCCGATGGATCACTCTTCCGACAGCGAAGAGGCCCGCCTGCGGCGCCGCATCGCAGATCTCGAGGAGCGCCTTCGTGAGCGCGATGCCGAAATCGAGCGGCTCGGGCGAACGGATCTCAGCGCCTCCGAGCGTGAGCTTCTCGCGATCTTCCGCGCGATGACCGACGTGGTCCTGGTTCTCGATCGCGAGGGCCGCTACATCAAGGTGGCTCCGACCGCGCCGGATTTGCTGTACGCCCCCTCGGTCGACCTCGTGGGCCGCACCATCCGCGAGGCCATCGGCCCCGAGGCGGAGGCGCAGTTTCTTCCGCCGATTTTGCGTGCGTTGGAGACGCGGCAGGTCGTCTACCTCGAGGAGTATGCGCTGCCGATCGCCGGCCGCAATATCTGGTTCTCCGGCTCCGTCTCGCCGATGACCGAAGACTCGGTCGTCTTCGTGGCGCGCGACATCACGGATCGCAAGGAGGCCATCGAGCAGCGCATCCGGCAGGAGGAGTTGATCCGCGCGCAATCGCAAATGCTCGCGCAGCTCTCCTCACCGCTGATCCCCATCACCGACTTCATCGTGGTCATGCCCCTCATCGGCGCTCTCGACGAAGCGCGCGTTCACCGCATCACGGAGTCGTTGCTCACCGGCATCATCGACCAGAGGGCCCGCGTCGCCATCGTCGACGTCACCGGCGTCACTGAGGTCACCGCCTCCCTCGCAGAAATGATCGTCCGCGCCGCCCACGCCACGCGCCTTCTCGGCGCCGAGGTCATCCTGAGCGGCATCCGCCCCAACGTCGCCAAGGCCCTCGTCGAAATCGGCGCCGACCTCGGCGACATCGCGTGCCACACCAACTTGAAAAACGCCATCGCCGCGGCCATGGCCGAGTTTTCGGGTTAGTTCCGGTTAGCCGCAGTGGTCGCGGCTCGTGGAAGCTCGATCCACAAATTCGTGACGTCGCGACCAACGTCCAGCAAGGCGCCCGCGACGTGCATTGCCTGCGCCGCTAGCTTATGACGGGTGAATGAGAATACCCCTTATCTTCTTGTGTGCAGCCGTCGTTGCCGCAGGATGCAGTTCACAGAACACGGATTCCTCATCGGAGTCGCAAACCTCAGCGCTCGAGCCGGCGCCCTCGTGGGGATTGCTCGCGGGAGGCACACTGGATAACGAGCCAGTGAAGGCGACGTACTTCTTTCAAGGCAATATGCCTTACGAAACAAACCTGCATACCGTTCGATCGTCCAATCCTTCGCAAGACTATTGGTGGACGAAGACGCCGAGCTCGCGGCCGGCCACGATGAAGAGCATCAAGGACACGGGAATCAATGTCCTGACCGCTCCCTATCTAGGAAAATATGTGACCTCTGGCCACTTCTCCGACAGTACCCAGGTGGCATTCGGGTACCTAATAAAAGAAGCAAAAGATGCGGGTCTGTTGATCCTTCCAGCCCTGGAAGGGACGCAGAATTGCGTGGACGGGCCACCCACCAATCAATATGGAACGGAAACGGGGGATTGGCGAAACACGTGCCCTACTCGGGCGGTAACTACATTCGATCAACAGAATGTTATTGCGAATCCAACGGCCTTTATTGAAAGAATCGAAGAGTTGTTTGTTCTTTTTGGGGACAGGTTGGAATCGACTTGGGCACGAATTTATGACCGCGATGGGAAAGCGCGGTACGCGATTCATATCAACCACCCGAGTCAGTTATACAAGCCCGGGCAAACCGATGTCGACGTCGCCAATGCGTTCGAAGGCATCCGCCGCGCGTTTGCTGCGAAAGGAAAAGATATCGGATTCATGTTCGATACATGGCAAGAGAACAAGCCCGGGGGATTTATCGATCTCAAACCGAATAGCCCTGTCACGAAGACGACGGGCTTCCTCGCCCTGCAGGGTTTCGGGACGGAGATTCTGTCGTTCGGTATTGCGAAGGAGTATGGGTGCGCCGATCCCGCGAATCGCATCCATCACGAGATTGTCAATGGGGAGCATCGGTACTCGGTGTACGCCAATGAGAACGATGTGGTCATGAAGCGTATCGCGGACGAAAAGAAGGCTGCGTTGTCCTCTTGGGTCGCATCCGGCGTCCCCGTCCACCTCGACGTCAGCCCGGGATACGATGCCACGAAGGTATTCGGACAGCCGCACCTCGACTGCAGCAAGCCATGGGAGATCAACGTCATGTTCGGCGACACCGGAAGAACGAGCTCTCCCGTATTCGACAGATGGCGCAACGCCCAGAGCGAATTCAAAGGTCACGGCATCAAGGGCATCATGTTCAACTCGTGGAACGGCTACACCGAGGGGATGGTCGCCGAGGACACCATCGAACATGGCTCGGTCGAGCGCAGGTGGCTCACGGACTTGCTACGCGCCGACCCGCGACTGTGTGATCACTATTATTACGAGAACGGTGTTCAGAAATACCACGTGTTTGGCGCAATCTGCATGAAGTTTGGAGACCTCGATCGCGGTGGCGAGTACGGTGTGCTTGGGCAGCCGACGGGCGATGCCGTGCCGGGGGCGTCGAAGTATCCCAATTTGGTTTACCAGCCCTTCACGAAGGGGCGTATTTACTGGGACGGATCGGCCGCCAGGGAGGTTCACGGCGCTATCCACGATAAATTCCGCGCAATGAGATACGAGGAGGGCTACGGATATCCAACGACGGACCAGGAAAAACTGGGACCCGTGCCCGATGGTGCTTACAACGATTTCTTCGGTGGGGGCAGCATCTATTATAGTCACTCCGGAACGTACGCCGTTTGGGGGGCGATCAACGACACGTACAAGACGATCCGAAACTCCGACCGTTGTGGTGCACCCACGAGTGACGAGAAGCCGTATGGGGCTGACGGAGCCATCGTCTATATGGAGAAAGGTTCCATTCAATGGTTCCCCGGCGTCGGTTCAACCATCCATTGTCCGTGAGGTCCTACGACCCCTCGAGCACGTCGAGGTAGGCATCGAGTGACGTCACTTGCTCGGCCTTCGCGTCGACCACTTGACCCTTCGTGTCGCGAATCGGCGTGAGCACCGGGGGCACCGTGGCCAGCGCGCGCGGCAGGTTCAGGCTCTTCACGCGCGCGATGACTTGATCGCGCCATGTGGTGTTCAATCGTGACCCGTACTTCTCCACCAAGGCGGCCATCGCGGCTTTGTCGCCGGTCGCCTTGATGCGTTGGTGCTCGGTCAAGAGCTCGCCCGCAGCGCGGCGCCACGCTTCAGGATCTTTCACCGTGAAGAAGATCTTCCCGTTGCGCTCTTCGACCTTGGTCACGCCTTTCTCCAGGAAGATGCCCAGGCGAATGAATGCGCCCTGCATATGATCCTCCTCGATGCGATCGCCTTCGGGGACCCAAGAGAGGAACTCCAGGGTCATCGCTTCTTCGAGCGTGGGGTACACGCGTGCGCACCGTGCGTCGGGCAAGAGGCCGATCTGCACCGTCTTTGGGTCGCCCACGAGGTAGTTCGCGACCAAGTTGGCGCGCCCTTCCTCCATCGCGGAGTAGTAGGGCGCCAAAAGCTTGGCCGGATCCCCCTGCAAGGTGCTGCTCACCTTCCCGGAGCCATGGCCCGTGACCTCGTGGAATCCGATGGCCGCGTCGATCAAGTACGGTGAGCACCGCCGCACCTCGGCGCGGGCCTCCGGCACGACGAACTCGTCGAGCATCTTCGCCTCGCGCATCTCGCGAAAGGCCGTGACGCTGCTCTCGTTGATAAAGTTCTTCGAGCCGTGCGTCTCGCGCATCTCCTGCGAGTTCGGCAGATTCACCCCGCCGAAGGTGAAGAACCCCGCCTCGCCCGTCGCCGCGAGCACGCTCACCGCGGCGGCGGCGGGCACGCGGAACACGTCGCGCTTGTACTCCTTCGGCGTGGGCAGCTTCTGCTCGAAGTACGCTGCCTCGCGCGCCAATGCCTGCAGCTGTGGATCGTGCTGCGGATCGGCGATGGCCACGAAGCCCTCGAAGCTTCCTTTGCGCTGGCGCACGTCCAGCGCCACCTCGATGAAGCCCAAGATGTAGTCCACGGGAAACGTCTGCGCGACCCACGCGATGTCGTGCTTGCGAAACTCCTCCGGCTCCCCCGTGGCCAGATAGTTCACCAAGTGCCGCAGCGCCTCCTTTTGCGCCGCCGGCGCCAGTGTGCTCGCAGCCTGCAGGTGCTCGATGACGCGCTTCAACTCGGGCGCGGCCAGCCCCGCCGGCGTTTTCGCGTCCCCGGAGCGGTACACCTGCTCGACGACCTTTCCGCCCTGCTTCACCAAGCGCCCATTGAGCTCGTACTGCTCCTGGAACAGGTGCAGATCCTTGCTCGTGATGCCTTCGTAATGGTTCGACGCGCTCTCCGCGATGGGATCTTTGCCCACGCCCGGCGACTTGTTCACCTGCGCCGGTTGCACCTTGGGATCGAACATCGCCGCGAGCAGATCCGCCGGCACGCTCACACCGGTCGCATGCGCCGCCTTCTCGAACTCCGCCCGTGCGATGGGCGGCGTGTACTTGGCCCCCGTCGATTTGTCGTGCAGCCCATGGTGCACGAACAGAAAGCGCCGGTACTCGAGCAGCTTGTCGCGCACCGACGGCTCGAGCTTGTCCCGTTTGGCCAACACGTTCTGCACGGCCTGCCGGGCGGGCCACGCGAAGCGCGAGGTCTGCATCGTGAAAATCACGTCGCCCGCCAGCGCCGCGCTCGCGAGGTGGTAGGCCAGGGCGCGCTGCTCGGCGGTGAGCCGCTCGAAGCCCGACGGCGGATACGACGCCACGGCGATGTCCCCCACCAGCCCCAAAGACTTCGACACCTGCGGCGTCGCCACCGGGGACGCCGCCGACCGCGGCGGCTCGGCGGCCCGGGGCGCCGGCGTTGCAGAGCTGGAAGGCGTGGAAGGGGAACAGGCTACGAGCGCGACCAGCGAGGCCGCCGCAAACAGGCGCATGGCCCGGATGGAATCACTTCGTCGAAACGGAGGCGAGTTCCAGGGTGATTTCCGGTGCTCCGGGCGGTCCATACGGCCCCTCGAAGCGCAGCAGCCGGTACGGAGCCTCGGGCTCGACCCACATGTAGTATTTCGGAATGAACGGCTTCGCCAGGCGCGTTAGCACGCTGCCCAGCGCAATCCAGTCGTTCAAGTCCGGGTAGAAGATCACCTCGACCGCGTCGCGCGCTCCGATAGGAAGCGACAGCCGCGAGCGGCCTGCGGTCTCGACGTAGACCTTTGCCACGAACCGGTCGTTGATCCACGCGTACACGCTTCGCCGCTTGCCATCGAGCGGCATCCACCCCAGGCAGAAGGGAAGGGCCACCTCCGGGTAGGCGGCCTCCGGCAGCGGCATCGCTTGATGGTGGAACTCGGAGACGCCCTCCTCGCGCAGGCACCGCCCCTCTTTGTCGAGCATCCGGCGCGACATGGACTTCGTCAAAAGCCCGCTGCTGCCGCGTGAAAAGCGAATCTCCTCGTGGATTTGGCCGCCCAAGATGGGCTGCTTGGCCGCGAAGAGCACCCCGTCGGCATCCTGTGTCAACTCCACCACGCTTCCACGTGCCGGGTCGGTGTCGACCACGTGCCTCGCCTCGAGAACCGAGTGAAACGCCCGCTTTTCGCGCGGTCGAATCGCATATTTCGCGGTGGACTCGAAGCCTCGCGGCGGCTCGGGGAGAAGGGTTATCTGGGACATCGCACTCCTTTTACGCCTTTCCCTTATGTCCGGCCGATCAAAAATTTGGCCCAAACCGGACGGGCATGATGAAGCAGGGGGTGTCATGAGCACCCCGCTTTCCAACGGAGAGATCGTCGTCGGGCTGGACGTCGGCACCACCAAGGTGTGCGCCGTCGTGGGCGAGGTGGCCGAGGATGGCATCACCATCCTCGGCGTGGGCTCGGTTCCCTGCCGCGGCCTCCGCAAGGGCATCGTGTCCAACATCGACTGGACGGTGCGATCCATCAAGGACGCCATCGAGAGCGCCCAGACCATGGCCGGTGTGGAGATCCGCACGGTCTACGCCGGCGTCGCCGGGAGCCACATTCGCTCCATGGTGTCCGACGGCGTCGCCGCCATTGCCGGCGGCGAGGTCACCCGCGCCGACGTCGAGCGCGTCCTCGAAGGCGCCCGGGCCATCCCGGTCGATGCCGATCGCCAGATCCTCCACGTGCTCCCCCGCGAGTACGTCGTCGACACGCAGGACGGCATCCGCGATCCTATCGGGATGAGCGGCGTGCGTCTCGGCGTTAAGGTCAATCTCGTGACGGCGGCCACCACCTGCGTCCAAAACGTCATTCGCTGCGCCGAGCGCTGCAACCTCGCCGTGGCCGACGTGGTCCTCGAGCCGCTCGCCAGTGCCGAATCGGTCCTCTCGGACGACGAAAAGGAAATCGGCGCCGCGGTCATCGACATCGGCGGCGGCACCACGGACATCCTGCTCTACGTCGACGGCGGCATCGCGCACACCAGCGTCATCCCCGTCGGGGGCAACAACATCACCAACGACATCGCCGCGGGGCTTCGCACCCCCATGGCCGAGGCCGACCGGCTCAAGCGGCTTTCGGGCTGCGCGCTCGGCCGCATGGTCGCGGACGACGAGGAAATCGAGGTTCCCGGCGTCGGAGGCCACCCCCCGCGCCGCGTCTCCCGCCGCGTCCTCTCGGACATCGTCGAGCCGCGCGTCGAGGAGATCTTCGCCGTCGTGCGCAAGCGCATCGAGGACACGGGCCTCATCGAGCAGCTCTCCGCCGGCGCGGTTCTCACCGGCGGCGCGGTGCTCCTCGAGGGCATGACCGAGTTCGCCGAGGAGGTGCTGGGCATGCCGGTTCGCATCGGCCACCCCGTCGGGGTCCGCGGCCTGACGCAGCTCATCGCCGGTCCGCAGTACGCCACGGGCGTCGGGCTGGTGAAGTACGGCGCCCAGGTCATGAGCGAGGCCGCCGTGCGCGAGGCGTCTCCGCCGGCACAGTCCATGATGCGGGTGCAGTCTGGCGCGGCCAAACCGTCCAAGGACGCGGCCGTCATGACCCTCCCGCGCGCGGAGAAGTCCAAGCTTTGGGAGTGGATCAAGCAGGCTTTCTAAGTAGGCCGATAAATAAGCACCAAGAATTTGTATCCGGTTCGATTGATTCCTTAGATTGAAAAAATCACGAATCCGGCGGTGAACGAGAAGAGGCGCTCGCCACCGCAGTGACGGATTCACGATGAAGGCAGACCGCTAGGGCCGCGATGGTCCACGGGAGGACGGCGATGAGTTTCTCGATCGAGTTCGCGGACGAGCAGCAGGAGTACCAGGCGCGCATCAAAGTCATCGGCTGCGGCGGCTCCGGCGGGAACGCGGTCAACACCATGATCAACTTCGGCCTAGAGGGCGTGGAGTTCATCGTGGTCAACACCGACGCGCAGGCGCTCAATGCCAATTTCGCGCCCACCAAGCTGAACATCGGCAACAACGTGACCAAGGGTCTCGGTGCCGGTGCGGATCCCGAGCGCGGGCGCAAAGCCGCGCTGGAAGACGTGCAGCGGATCAAGGAATTGATCAGCGGCGCGGACATGGTTTTCGTCACCGCCGGCATGGGCGGCGGCACCGGCACGGGCGCAGCCCCGGTCATCGCGCAGCTCGCGCGGGAGGAAGGTGCCCTGACCGTCGGCGTGGTGACCAAGCCGTTCCTCTTCGAGGGACGCCAGCGCGCACGCCGCGCGGAGGTCGGCCTCGCCGGCCTGGCCGAGCACGTGGACACGCTGATTACGATTCCGAATCAGAAATTGCTTTTGCTGGGCGACGAAGATCTGACCTTCATCGATGCTTTCCGTAAGGCCGATGAAGTTCTGTATCAAGCCGTCAAAGGCATCAGCGATTTGATTACGCAGAACGGCATCGTCAACGTCGACTTCGCCGACGTGAAGACGGTCATGAGCGAGCGCGGTCGCGCCCTGATGGGGACCGGCATCGCCAAGGGCCAAAACCGCGCCCGCATGGCCGCCGAAATGGCCATTACGTCGCCGCTGCTCGACGATATCTCGGTCGAGGGCGCGACGGGCATCCTGATCAACATCGTCGGTGGCCCGGACCTGAAGATGCGCGAAATCCAGGAGGCGGCCTCGCTCGTGCAAGAGCAGGCGCACGAGGACGCGAACATCATCTTCGGCTCGAGCATCGACGAGTCGCTGGGCGAGAACGTGAAGGTCACGGTCATCGCCACCGGCTTCGACGTGGCCGACCGCGCGCTGCTCCAGGAAGCTGCTGCCCGCGGCCAGCTTTCCACGCCGCAGCCCATTCCGACGCACCAACTGCGCGACTCGAGCTACAACATGCGCGCCCCGGCGTATCCGTCGATGCGCCCGCAGGCGCCGGCCTACCCGGAGCCGCAGCAGCACGTTCCCGCGGTCTCGCGGCGCGCGCCACCTTCCCAACACGCGCAGACATACCAGCAGCCCTCGGCGGCGCCGCAAAGCCGTCTCCCGCTCCGCGAGTCGCCCGATACGCGTCGCGATGCGCGCTGGGCCGAGGCGCCCGACTCGCGTGGCCGCGCCGAGCGCAGCTCGAGCTTCCCCGCCTTCGAGACGGATTGGGACGTCCCCGCCTTTCAGCGCAAGCACGGCGGCTAATCGCCAATCACGACAGCGCGCATCCCCCATTGCGCCAAAATGAATCCGGGCCGAACTGCATCATTCTTTGCAGCTCGGCCCGTTTTTCGTGGCGTGCTACCGAGCGGGTATGCGCACCACGTTCATCCTATTAGCGGGCATTGTATTAGGTTGTTCCCTTAGCGGCTGCGCGAGCGAAAGCGCGGAGTCCTCGACCGAGACGCAGGAGTCGTCGGTGCAAGCCGCCTTCGTGCTCGACGTGCCGTACGTCGCGCAGAATCCCGAATTGGCGCGCGGCTGCGAGGTGACCGCGCTCACCATGTTGCTCCGGTACGCGGGCGTCTCCAGCGCCGACAAAATGACCTTGGCCGAACAGATCGACAAGGTCCCGTACATGGAAGACGGCTTTCACGGGAATCCGTACGAAGCCTTCGTTGGGGATATGTACACCTTCGAGAACCCGGGCTACGGCGTCTACCATGGGCCGGTCGCGCGGCTCGCGGAGCAATACATGCCCAACCAGATCGTCGATCTGACGGGGGCGAACTTCGACACGCTCCTCATGGCGCATGTCGCAAGAGGGCGACCCGTTTGGGTCATCAGCAACGCGCTCTGGCGCAAGCTCGCCGACTCCGAATTCGAGACGTGGCACACGCGCTCGGGCGACGTGCGGATCACGTGGGAGGAGCACTCCGTGGTCATCACGGGCTTCGACTCGACGTCGGTGTACATCAACGACCCGCTCGATCCGAGCAAGGGCAAAAACAAGCGCCTCAATCGCAAGAACTTCCGCGAGGCGTGGGAGCAGATGGGCCGTCAGGCCATCACGTACCGCCTTGGCAAATGATGGGCGTAAATGACAAGTCGATGACCGGCGTGCCGAGGGCCTCCGCTTCACGGACCACCGTGGAGAGGCCCTCCGCCTCCGACGCGTGAACGAGGGCATCGGCCGAGGCAATCCACGCGAGCGTCTCGCTCCGCGGCTTGCGCCCGACGAAGTGCACGTCCGCACCGCGCGCGCGCGCAAGCCTCTGCAACCGCGCTTGCTCGGGGCCGTCGCCCACGACCACGAGCCGGGCCCCGTGCGCTGCGGCATGCTCGATGGCGCGGTCGATGCGCTTGCTCGGGATCAGGCGCGCGGCGCAGACCCAGAGAATGGAACAGGGAGGGGGGGAGGCGGGGAGGTTTCGGGGACCCTGGCTGCCCCGTGCAGGGATCTCGGGCATCTCGAACGGCGGCGGCACCACGCGCGCAATCGTCCCCAGCGCGCGCCGTTCCTCGTGGCCCAGCGCCGATGCGAGATCGCCGAGCAGTGCCTCCGACGGGAAACGCCACAGTTGCGCATGCTGCAGCATCGCCCGCACCGCGTACCGTCGCACCGCACCCGGGAGCGCCACCAAGAGCCGCACATCGCCCCCGTGCGAAACGAGCTCCAGCCCCCCGCGGTGCTTCGCCGAAAGCGCGAGCAGCGCACTGGGCACGACGAAATGCGCAATCGTCCGATCGAAGCGCCCCGCCGCGCGCAGCGCCCGCGCCATGCGCGCCATCTCGAAGGGCACCCCCGTCGCACGCCACGGCCGTTCGCGAAGGCGTGCCGCCACGCCCGGCCAGCCGAAGGCCGGGCCCCGTGGCACGAAGACCTCCACGGTGGCGCCGGCTCGTCGCAGCTGATCGACCTCGGCCCGTACGAAATGCCCCGATGCGTCATCGTCGTCGCGGGGATAACTGGTTGTAACGATGGCGACCCGGGTCACGTGCGGCGGCGACGATGCTAGACCTGTGGGCATGGTCTCGGATGCCCAAACGGTTCGCATCGAAGGCAAAATTCTCCAGCTCACCGAAGATCCCGGTCTCCTCGCCGCCCAGCTCGCCGGCGAAGAGCTCGCGTGGGATCCCGAACGCGCACTCCTCGGCAACATCTCCACCGACGAGCTGACCCCGGGATGGGTTTGCTACTACTACGACGAGACCCTGGCCCGGTACTGCCTGGTGGGCCTTCGCGGCGGCGTCGTGCAGCGCGATCACATCAAGAACGGTGGCTTCGGCGTCATCGTCAGCGGCATCTCCAAGGGCTGCGGCTCCTCGCGCGAGACCGCCCCGTACAGTGAGCTCAAGGCGGGCGTGAAGCTCGTCGTCGCCAAGAGCATCGAGAAGATCTACCGCCAGAATGCGCAAAACATCGGCCTTCTCACCAGCACCGACTTCGGCCTGATCCCGCGCATCGCCCGCGGGGAGGCCATCCCCATGGAGGAATTCACCCGCGGGCTGGATGCCATCAGCGCCGCGGTCGTCGAGCATGGCGGCCTTTTCGCCTACAACCGCGCGCGCATGGCCGGCCGCACCACGCCGCCGGCCATCACCACGTCCCCGCGGCCCATGACCCTCGCCGAGAAGATCCTCGCGGCCCACGCCATCGTGGACGCGAGCCGGGGTACCTTGGGTGTGCCCGCGGTGCAACCGGGCGATGCCTTCTTCGCGCGCACCGACGTGCGCTTCTCGCACGAGTACGTGACGCCCATGGCCGACGCCATCTTCCGCGCGGAGCTCGGCGACGAGGCCACGGTCAAAGACCCCGAGAGCGTCTTCGCCTTCCGCGATCACCTCACGTTCCTCGATCGCGTCATGTCCAAGGCCCACCGCGACATGGGCCTCGACGCGCAGGCCCGCGAGCTCGCCACCGTCCAGGAGGAATTCAGCCGCCGCCATCGCGTGAAGCTCTACGGCGAAGTGCAGCGCGATGGAAAGCTTGTGGGCTCCGACGCCATCTGCCACAACAAAGTCATCGAGGAAATTGCCCTCCCCGGGCAGCTCGTCGCCGGAACCGACTCGCACACGTGCATGGCCGGCGCCCTCGGTTGCTTCGCGTTCGGCGTGGGGTCCACGGACATGGCCAATGCGTGGTTCACCAAGGACATCCGGGTCACCGTGCCCGAGACCGCGCGCTTCGTGCTTCGCGGCGTCTTGCCCGCGGGCGTCTGCGCGAAGGACGTCATGCTCCACATTTTGAGCCAGCCCTTCTTCAAGAGCGGTCAGGGCATCGGCAAGGTCCTCGAGTTTGCCGGCGACGGCATCGCCTCCCTCCCGCTGGACGAACGCGCCACCCTTACCAACATGGCCGTCGAGGCGGGCGGCTTCACCGGCATCATCGAGGCGGACGAGGTGGTCGTCGACTACCTGGTCGCGCAGCGCGGCCTCGACGCCGACAGCGTCCGTGCGCGCATCGTCCGCGCCGATCCCGGCGCGAGCTACGTGGCCACCTTCGACATCGACCTCGCCGCGCTCTCGCCGATGGTCGCCACCCCGGGCGATCCGCGAAATGGCATCCCCATCGATTCCCTCACCTCCTCCAGCGTGAAAATCGACATCGCCTACGGCGGCTCGTGCACCGGCGGCAAAAAGGCCGACATGGACATGTACGCCACCGTGCTCCAATCCGCGGTGGAGCAGGGCAAGCGGGTGGCCGACGGCGTGCACCTGTACATCCAGTTCGGATCGCAGGACATCCGCCGCTACGCCGAATCGCGCGGCTACCTCGACATTTTTCACCGGGCCGGGGCCGAATTGGTCGACCCATCGTGCGGGGCCTGCATCAAGGCCGGGCCCGGCGTCAGCGATTCGCCCGACCAAGTCACCGTGAGCTCCCAGAATCGGAATTTTCCCGGAAGAAGCGGCCCCGGAAAGGTGTATCTTGCAAGCCCGCTGGTCGTTGCCGCGAGCGCCATCGCGGGCCATATCGTTCACCCGGCTGAGATCGCGGCCTCCCTGAGGGCCGTCTAGTTCACCCACAGTCCCCGTTCGCCCTGCCCCCGCGGCCCGAAACCTCTGGCGGGGTGGACTACTTTACGCTACGAGTCCGCCCCAATGGCAGCGACGATCCAGGCCGACAGCTACGCGACGGTGGCCTACACCCTCAAAACCTCCGAGGGAGTCGTCATCGACGGCAGCTCCGTCGAAGGCGGCGAGCCGATTCAATACGTTCACGGCTACGGGACGCTCGTTCCGGGACTGGAGGCTGCGCTCGAAGGCCTCAAGGCGGGGGATGCCAAGGAGATCGTCATTCCCGCCGACGAAGGCTTCGGCGAGCGTGACGAGGATTTGGTGCTGATCATCGATCGCACCGAATTTCCGGATCCGGCAGCCATCGAGCTGGGGGACGAATTCGTCGCGGAGTTCGCCGAGGGCGAAGAGCTTGCGATGCGCGTCGTCGAGATTCAGAAAGACGTCGTCCGCGTCGACGCGAACCATCCGCTCGCGGGGGTCGACCTGCACTATTCGATCAAGGTCGAAGAGGTGCGCGATGCCACGCCCGAGGAAATCGAGCAGGCGCGCGCCGAGCAGGAAGACGACGAAGAGGATCACGAGCACGGTCCGGACTGCGACCACGATCACGACGAAGACGACGACGAAGAAGACGAGGACGACCTCGACGAAGAAGAGGAAGACGAAGAAGAAGAGGACGAGAAGCCCTCGTGACCGAAGCTGGTTACACTAGCTGGCCGCTGGTCATCTAGTCATAGTGGGGGCGGCGCAAAACGCCGGGTGAAAACTCCGGGCCGGCATAAATCGGCAACCGGATTCGTTGTTTGGACAGGCCTCGCTTTTAGGGGAACTCATGAGCAATAACAAAGTCATCAACTCTTGGGATTGGGACATTCGCGTTCGGGAGCGCAACCTTCGCAACGGTGTTCTGACCGAGAAGGACATCGAAAAGCAGCGCGCCGGCCTGCCGGACCTGGCCGATCTCGCGGAGCCCATTGCCCTTGCGCAGCCGGCACTCGCCGCCGAGCCGCCTCCCCCGCCGTCGTTCGTCCCCGCCGAGCGAGTTGCCCCGCCGCCGCCCCCCGCCCCCGAGAGCACGCGCGTTGCGGCCCCGCCGCCGCCAGCTCCGCCGGCCCCGCCGCCCGTGGTCGCTGCCCCGCCGGCCCCCGCGCCCGTGGCTGCGGCGCCCGTCGCTCCGGCGCCGGTTGCACCTGCTGCTGCCCCCGTGGCTCCGCCGCCGGCCCCGCCGCCCGCGGCCGTTGCCGCGCCGGAGCCGCCCCCGCCGCCGGCCCCCGCGCCGGCTTTCGAAGAGGTGGCGCCGGTCATCGCCGCCGTCGCCGCCGAGCCTTCGGCGCCGGCTGCGGTCGTGCCGCCCACGCCCATTGCTGCCGCGGCCGCTGTCGCGGAGTCCCCGGCGCCCGCTGCGAGCGAAGCCTCCAGTGACGACGAAGACGACGAGGATGAAGACGACGAGGCCGACGACGAAGACGAGGCCGACGACGAAGACGACGCCCCGGAGCCGCCCGAGCAAGCCAGCGAGGAATCGTGAGCCAGAAACCGCCGGAGGAACTGCCGAGCATCGACTTTTCGACGTTCGTGCTGTCGCTCAGCCATTCGGCGCTGCTCCATCTCGGAGAAGCGCCGCATCCCGACACGAACCGGCTCGAAAAGAACCTCCCGCTCGCGCGCCAGACGATCGATCTCATTGCTCTTCTCGAAGAGAAGACCAAAGGGAATCTCACGGGGGACGAAGAACGTCTCCTCCATCAGATTCTCTTCGATTTGCGCATGCGGTACGTGGAGCTCACGAAAACGAAAGGCTAAAACGCAAATGCGGAATTGGGCGATCCTCGTCGCGGCTCCCGTCGTGGCTCTGAGCGTGCTCTCGATGGCTGCCTGCGGCAAGAGAAGCGGCGGCGGCGGTGCATCGGCGGAGGCGCTGCCCTCCGGCGCCGTGCCCGTTCCCAGCGGGGTCGTTCCAGTTCCGAAGAGTCCCTCCCTCTCGACGGGAGGGACCGATCTCGCGAAGAGCGGGCCTCTCAGCTTTGCGCCCATCGCCAAACAGGCCGACCCCAGCGTGGTGACCATCGCCACCATCGGCGAGGAGGTCGAGGCGCTGCCCGGCTTCACGATGCGCGGCCGTCGCCGCGAGATCAAAGGTCTCGGCACGGGCTTCATCATCGACAAGGACGGCACCGTCCTGACGAACAACCACGTCATCGAGGGCGCAGAGGTCATCACCGTGCGCCTTGCCGACAACCGTGAATACCCGGGCAAGCTCGTAGGCCGCGACCCGCGCACGGACATCGCCGTGGTCCGCCTCGAAGCCAAGGATCGTTCCGGAGCGGCCCAAGGCGGCGCTCCATTCCAGCCGCTCCCGCTGGGCGATTCGGACGGCGCCGAAGTCGGCGATTGGACCGTGGCCATCGGCAACCCGTTCGGGCTTTCGCATACGGTGAGCGCCGGCATCATCAGCGCCAAAGGTCGCACCCGCGACGACGTGCCGCTTGATCCCACGGGCTATTACAACTTCTTGCAGACGGATGCGTCCATCAACCCCGGCAACTCCGGCGGCCCGCTGCTCAATTTGCGGGGCGAGGTGGTGGGCATCAACACCGCCATCCGCGGAGGCGGTGCGCAGGGCATCGGCTTCGCGATCCCGATCAACATGGTCAAGCAACTGCTTCCCATGCTGCTTCGCGATGGCCACGTCACGCGCAGCGCCTTGGGCGTGCGCATCCGTGACATCCGCGAACTCGCCCCGGAAGATCGCACGGAGCTCAAGTTGACCGACGACAAGGGCGCGGTCATCGAATACGTCGCCCCCGGCAGCCCCGCCGACAAGGCCGATCTCAAGGCGGGCGATGTCATCGTGCAGTTCGATGGCCAGCCCATCGACCGCGGCACCTTGCTCTCGTGGATGGCGAGCACCGCCGGAGTCGGCAAAACCGTCACCCTCCGCGTCTTGCGCATGGGCAAAGCCTTCGACCTGAAGGTCACCTTGGGTGAGCTGCAAGAGAAAGACATGCCCAAGCCCCGCCGCGTGTCTCCATTGCCTACTCCGTAAAGGTCGCGCCCACCTCCGTAAACGTGCCCTTGCCCGTGACCCGAATCGGCAGAACGGCAGACGGGCACGTGGACGGGCAGGGGCAGGGGCACGTTTCGGGAGCAGGCTCTTGTGACTTTGGGCCGCCGAAACTATGGGTAGAGGGGTGAGTGTTCACCCGTCGTCGGAATCGCCCCCTGCTTCTTCAGGGTTGGAAGGTGGGGAGAGCGAGGAGGAGCCCGAGGCTCACTCGCGCGAGGCCGCGGAAACCTCGAGTGCTCCTGGAACACCCCCTCGCATGGGCGTGGTGCCCGGGCCGGTGAATACGCGCGCCCATGCGGCGTCCAACAAAGCGCAGAGGGCAAAAGAAGCAGAGGAGGATCGGCAGCTTATCGCGCGGGCACAAGCAGGAGACATGGCCTCGTTCCGACAGCTCGTGGAACGGCACCAACGGCGCGCCTTTGCCATTGCCTTGGCCCTCGTTCGGGACGAAAACGACGCCCGCGAGCTCGTTCAGGACGCTTTCTTGAGGGTCTTCAAGAGCCTCCATAGCTTCCAGGGATCATCGAGCTTTTTTACCTGGCTGTACCGCATCATCACGAACCTCAGCATCGACCTTCTCCGCAAGCCGGGCCACAAGCTCAGCGAACCGGACGAACGCCGCCACGAAGAGGAAGATCAGGAGGCCCTTTTCCCCTTCGTCAGCCGCGTGGAAGGTGCCGATCCCGTCGATGCCGTCCGCCGGCGCGAGATCGGTGTTCGATTGCAACAGGCGCTCGAAGCGCTACCGCCCTATCACCGGGGCGTCATCGTGATGCGAGAAGTCGACGGCCTCAGCTACGAAGAGATGGCGCAGGCCATGGGAGTTTCAAAAGGTACGATCATGAGCCGTCTATTCCACGCACGTCAGAAGCTCCAGCGAGCCTTGGCGGATTGCTACGCCGAGCAGGTGGGCACGCCCCCCGAGAGCGTGGATCCGGCGTCGGCCGAAGCGCCGGGCGAGGAGGACGCGCAATGAGCGCCGCAGAAGGAGCACACCCCTTCGGTGAGGAGGCGATGCTGGACCTCATGGCTTACGCCGATGGCGAGCTCGAGGGGGCCGCCGCCGAGCGCGTGGCCGCCTGGGTAGCCCGCGACGCCGAGGCCGCCCGCTTGGTGGAGGAGTTTCGCACGCTATCCGAGTGCATCGCCGTGAGCGAGGCGGCGCGGCCCGTTCCCAAGGCCGTCGATCGCATCGTCGATGACGTGATGGTGAAGGCCACGCGGTACGAGGTCGATCGCAAACCGAACGCGGACCCGAAACCGATCCGCCTGCGTCGCGCCGTCGTTGCCGGCACCGTCTCCGCGGCGCTCGCGCTGGCCGCAAGTTGGTTCATGTTCTTCCGTGCGCCGGATTTCCCGGACGCCCCCGCACCGCAGACCGCCGCGAACACGCCGGCTGCGCCCGCCACCGAACCGGAGGCACCCGCCACGGAGCCATCGGCCGTGGCCGCGGCGGCGCCTGAAACGGAGGTCACGCCGGGCGGTGTCGAGTTGGAGCAGGTGGAGTCTCCCTCGCGCGAAATATCGGTTTTCTACGTTCCGACGGTCTCGGGTGAGTCGGGCTCGAGCATCGTCGTGTGGATCGGCGACAACAAGCCAGGAACCAAGTGATGGCCCTTCGATCCGCGTTGGTGGCAGTGTCTCTCTCGATGGCCGCGCTCGGCCTGTCGGCCGCCGTCATCACCACGTCGTCGGTCGCGCATGCCCAGGCCGACGAATCGGCCAACGTGGAAATCATGGTGCTCCATGCCACGCAGCAGGCGGGCGCCGGCGCCATCGACCCGAGCATCGGCAACCTTCCGCAGCTGAAAAAGCCGCCGTTCAGCTCCTTCAACACGTACAAGCTGCTCGATCGCAAAGGCATCGCGATCAAAAAGGGGCAGCCCATCGAGTACGTCCTCGTCGACGGCCGCAAACTCAATCTCGTGCTGCTCGAGAAAACGCAGAAGCCGGAGCGCTATCGCCTCGCCGCGAGCATCGGCGCGCCCAAGGGCGAGGAATTTCTCAAGAAGATCGAGGTCGTCGCGTCCCCGAACGAGCCGTTCTTCGTCGCGGGTCAGAGCCACAAGGGCGGCATCTTGGTGCTCGGCATCGCCATCAAAGGCGCTGCCGCCGGCGCGAAATAGGGGCGCCCGCTACTTGCCGATGGCCGCGCGGTAAAGCCAGCCCTCGGAGGCGAAGTTCTCCCCGTACTTCACCTGGTACCAGCCACCGTCTTGGCTTGCTCCGAGGTGCACGTTCGTCCCGCGCGGAAGCCGTGCGACGACCAGTCCGGTGCGCGGCTTGTCGCGCACGATGGCCACTTCCCACATGATTTGCGTTGCCGTCCCCGCAGGCTCGGCCGGTGCTGCGGGCGTGTTGCCGCGCGCGGATGGCGAGGAAGCCGGGTACGCCGACGCCTTGGAGACGAAGTTCGCATTGTAGAGAAGCGAATACGTCGGGTGCTCGTGCGCGAGGGCCGAGAGCGAAACCGACTCGAAGCTTTGCCGCAAGCAGCCGAGCATCCCGTCGGGATCTTTGACGGTGGACGACTTGCCCAGGGTGAAGCCGGTCCGGTTCGAGTTGAAGTCCAGGTTGAAGATCACCCCGAACTTCCCCTCGGCGCCCTGCGCGGCGGCGCACTGCGAAAGCTTCTTCATGCGCGGCTGCGCAATCGCGTCGAACGCGATGGGCCCGCAGGCCATACCCTTGATGGTCTCACCGCCCGAGGTGCGGCAGGCGAGGAGAATCCCGCCCTTCACGAGGACGTCCGGCGCATTGGCCGGCTGCACGGCGGGGGCGCCGGCGGAGGAGGGCGCGATGGCCGATACGCTGGGGACATTGCCCGTCGGCGTCGGTGCATTGGCCGCGGCGGCGGATGCCTCGGCGGCGGCCTGCTGTTCCTTCTGCTCCTTCGCGTGGGCGGCGATGGCTTCCGGCGGTGCGGCCGGGCCGATGCGAACGCCCGCAACCTTGGGCCAGGCGACGCCTACGACGAACCCGACGATGGCGATGGCGGCGACCCGCAGCCACGACGGTTCATCGGCTTTTCCCTTGGGAATGTCGACGGAATACGGCGGTCCTTGGCGCTTGTTGCTTTCCACGGGAGAAGAACGCGTTCTAGCACGCCACCTCTTCCTACATGAAAAACCCGGCGAAACTTCCCTGGCGCAGCCGCCCCCGCCTCGCTCAGGTGTCGCCGCTCGTATCGAACGGGGCCGTGCGCGCGCGCCCGGATTCGTCGACGTGGAGGAGCTCTTCCACGCGCTTCTGCGCACGGTCGAGCCGGCGCTGCGAGATGGCCGAGAGGCGCACGCCCTGCTCGAACAGCGCGACCGATTCCTCGAGGGGAAGGTCGCCCCGTTCCAGCCGCTGCACGATTTCGGTGAGCTGCCGAACGGCCTGCTCGAAAGACGGCTCGTCGTTCGGATCGGGTGATGCCTGGCTCATGGCTTGCCAGGGTCGTACGCCGGGACGCGTGGCGCAAGGATCAAACGCCCGGCGCCGGGAGGAACCCCCGGGATGAGCGCGTAGCCGTCTTCGTCGAACACGATCGGGATGGCGATCCCGTCCGCGCGCACCAAGGTTCCCAGCAAGTCGGGCGGCGGTTTGGCCCCATCGGCGGTCGTCGCCCGCAGCCAGGTCACGTCGGCCGGGGTGGCCTCCAGCGGCGGCGGCACCCCCTCGAGGGCGCGCGCCGCCAGCCAGCGTACGGCATCGTCCGGATCGAGCCGGGCGGCCACCTTGAGCGTCTCGCGCCGTGCCGGTGCATCGCGGTCCTGCCCCATGCGGGAGGCCAGGGCAAGCACCAGCGCGTAGCGCACCGTGGCATCCGGCTCGTAGCCGTACGCGGCTGCGAGCCGGCCCGTCGCATCGGGCACCCGAGAGCCCCCCAACCCGCGTGCCGCGTGCGCCCGCAGCAGCGGATCGGACGACTTGAGCAGCGCGTTGACGTTCGCGTCCTCTTTCGTGTCGCCCCGCTGCGCGAGGGCCAGCGCGGCGAGCGGCGCATCGGCCTCCTTGCCCTCGGCCCGCGCGCGAAGCTCCAAGGTCGTCACCTGGCCGGCTTCGTCGCCCGAAACGAGCCCCGCGAGGAGCGCCGTGCGGGTCAGCGGATCGCGCTCCACGGCGAAGCGCGCGAGCACCTTCGCCGCCGCGTTTCGCTCCGAGCCTGCGAGCGACGCCAGCACCGCGCTTCGCCGCACGCGCGCATCGGGATCGCCCAGCTCCTTTTCGAGCGAGCCATCGCCCACGGCGAGGCGCGCGAACACGCCCAGGGCGCGATCGGCACCGTCGCGGGATTGCGCCATCTGGTCGATGGTGCGCGTGAACAGCGAGCTCTTTTCCCCCCGCACCAGCGCGCGCACGAGCGCCCCGCGCACGGCGAGGCGCCGCGTGGCCGGTTCGCCGAGCGCCTTGTCCAAGGTGGCCTGCGCCCCGCGCATCGGCGAGCGCCCGAGCGCGTGCGCTGCATCGCCCGAGAGAAGCGGGTTGCGCAGCCACCCCCCGAGCGCGGCGAGCGCCTGCGGCGAATGCGCGTAGCCCAGCGCGGCCACCGCCGCCCGGCGCAAATCCGGGTCGATGGGCGCGTTCGCCCGTGCGATGAGGGCCCGCTCCACGGCGTCGTCTTGCGCTGTGCGCGCGAGCTCGATGCCCTGCGCGAGCGTCGTGCTGTCGTCGAGCAGCGTTTTTACCCCGCGAAAGCGCTCCGGTGCATCGAGGAGCACCAGCGCGCGCGCGGCCGCCGCCCGCACGCGGGCATCGGCGTCGCTCAACGCCGCACGCGCCAGCTCCGCGCCGCGCCCGTCGCCCATCTCGCCCAGCGCCGAAAGCCCCGCAGCGCGCGTCACCGGATCCATCGAGCGCGCCGCCTGGCGCAGTGCATCGAGGGCGCGCAAATCGCCCGTGCGAACCGCGAGCCGGATCGTCGCGGGCGTCACCAGCGAGGGGCCCACGAGCGAGGCATTGCGCGAAGGCCGCGCCGCCAGCGCGGTCATCGCCGCCTTTTGCCCGACGCCGCCGGCCCGCAAAATCCCGAACAAGGCCTCCTCGGCGTGCGCATCGCCCGACTGCGCGAGCGCCAGCGCCGCGGTCCCGCGCGCGATTTCGAGCCGTGCCACCTGGTCGGCATCGAACGCGCTCGACGCATCGTCCGTGCGCGCGGCCCGGCTCGCCGAAGGATTCGGCGTGTTCACCAGGTTCACCAGCGCGGCGCGCGTGGCCGGCTTGTCCGCCGAGGGCGCCAGTGCGCGTGCCACCTCGATGAGCGCGCGCGCATCGAGGCGCACCGTGCTCGAAGGCTCGGCGATATCGATCAACCGGGCCACCGCCTCGGGGGTGCCGAGGCTCGCGGCACGGACGATCCCGCGAAGCCGGTTCTCGGGATCCTCCGACCGCAGAAGGCGCTCCACCAGATCGAGCCCGAAGTGGGCGCGCAGATCGGTCGTCGTCTCGAGCGCGCGCGGCTCGGCGGAGGCGGGAGGTGGCGGTCGCCCCGGCGCGGGCCGCGTTTGCACACGCTGCCCCGCGGCCTGCCCGGCCACCGCGCCCAACGCGAGCGCGAGCAGCCCCGCCGTGAGGCGGCGCCTCATGGGGACTCGCTCTTTGGCTTGCCCTCGGGCAGCGGGCACCCGTTCTTGTCGCCGGGCTGCGCCACACCCGCCACGCGCGGGCATTTGTCCTCGGAATCGACGATGCCGTCGTCGTCGTCGTCGATCTCCGGGCAGCCGTCGCCGTCCTCGAAGCCGTCGCGATCTTCGGCGATCTCCGGGCACTGATCGACGTCGTCGGCCACCCCGTCGTGGTCCTGATCGTGCTCGCGCGGCGCCCACGAAAGGGCCGCGATGCCGCGCAAGGTGGGCACGCCGACGGCTGCGGTCAAACCGACGTCGACGCCCGCGATCACCGAGAAATCCCGCTGCTTGCCGATGGCGATCCGGTCCGAGAGCGCGAGCATCATGGGGCTCAGCCTCGCGCTACCGGGATCCCCCGTTCCAAACGGACCCACGGGTCCCGCGGGCAGCGAGCCATGGATCGCCATTTCCCAGAGCTGCCGGTTGTCGCCGTCGACGCCCAGGATGCCCGGGCGCATCAGGATACCGAAGCTCCACGGGATCTCGTCGCCGTAACGCACGTCGGCCAGGAATTGTCGCCGCTCGGTTCGCAAGGTGTAGCCGACGCTCGCCTGCAGACCCAACACGAGAAGCGTGTACTCTGCAAGAATGCGCGCCCCGATGCGTGTGCTTCCGTCGCCCTGGAAGCCGGTGCGCGCGCCCGTGGGCAGGAACACGTTGTTGAGCAGGGCCAGGCCAAAGCCGCCTTGCTCGTTGGACAGGACGGTCACTTTGCTGTGCAGCCCCACATCGCCCAGCACCGTTTGGGGCGCGCTCCCATCTTGGTACAGCACGGCCGGCACGCTCGCGCCGAGGGCCACGATGCGCCCGAGCCCGATGCCCAGCGTCAAATCGGCGCCCACCGCGTGGTCGATGACGTCCACTCGGTCGCCTGTTTGGGGAATGACGGTATTCACCGGGCGCAGCGAATAGTGGAGCCACGCGCCCGCGTTCCAGTTCCAGGCCCCTGGCGTGAGCACCGGCTCCAGCACCAAGTTGGCGGCGTGGTCCGTGGAAGGGCGCCACGTGCGCGTGTCGACCGAGGGAAGATCTCCGGCCGAGGCCGGTCGCGTCGAGCCAAGAACCGCAGCAAGCGCGATGAGCGAGATAAGAGCCGTCCGGGAGCGCATACGTTTGCGAAGACTACGCGCCCTGAGCCACCCATGTCGACGCCGTGTCGGTGCTGGTATCGGAAGGCGTCGCGCGCACGGGCTCCTGGGCATCCGCCGCGGCGAATTGCCGTTCACGCCACCGCTTGATCCCGTAGCTGAGAATTTCCCCGATGAGCAGCCGGTATTCCAGGTGCGCGCCGTTGGCGATGAGGCATAGATCGCTGTAGTTCGGGGTGAGTCCGGGCAGGGGATTCACCTCGATGACGTAAATCCGTCCCTCGTTGGTCATGCGCAGGTCGATGCGCGCGACGTCGCGGCACCCGAGCGCGGTGAAGGTCGTGCGGCACACCTTCTCCATGGCGCGCAGTTCCTCTTTGGTCAGGGTGACCGGTGGGCACTCGTAGCGGACGTGGTTCTCCCAGTCCTGCTTCATCGTGTAGCCGTAGACGGCCCGCTCCGACGGCTGCAAAAAGACGACCTCCATGGGCGGCAGCACGCGCGGGCGCCGCTCGCCCAAGAGGCCCACGGTGAACTCGCGCCCGCGGATGTACTCCTCCACGATGGCCGGCTGCCCGTAGCGCTCGATGATCTCGCGCGCCACCTCGCGCACGCCCGCTTCGTGGTCCACCACGCTTTTGCCGTTGATGCCCTTGCTCGTGCCCTCGGCATTGGGCTTTACGATGACCGGGTAGCGGAAGTTCCGCAGCTTCTCGCGCCCCGTGTACAGCACTTGAAACTCGGGCGTGAGCACCCGCTCGCGCCCCGCGGTGAGCATGCGCTTGGCCAGGGCCTTGTCGAGGCAGATGCTCAACGTCGCCGCGTCGCTGCCGGTGTACGGCACGTTGAGCAGCTCGCACAAGTTGGGCACTTGCGCCTCGCGGTTGCGGCCGCTGATGCCCTCGGCGATGTTGAACACCAGGTCGACGCGCGAGGCCATGAGCACGCGCGGAAAGTCCACCGTAGCCTCGAGCGGCACGACGGTGTGCCCGTAGCTCTCGATGGCCCGCGTGATCGCGTCGATGGTCTTCGGGCTGTCGAACTCCGCCTCGCGATCGTCGGCCGCCGAGTCGATGCGCTTCATGTTGAAGGCGAGCCCCACCCGCAAAATGGGGCGCTTGCCGCCGTTCCCGTTCTTGCGCGGCTTGGTCGCGTCGTAGAGCGACAGCAGCCCCGCGCGGGCCGTGGCGGCGCGAAGCACGGCGAGGATGCTCGCGTCGTAGTCGAGCCCCACCGCCTTCGTCGCTGCGAAGAGGGACCCCGCCGGCCCGAAGTTCGGCAGGCACGTGGCGCTGAGGAAATAGACCTGCCCATCGAGCCCCACGCGGAAATCGAGCGAGCCCACGTCGCGCATGCCCAGCGCGGAAAACGCGCGCTCGGCGAGGTCGCTCACCCGATCGAGCACCGCGCGCGGCAGGTGCGCCGGCACACGCCACGAGACGCACGAGGCGTCTTGGTGCTTCAGCGCGTAGTCGAACAGATCGAAGCGCCGGTGGTACGTCGGGTCCACCACGACCTCGACCGGCGGCAGCGGCGGCAGCCCATCGACGCGCGCGACCCGCAGATCGGTGCCGGCGATGTAGCGCTCCACGAGGACGCCATCCGGGTAGCGCGCGAGCAGGCGATCGAGCGCATCGCCGAGCTCGATGGGGTCCTCGGCGACGTTGGCCTGCGTCACGCCTTTGGACGACCCTTCGAAGTTCGGCTTGGCGATGACCGGATAGGAAAGCTCGTCGAGCCCACCGTCCTTGAGCGACGCCCGCGTGATCATGCGTCCGCGCGCGCTCGAGACGCCGTAGCCGGCGAGGATGCGTTTGGTCAGCGTTTTGTCGAGGGTGATGCACTGCGCGTAGGCGTCGCTGCCCGTGATGGCGATGCCCAACTCCTCGAACAGCGCGGGGTAGAAGCCGCGCCGCATTTTGCCGCGGCGTCCCTCGGCGCTGTTGAAGATGATGTCCGGCGCGTACGCCTCCAATCGCGCGACCAGGCGCGAGGCGGGGCCGGAGACCTCCATGCGTTCGACGACATGCCCCGCCTTGGTGAGCGCGCCGCTGATCGCGGCGATGGTTTCTGGGCTGTCGAACTCCGCTTCCTCTTCCGATGCACTCAACTTCAGATTGTGCGTGAGGGCGATCCGCATGCCCCATCACGCTATCAAAAGCTGTTTGCCTGCCTAGCCGGCCGGGCGCGTCTTAACGATTCCTTACTCGGCGTCGCCCGCGCTCGGGCGGCTCTCGTCCACCGCCAGCGTGTCGACCAGCGACAAGGACGGGGTCGAAAGCCTGGGGAGCTTGTGGGCCATGCGGCGGCGCTTCGTATCCAAGTAGCCGGCGCTGTACGGGTTGGGCGCGATGATGACGGGCTGACGGCCCACCACCTCGACCCCAAGGGAGCGCAGGGCCTCGACCTTTTCCGGGTTGTTGGTCAAAAGGTGGATGCTGCGCACGCCGAGGAACTCGAGAATGTCCGCCGCGATGTCGTACTTGCGCGCATCGTCCGGGAGGCCGAGAAGCCGGTTCGCATCGACGGTGTCGTGGCCGCGGGCCTGCAGGTCGTACGCGCGAATCTTGTTGGTCAGCCCGATGCCGCGTCCTTCTTGCCGGAGGTAGACCACGGCGCCGCGGCCGGCACGCGCCACTTCGGCCATCGCGTAGTCCAGCTGCTCTTTGCAGTCGCACTTGAGCGAGCCGAAAACCTCACTGGTCATGCATTCAGAGTGCACGCGTACGGGGATCGCCTTCGCCCCGTCGACATCCCCGAAGACCAAGGCCAGGTGCTCTTTCCCAGTCCCTTCGCCAGCCTGATCCAAAAATACGTGCGCCGTAAACTCGCCGTGCCTGGTTGGAAGAGGACTCGAAGCTACCCAATGAAGTTGAGGCCGGATCACCCGAGCGGGGACGTGCATCTCAGCTTTCTCCTGTTTCATCGTTTGATCGGTCGCAAGGCCGCGGTTGCGGTCTGTCGCCGGTGCCAAACTTAGGGCTGGCGCAGGCGTCCGTCAAATCAGCTCTAGCCGCCTTTTCGCTCGTTTATGCGCGCGGGGCGCGTCCGGATGACGCGATGAGGCGCGTCAACATGTCCTCTAGAATGGCCTGTGGGGGCCGGCGCGAGCCCTTGAGCGCCAAGTCGGTTTCGGCCAAAACGAGCAACCAGCGGTCGGTCTCCTTGGGGCGGAGGCCCCGCGCCCGTTGGGCCAGCTCGCGGGCACGGAAAGGCTGGAAGACCCCGGCACGTTTGGCGGCCTCGTCCGTAGAGGCCCCGGACTCGGTGGCGGCCTGAAACTTCGCCAATTGACGGATTGACCACGCCAGCGCGCCAAGAAGCGGTAGCCCGCGGTCGCGTGGATCGTAGGTATCCGCGAGGGCGGCGAGTGCGCCCTTCAAGTCGCGCGCGCCGACCTTGGCCACGAGGTCCCATGTGTCGGCCGTGCGCACGCGGGCCACGCATTCGCCGACGGCTTCCTCGGTGATGGGCTTTCCCTCGCCCGCGTAGAGCGCCAGCCGCTCGATGGCGTCGTTCACGTGTGCCAGCTCGGGGCCCGCGATTTCCGCGAGCAGCTCGGCCACGTCCGGATCGATGGGGTTGCCCCGGGCCGCGGCGCGGTCGCGGATCCAGCCGGGCAGCTCGCGGCCTCCGAGAACGTCGCACGCGACGATGAAGCCCTGCTTTTTGCCCAGGGTGGAGAGGCGCTTGCGCCCGTCGATCTTGTCGCCGGTGAGCACCACGCAGGTGGAGTCGATGGGCGCGGCCGCGTATTCGGCGAATCGGTCGAGCGGGGCGAGCTTTTTCGCATCGCCGTCGTCGCTCCGCCCCTCACCTGAAGAGTCCCAGCGCTCGATGCCGCGCACCAGAACGAAGCGCTTCGGCGCCATCATCGGCACCGTGCGGGCGGCGGACAGGATCGCGTCGGCGTCGGCTTCGCCCGCCGTGTACTTGTCCTCGTTGAAGGCGGCGACGCCGTTGCCCAGCGCCGCCGAACGCACGGCCGCCACGACCTCGTCGCGGAGGAAGCGCTCCTCACCGACGATGACGTACAGGGGAAGAAGCTTCCCCTGCTTCGCTTGCGCGATGGCTTCGCTCGGCGTCACGGCGTTCAGCGCCGACGACGGCGGCGGCTCACACCGACCAGCACGGCGAGCGAGCTCAAAAACATGAGGCCGCCGCCCCCGTTCAGCGCGAGGCCCGGCACCGAGCAGCCGCACCCCTTGGGGTTCTCTTTGATCTTTTCTTCCTCCGTGGGGTCGTACGCCGACTTGGGCACGAAGGGCGCGGCGCTGCCGCTGGGGGAGACTTCGCCGGAGTAGTTCGTCGTGGGGGCGGCCTCGTCGGTCTTCTTCGGCGTGCCCGCGTCATCGCCATCGACCTTGGTGATGCCCTTCTTCTTCGCCTCGAAGGTGATGCTGCGGCGGTCGACCACGGGGTTGTCGCCCTTGAGGATGATGCGCATCGGGCCGCCGATGTCGACGCCGTCCGCCGTGCGGATCTGCACCATGTACTCGCCCGCTTCGTAGCCGCGTGCGCGCGTGAGGCCGAAGTCGAAGTTCGTGCCCTTGAAGATTTTGCCCTGCGGGTTCGCGAAGTCGACATCGAGCGACTCGGCCGTCGGCTGCTGGCCGGCCAGCGTTTGCCGGTTCACCACCGGGTCCTTGCTGGCGTCCGTCAGGGAGCGCTCGTACACGGCGGTCTTCGTGAAGACGAAGCGCATGGGCACGTGGGCGGTGAGCGGCGGCTTGGGCAGCTCGACGGTCACGAAGATGTGCCAGGCCCCGGAAACCTCTTGCACTTCCGTGGTCTTGAGGCGCGCGCTGCCGGCTGCGCTCGCGTCCCCCGAGGTGAGGACGAGGACCAGGAAGGCGAAGAGCGCAAATACGACGGAAGGCGCGACCTTGCGGGCAAACATGACTTTGCCACGCTACCAGAGAACACGGCCGGCTGGCACGTGCTATACAGCCGCCGTCGTGGCGAAAGGCTTACCGTACGAGCGGCTCGACCAGACCGACGAGAATGGCGCTCCCTCGGATGTTCGGCCTTCCGTGGTCGTCGTCGGAAACTTGGATGGCATCCATCGTGGTCATGCCGCGGTGTTACGAGCCGCCGTCCAGCGCGCTGCGGGCGATGGGCTTGCGCCCTACGTCCTCACCTTCGATCCGCACCCCAGCGTGGTGCTCGGCCGACCGGAGCCCCCGCGCCTCGCCACCTTGGCGCGCCGGGCGGAATTGGCCAAGAGCCTGGGCATCGAGCGGGTTTTCGTGCGCACCTTCGATGGAGAGTTCGCCACGTGGAAGCCCCTTCGCTTCGCGAAGGAGCTGCTCGTGCAGAAGCTTTCCGCGCACGAGGTCAGCGTCGGGCAGAATTTCCGCTTCGGGGCCGGCGCCGAGGGCGACTTTTCCAAGATGGTGACCCTTGGCGAGTCGCTGGGCTTCGTCACCACGGCCCACGCCCTGGTCGGCGACGAACACGGCCCGTTTTCCAGCTCGCGGGCGCGCGCCGCCATTGCGGCGGGCCAGATGGACGAGGCGGAACGCATTCTGGGACGGCCCCACGCCCTCTCCGGCGTCGTCCAACAGGGGCGCAAGCTCGGACGGACCATCGGCTTCCCCACGGTCAACTTGGGCGATGTGCCTGAAATGCTCCCGCCCGACGGTATCTACGCCACCCTCGTCGAGCAGGTCTTCGACGACGATGTGCGTGCTCTGGCGCTCGGCGCCATGAGCATCGGTGTGCGTCCGACGGTGGGCGAGGGCCTGGAGCGCACCGTGGAAGTGTACCTGCTGGATTTCGACGGCGATTTGTACGGTGCGCACCTTCGCGTCCACGTGGTGGCCCGCCTGCGCGGCGAGGAGCGATTCGCCGACCTGGAGGCGCTCAAGGCCAAGATCGCCGAAGACGTTGCCGAGACGCGCCGCATTCTCGCGGGCCGGCATTTTTGACTGGCGCCCCGGGCGCGCGACAGGCAAAACCGCGGGTATGGAACGCGTAGAGCTCGAGCGACTCGACCGAGACGGCCTCATTACCCGAGCGGAGGAACTCGGTGTGGTTCGCGCCAACGTGCTCACCCGCCCCGAGCTGGTCGACGAGATTCTCCTCCGAAGCTCGCGCAGCGCGTCCGTGGACCCGCAGTCGGTGGCCAGGTCGCGCGGCTGGTTCGGCCGCGCGCGCGATCTGCTGGCCCGCGTCGTCGAGCGTGGTCTTCATCTGCCCGACGCGGCCGACCGCATTCGAACGAGCTCGCCGCCGCCAGCCCGAACGCGGACCTCGCCGGCCACGGTGCCCACCGTGACGTTGGCCGAGATTTACGCCGCACAAGGCCACAAGGGCAAGGCGCTGGAGACCTTGCAGCGGGTGCTGAAAGAGGAGCCCGAGCATGCAGCCGCCCGCGCGCTGCTGAATCAGCTGCAGAAGATCGAGCTGCCGCCGCCCGTGCTCCCGCCCGAGGAAGAGGTGGAGGCAGGCGCGCAAAATGGGGTTCCCCCCGCGGCGTCCGATTCGGACAAGAGCGAGGGCACGGGGCCGAAGCCGCCCGCCGAGCCGTTCGGCATGCTCGACGACGAGCCGCTCCCGCCGAAGTACGACGTGGACGAGTGCGTCGCCATTCCGGTCGACCCGCGTACGATGTTCGTCTACTGGGAAGTGCGCGACGAGACGTTCGCGTACCTGCACCGCACCCACGGGCAGGGCCAGATCGCGCTGCGCGTGCTCATCATCGAGCCGACGTGGGAAGGCCCGCGCACCCAGGTGCGCGATCACGTGGTCCATTCGCAGGTCGGCGACTTTTTCCTGCGCGATCTCCCGCTCGGCTGCGTCGTTCGCGTGGGGCTTGGGTGGCGCGAGGGCGAGGCGTTCGTGTCGGTCGCGCACTCTCCGACCCTCGAGGTGCCGCCGGGAACGCCTTCGCCGATCTTCGCGGAGAACCTCGTCCACTGGTCGACCGGCGGCGTGCATGCCGTCGAGCCGACGGACGGCGCGGCGGAGGGGATCTTGCGCGCCATGGGACGCGTGCAGGCGCACGTGCAGCGGGCCCGCGTCCGCGGCGACATGCCGAGGGGCGGTAGCTTCGCCGAGGGGTTCCAGGACATCATCGAGGGCTTCGGCGGAGGCGTGGCCTACGGCTTGGGCGACGATGATGCCGCGCGCCCGTTGGGGGCCTCGGAAAACGCGCCTCGTTTCGGTGTGGGCGGACGCGCGATGTCGTCGTCCGACACGATGATCCGATAGCGTTTGTGTACGTGGGAGGGGTGTTACTCTTCTCGCGTGCTTTCCATTTTCCGTTCGGTCTTGCGCGCGCTGCGCCTCTTCGCGTTGGCCGTTTGCCTCATCTACGTCTTCTCGCCGGTGTTGGCTTCGGCCCGGCCGGGCGGGGGAGGTAGCTACTCCGGCGGAAGTCGTTCCAGCGGCAGCAGCGGTGGAAGCCGTTCGAGCGGCAGCAGTGGAAGCCGCTCCAGCGGCAGCACGTCCAGCGGGAGTCGGTCGAGTGGGAGCAGCGGCAGCTCGAGCCGATCGAGCGGGAGCACGTACAGCGGCGGCACGTCGTATTCGAGCGGAGGGGGCTACAGTTCGAGCAGCGGCTCGTCGGACGGTGGCTTTTTCGTCGGGTTCATCGTGCTGCTGTTCATCGTGGGAGGGATCGTCCTGATCTGGTGGCTGGTGGCGCGCTCCACACGAAACAAGCGTGCGGCCATCCTCGATGCCCAGCACGAGGCCACCTCCAGGCCGCGCAACGCGTCCATCGAGACGCTGCTGGCGCGCGATCCACAGCTGACGGTGGAGAGCATCATCCAGCGCGTGCAGCACATGAGCGTCACCCTGCGCGAGGCGTGGTGCGCGGGGGACATGAAGCCGGCCCGCCCCTTCGTGTCCGACGGCGTGTTCAGCCGCTTCCAAGTGCAGCTCGAGTTGATGCGCACCGAAGGGATGCGCAACGTGATGAGCGATGCGTCGATCCTCTACACGACGGTGGAAGCGGTCGATTCCCGCCCGCCGATCGACGTGGTGCACGTGCGCTTCACCGCACAGGCACGCGATCGCATGGTGCCCGCGCAGTCCACGCCCGAGCAAATCGCTGCGGCGCTTCGCGGAGCTTCCGTCGAGCCGTACACCGAGATCTGGACCTTGGTGCGGAAACAAGGCGCGGTGACCCGGCTCCCGCCCGAGCAAGTGGGCAAGTGCTGCCCGAGCTGCGGCGCGCCGCTCGATGTGCAGGCCGAGATGATCAAGTGCCAGTATTGCGGTGCGCTCGCCTGCTCCGCGGAGCACGATTGGGTTCTCTCGGAGATCACGCAGCTCTCCGAGTGGTACCCGGAGTCGCACGGCGAGGTGCCCGGCCTCGTGGAGCTCCGCGAGACGGATCCGCTGGTGGCGCGCGAGGTCCTCGAAGACCGCGCCTCGTACCTGTTTTGGAAGTGGATCGAGTCGGCGCGCAAGCGCTCGCCGGTGCCGGTGCGCAAGTGCGCGACGGCGGAGTTCATTCAGATGCGCGCCAACGTCGCACCCCTCGCCAACGTGAGCGATGTGGCCATTGGCGCCGCCGACTGCATCTTGTGCGATCCCGGTCCGGAGAACGATTTCGACCACGTGTACGTGAAGGTCTACTGGTCCGCGCGCTTTCAGCCGCAGCAGGAGCCGACGCCGAATCAGTCCATCGTGAAGCTCACACGCCGGGCGGGCGTGCATGCGAAGTTCTCGATGACGTCGGTCATCTGTCCGAATTGCGGTGGCGCGCTCACCGAGAGCGACAATCCGCGGTGCGACTATTGTGGCACGGAGGTGGCCGCGGGCGAGCAGTCGTGGGTGCTCGATGCGATGCTCGCACCGGGCGACGTGCGGCCGCGCGCGAACCACGAGCAGCCGCTTCCGGAGTGGCTGGTGCCCAACATCGCCGACCCGCGCGAGCGGGAGATTCTCTTCGCGCAGATGGCGTCGCTCATGTCGCAAGACGGCAAGTTGGGCAAGCAGGAGAAGAAGCTCCTGCGCGTGTGCAGCCGCCGCTGGGTCATTCCGGATGAAACGGTCGCGCAGGTGATGTCCAACCCCCACGCCGCGCAAACGAGCCCGCTGGTGAGTGCGTCACCCCAGTGGTTCCTTGCCGGACTCGTGTCGGCGGCCCTCATCGATGGGAAGCTCGACAACCAGGAGCGCGCCATGCTCGACCGCGCCCGCATGGCGCTGGCGTTGCCGCCCGAGGAGCTGGAGCGGCAGATTCAGGTGTTGCGACAGCGACTTGGCTTGCAGCCGGGCAGCTGAGAGAGCCGGGCACGCCCGGAGCTCGCGATGCCCATCACGGGGCGGCATGCGGGGGGGCATGCGGCTGGGGCACGGGTGTCCGGGACAGGTGCAACATCGTCCGGGACAGGTGTGCGGCGCAGATCGGCGCATGTTTCGGTGGATGCGGATTGGCCCAGGGTTGGCAAGGTGCAGGGTCAGACCTTGGAGCGCGGCGCTCCGGACTCCGCATTCACAAGGTCGCAGATCTAGATGATGGGTTGCCATTGGTACGATTGGGAGGCAACAGCCCTCCGCGTGCCCGAGAAGGCAGGGAACCAACGCCCAACGGCGTCCAGCTATCGGGAACAACACGTGGGGTGGTGATGGGACGCGCAGCGGGCGCGGACCGGTGGCCGAATTCCTCGTTGGGGTAAGCTGCGCCGACAACTGATCGCTCCACCGGAACTTTTCCTACCCTCATTTTTATCTGGCAGAGAGCCAGAAGAAGAACGTGTGAGGTTGCGCGGAACGCGCGATCACGCACCCGTTTGTATGCGCCCCGCCGTGGGCGAGCTCGTGTCACGCCGTCACACTGTCACGCTATCCCCGAGGACCGGGGGTATGGCTAGCCGAGACGGGCCAGGCGCGCTTGGCCCCACGCGGCGAGCGCTTCGATGATGGGCTGCATGCTCTTGCCCTCGGGTGACAACGCGTAGTCGACCCGCGGCGGCACCTGCGCGTGGATCGTGCGCGTGATGAGGCCGGACTCCTCCAACTCGCGCAGCTGCTTCGCGAGCATGCGATGGTTGACCGCGCCCAAGCGGCGCTGCAACTCGTTGAAGCGGAGCGTGCCCTCTTGCAGGTGGTACAGGATCACGCCCTTCCACTTGCCGTCGATCAGATCGAGCGCGGCCTCGACGGGACAACCTGCGGCGCAATCGTAGGTCTTCTTCTTTGCGGCCATGTCGGTATCAAATTCGATACTACCGGCATTATTTTGCCGTATTTCCGAATGCGTCGCCACCTCCTATCTCCGCGCTACCCACGATGAAAACAGCGCTTCTTCTGATGGCGGCACTTCTCGCGTCTTGTTCGTCGACGTCCTCTTCGACGCCGGCCGTGACCTCGGCCTCCGAGCGGTCGACCCTCTCCGTGGCGGCCGAGAGTCGCACGATGATCTGGAACGGCGTGGCGGTGGAGGGCGGGCGCGTCTTCGTTTCCGGCCCGCGTTGGACGGGCTCGAAAGGGCCCTCGGTGGGCGTGCTCGACAAGGCGGGGCAGCCCCAGCCCTATCCGAGCGCCGCGTGGAACGAGCCCGGTCGCGATCCCGCCCAATCGTTCGTCAACGTGAACGCCATTCACCGCGATGGCGACGGCCACCTCTGGGTCATCGATGCCGGCGTCTCCGGCTTCGGCGGTCCGCCCGTGCCCTCGGGCCCCAAGGCCGTGGCGATCGATCTTCGAACGAACCAGGTCGTCCGCGTGTATCCCTTCGATGCGCGCATCGCAGGGCCTGGAAGCTACGTCGACGACATTCGCTTTCACGGTCGCCATGGCTACCTCACCGACGCCGGTCGCCCCGGCATCATCGTGCTCGACCTCGACAGCGGCGCCGCACGGCGCGTCCTCGATGGACACCCTTCGGCCACCGCGCCATCGAATCGGCCCATCATCGTCGACGGCGCGATCGTCAAGGCGCCCGACGGCTCTCCTCTTCGCGTGAACGCCGATCCCCTCGAGGTGAGCCCCGACGGGAAATATTTGTACTATGCATCCCTCCACGGACCTTGGTCGCGCATCGAAACGCGCTGGCTCGACGACGCGTCCATCCCGTCGACGGACCTCGCGGCGAAGGTCGAACCTTGGGCCGATCTCCCGCCCACCGGCGGCACTGCCATGACCGCGAACGGCGACCTCTATTTCGGCGATCTCGCGACCAACGCCATCAAGCGCCGTACCGCCGGCGGCACCATCACCACGGTCCTTCAGGACGCGCGCCTGCACTGGGTCGATGCGCCCGACATCGACGAGGACGGCTTCATCTGGCTTCCCACGCCCCAAATGGATCGCGTGGCGCTTTTCAACGGCGGCGTCTCCAACGTCGACCAGCCCGTCCGGCTTTATCGACTGCGCGTCAAATGATGTCGAAGGGGTAGCCGCCGTCGTTGTACGCGCGGTCGGCGATGGCCTTGCGCAGCTCGTCGTCGTTCTTCTCGAAGGCGGCGACATTGTCGGCGAGGCGCTTTTCCGCGGCCGAGACGAACACCGTGGTCAGGTCGATCTCGCGGCGAGCCCCCTCCTCGCCGCGCTGCTCCAGCGCGCGCGTGGTGCGCGAGAGAACGGCCGCGATGGCAAACAGATCGATGGCCATGTCGGCCACCCGCTTCTGCGTGTACTGCATCTCGGCGATGTCCTTGCCGAACTTGCGCAACGCCTTGTCGACGTTCTTCGCCAGCTCGATGGTGTACTCCTCGAAGACGACGGCCTCGCGGTTCAACACCGGGTGCGCCCGTGTGAAGCGCTCGCGGCCCAGCGCGGTGCGCGCCTTGCGAATGGCGAAATCGCTCAGCAGGCCGAATCCCTTGATGGGCTCGCGCATGGCCCGCGCCACCTCCACCAGCTGACGCCCGGGACCCTGCATCCCGCTCAGCGCGATGAAGCAGCGCAGAATCTCGTTCGTGCCCTCGAAGATCAAATTGATGCGCGCATCGCGCAGGTGCCGCTCGTACGAGTAGTCCTGCATGTAGCCGATGCCCGCGGCAATCTGCAGCGCCTCGTTGACGATTTTCCAGAGCGTCTCCGAGCCGTACACTTTGCAGATGGCGCTCTCCACGGAGTAGTCGGCCACGTTGGAGTCGATGAGACCCGTGGTGAGGTACGTCATGCTCTCGAGGGCGAAGGTGCCCGCCATCATCTGGGCAATCTTGTCCTTGATGAGCCCGAACTCCCCGATGGGCCGGCCGAAGGCTTTGCGCTCGCGCGCGCGCTCCACGGAGAGCTTGATGAGGCGCTTCGCCAACCCGATGCCGCCGCTGGCCACGCCCAGGCGGCCGCTGTTGAGCACCTCCATGGCGACCTTGAAGCCGCGCCCCACCTCGCCGAGCACGTTCTCGATGGGGACCTTCACGTCCTCGAAGTACACCTCGGTCGTCGAGCTACCGCGGATGCCCAGCTTGTGCTCGTTGGGGCCCGTGCGCACGCCCATCCCGCGTTCCACCACGAAGGCCGTGATGCGCGGCTTGGCGCCGTGCTCCGCCGGTGAGGTGCGTGCGAACACGGTAAAAAGATCCGCAAAGCCTCCGTTGGAGATCCAGATCTTCGACCCGTTCAGGGTGAAGTACTTGCCGTCGTCGCTGAGCTCCGCGCGCGTTTGAATCGCCGCCGCATCGCTCCCCGCGTTCGGCTCCGTCAGTGCGAACGCGGCCACGCACTCGCCGGTGGCCAGGCGCGGCAGGTACTTTTGCTTCAGCTCTTCGCTCCCGAAGAGCAAAATGCCCTTCATGCCGATCGACTGGTGCGCGCCCAACGTCACCGCGAGCGAGCCTTCCAGGCCGCTCACCTCCTGCATCACACGCGCATACGCCGTCGCCGAAAGCCCGATACCTCCGTAGTCATTCGGGATCAAAAGCCCGAAGAGCCCCAGGTCCTTGATGCCCTGCAGCACATCGTCGGGAACCAAGGCTTCGCGATCGATCTTCTGCGCGTCGACGTTCTGCGCGAAGTATTTGCGCACGCTGTCGAGCATGATGTGCAGGTTGTTCGTCTCCGCCGGCAAAGGCTCCGGGTACGGCACGATCAGGTTGTCCGCGATCACGCCGTGAAACAGCGACTTCATGAACGACTGCTCGATCATCGATTCCTCGCGTGAAACTTAGTTCGGTTTGGACGAGCCCTTGCCCGATTCGCCGCTGCCGCTGGGGGAGGGCTTGACGCCCGGTGCTTGGGAAACGGGGGCGGCGGCGACGATGGCGCCTTTGCTCCGACGGCGTTCGTCTTTCTCCTGCCAGGGATACTTGATGCGGCCGTGGTACATCGCCACCAGGGTGTCGGCCATTTTCACGATGAGGATCTTGAGCTCTTCCAAGGTGAGGCCCGCCTCGTCGAGCTGGCCCGTCTTCAGCTTCGTGAAGATGATGCGCTGGATCATCTCCTCGAACTTCGCCTTCTCGGGGGGCTGGATCGTGCGGCTCGCGGCCTCGATGGAGTCGACCAGCATCAGGATGGCCGTCTCCTTCGTTTGCGGCTTCATGCCCGGGTAGCGAAAGAACTCTTCCGTCAGGTTCTTCGGGTTCCCGCGCTGTTTGCACTTGTGCCAGAAGTACTCGATGACCTGCGTGCCGTGGTGCGTGTAGGCAAACTCCACGACCGGCTCCGGGATGCCGCCGTCGCGCAGTAGCTTCGCTCCCTGAACCACGTGCGCCATGATCGCGTCCGCGCTCACCTCGGGTTCCAGATCGTCGTGCGGTGTGCGCTCACCCGCGGCGAGGTTCTCCACGAAGTACTTCGGCTGAATCGTCTTCCCGAGGTCGTGGTAGTACGCGCCCACTCGCGTGAGGAGCGCATCCGCTCCGATGGCCGCCGCCGCGGCCTCCGCCAGATTGGCCATGGCGCGTGCGTGCTCCCACGACCCCGGCGCCTCCTCCGCCATTTTTCGCAGCAGCGGGTTCTCGAGGTCCGTCAGGTCCATCAAGCGATCGCGTCCCACGCTGCCCAGCGCACGCACGGCGAACTGACGCAGGAAATGCGCGAGCAGCCCGGCCAGGGCCCCGCCGCCCACGATGCCGAGCAGCGGGGAATCGAGCCCGAAGTAGAGCTGGCGCCCGATCGCGAATTGGCCCTCGAACACCGTGATGATGGCCCCGTACATGGTCCCGGCAATCAGACCGCCGCCCAGCCCCGCGAGCATCATCTGCCGGGGGTGCTTGCGGTTCAGAAAGAGCAGGCTCGAGGCGAGCCCCCGCGTGATGAGCACCGCCAGAAATGGCAGGTCGAACACCAAGAGGGACGAGGCCATGAAGGTCATCATCACGTTGATGAGGAAGGCCGTGCGCCGCTCGAAGGCGAAGGTGCACCACAGGGGAACCGTGGCGACGGGAATCCAAAATTCGCTCAACGGTGTAAAGACGAGGAACACCTTGGCGACGATGAAGACGCCGGCCATCGTCCCGAAAAGCCCGAGCTGCGTGCGCAGGAGGCGCGTGCGTGTCGGTCCGAACCGGCGAAGGTACGCCGACGCCAAGAGCAGCAAGGTCAAATGGATCACGAACATCGCGGCCGTGCGCATCGATTGCGCGGGCCGGCGCGTCATCTCGAACGCGTAGGCGATGCGGTGCGCGTCGTTCGACTCGTCGAGCACCGTGCCGCGGGGGATGAGGACCCGCGTATGCTCGTACGCAATGAGCGACGACTGCGCCTTTTGAATGAACGAGGCGTAAGGAACGCGGATCGTCGTGGGCGTCGGCGCGCCAAAATGCGGCTCGAGCTGAGGAATCAGCGCGTCGCCGACCTGCGCCAAGGTGATGATCATGGCGAAGCCGAGGCTCATGACCACCCCGGCGATCGCCCCTGCTCGGACCCTCGTTCGCAGCATTTGGGAGGTTTGGCCCTCGTGCCGGCTTATAGAAACCGCAAGCCGTGAGGCGAGAAGGTACTCCGCCGCGAATTGCCGTGGCAAGGCTACGAATCCTTGCTCAACGGTATGGGTATTGCTACGTGGTTAAGAGGAAGGCCGAGTAGGGAGCTTGCGGGAGCTTTGGCGGGGCCTTCACTTGAACGAGTCAGTTGCGGCTCGTTCCGGAAGGAGAGTCGGTGAATCGGGCAAGGTCTCTCTTTGCAATTATCCAGCGTGCGTCGACGACCCGGGGCACGGCGGTCATGGGTATATGCAACGTCACACCCGATTCGTTCAGTGATGGTGGGCAGTCGTTCGACGAGGAAGACGCCCGCGCACGCGTCGACGTGCTCTTGCAGGAGGGGGCCGACATTCTGGACATTGGCGGGGAGTCGACCCGCCCCGGTGCCGCGCCCGTTCCAGCCAGCGTTCAGCTCGCCCGCGTCCTTGGCGTCGTTCGCTACGCCGTGGAAAAGGCCGAGGCGGCCGGCGCTTGCGTCACCATCGACACCGCGAGTCCCGAGGTTGCCCGCGCCTGCCTCGATGCGGGCGCATGCGCGGTGAACGACGTCTCCTGTTTGCGCGACGATGCGCTCGCCGACGAAATAGCCCGCGCCGATGCGGCGTTCATCCTGATGCATGCACGGGGCACGCAGGCCGAGATGCGCGGGTTCAGCGATTACCGCGGCGCGTACGATGACGTGGTGAAGAACGTCGTCGACGAATGGCGCGCGGCCGCCGAACGAGCCATGGCCCGCGGAGTTCCGCATGCTTCGCTGCTCATGGATCCGGGGCTCGGCTTCGCGAAGACCGCCGCCCAAAGTGCGGACCTGCTGCGCTGTCTTCCGGAGATGGCGCGTGCCGTGGAGGTTCCCATCGTCATTGGGGCGAGCCGCAAATCGTTTCTGACGAAATTGACGAAGGGTGATCCCGCACCTGCTGAACGCCTTGGAGCCTCCATCGGCGCCGCGGTTCACGCATCGTTGCTGGGCGCGCAGGTGGTGCGCGTGCACGACGTGAAGGCCACGCGGCAAGCGCTCGAGGTGGTGAAGGCGCTCGCTGCGTTGGGAGGTCCCGACCATGCTTGAAGGCCTCCTCCACCTCTTCTCCATGCGGCCGCCGCGGGAGATCATGATCGACCTTCTCGATCTCCTGGTGGTCACCTACGTGATCTACCGCGCGCTCATCGTCATGCGTGGAACGCGGGCGATGCAGATGGGCACCGGCCTCGCGGTCATCTTCGTCGTCTACCTGGTGGCGCGCTGGCTGAACATCGTCACCCTGTACAACCTTCTCTCGTCGCTTCTGTCGTCGATCATCCTCGTCGTGGTGGTCGTCTTCCAGAACGACATCCGCCGCGCGCTCATGCGCGTCGGCGCGCGGGCCTTCCTCGGTGGCATTTCGCGGCAGCAGGAATCGCGGGTCATCGACGAGGTGGTCGCGGCCGCGACCGAGCTGGCCCGCCACCGTATCGGTGCGCTCATCTGCTTCGAGCAGGATGCGAACCTGGACGAATTCGTGGTGGGGCAGGGGACGCTCATCGACGCGCAGGTGCAGCGCGAGTTGCTCGTGGGCATCTTCCTCCCGGAAAGCTTGAACAAGCTGCACGACGGTTCGGTGGTCATCCGCAACCTGCGCGTGGCCAAGGCCGGCGTGTTCTTCCCGATGCCGGACACCAAGGTGCTCGACAAGTCGCTGGGCTCGCGGCACCGCGCGGCCCTCGGCATCACCGAGGAGACGGATGCCGTGGTGGTCGTCGTCTCCGAGGAGCGCGGGACGATCAGCTTCTGCTTCAACGGCAACATCATCTCCAACCTGGATGGTGCGTCCTTGCGCCAGGCGCTGCTCGGGCTCTTCGGTCAGCGCGCCCGCAAGAAGAAGACGCCGCCGAAGAAGGACAAGGAGCGGCAGACCGGTTCGTACCGCTTCTCGCTTCCGCCGCGCTCGAGCAAGGGCGATGCGCCGCCGGCCAGCCTTCAGCCGCAGAGCGATCGCGTTCCGCCGTCTTCGGCCGAGCGCCCGCCGCCGGCGCGTGATTCACTGGACGACATCGACCCTCGCCCCGAGCCTTCGCCCCCGCGCCGCCTCGCACCGGCCAAACCGATCGAGACGCCAGCGCCGGCGCCCAGCTCTCTTCAAGGCACGCAAGTCCCGAACTCGGGAGAATCCGACAAGTAGACCATGGCCCTCGAACTCGGCGAAAAGCTGAAGGCCGCCTTTACGGAGAACCTGAACCTCAAGTTCATCGCCTTCGTCCTGGCGCTGCTCTTGTACTCGCTGTTTCACGGCGCGCAGGACGCACAGCGGACCATGACGGTGAACCTGGTGGCGTTGATGCCGCCCGAGAGCGCCGACCGCGTCTTGGTGAGCCCCATGCCTCCGTCCGTGCGGCTCACGTTGCGTGGCTCGCGCTCCGCGTTGGACGATCTTCACTCCGACGACATCGGCTACCTGCAGATCGACGTCCACCTTGGCTCCGAGCGCCGCGTGACCTTGGATCCGGGGATGGTCCACGTGCCGCCGAGCGTGCGCGTGGAGCAGATCGATCCGCCCGCGATCGACCTCGTGTGGGAAGACCGGGTGACGCGCGATGTGCCGATTCAGGTCAGCGTGGTGGGGACGCCGGCACCAGGCTTCGTGGTGAAGGGTGTCCCGCAGGCCGATCCGCCCACGGTCCGCGTGCGCGGGCCGAAGAGCGAAGTGCTGGTGCTGCAGCACGTGCGTGCCGACTCCTTCGACGTGTCGGGTCTGACGGAAGGTAGTTTCCCTCGTCATCTGGCGATCGACCGGCCCACCGGCCGTGTGCTTCCGGATCTGGCGACGCAGAGCGTGTTGGTCACGGCGGAGATCACACGTGAGGTGGTCGAGCGACCCTTCGTGAAGATCCCCGTGGCCGTCGTGGGCCAGGCCAAGGGAAAGAGCCAGCCCACGGAGGTCGACGTCCGCCTCGTGTGCCCGCCGGAAATCCTCCGCGCGCTCCGCCCCGAGCAAGTGGTCCCCAAGGCCACGGTGCACTCCACCGCCGCCAGCGGCAGCGAATCCGTCGCCATCGAGGTCAACGTCGAAGGCTGCGAAGCCCACACCACGCCCAGCTCCGTCGTCGTCCGTTGGTAACCCGGCCAGAGGGAGATTCACAGGAAGACGGGAAGACGGGAAGTTTTTGATTTTTCATCGGGGCGCGGTGGGCGCGCGGAACCCCTCAACCCTTCCCGTCTTCTGTAAATTCTCCGGCCGGTTCAGAGCGAGCAGTCGTTCAGGGTGCCGCCGCCGGTGACTTCGGAGCAGCTCACGCAGAAATCCGTCTTGCGCGCGCAGTCGCAGTTGGCAGCCGAGCACCCACCCGCGAAGGCCTTGCACTGATACGAGCGACCGGCGAGCAGCCCGGAGATCAGGCAGTATTCCGAGCCGACAAGGCACTGCTTCGTGGGGCCGCATGCGAAGTACTCTGGCGCGTTGGCAGCGCAGGCGTCGGCGCCGTCGTCGATGCCCGCGCGATGCGCTTCACACGCCATCGTGTAACGGCGGCCGTCGCAGCCGCATTGGGGCGGCGACAGTGCGGTGCACGAATTCGGGCGCAGCTGGCAGACGCCTTCGCCACCGGCGCCGCATTTTCCGTCGGAGTAATCGCAGTACTCGTCGAAGTAGCACGGATTGGTGCGCGAACAGGCGCGCGGAGGTCCGCTGAGACCGCCATCGGGGAGGATACGGCTATCGTCACTTGCGTCACGCAAGTCAGTATTGCCAGGCGCCTCATCCACTGCCCAGTTGAGCCCACACGCCGCGCTCAGTCCACTGACGAGGAACGCCGCCGTGGTCGATATTGCCCGCGATGTTTGCCGCATACGACGGAATGGATACGCTATGGTGGAACTACCGTGGCCCGGCGGTCTCTGGAGGGATTCGATATCGGCTTTGGGCCGGGGCGCGTGTGAATCGCTACTACGAGTCATGATGACTTCTCGGGAGGGGTTTCTGATCGTCGCTGACGATCCCGTCGTGGCCAGGGAGGTCGCTTCGCTCATCAAGCGATTCGGTCCGGCGCACGTAGTGCACAACGCACCCACGGCGAAAGAAGCCATTTATCGCTGGATGTGGAACGGCATGGTCGTCGACGAGCAGCTCGGCAACGACTCGGGGATGGACCTGGCCGACCTCGCGCGCGTGCGCGATCCGTCCATCCCCATGGCGATCCTCACGGCGGTGCTCGAGCCGGCCATGGTCAATCGCGCGGCCCGGCTGGGTGCACTGTTCATTTGCAAGCCCTGCGGACCGGAGGAGCTGGCCCCCTTCGTGCGCCAATCGCTGATTCGCGAAATTGGCTCTCCGCAAGTGGGCCCCATCCTGATGCGTATTTCGGAGACCTATTCGCTTTCTCCTCGGGAGTCGCAAATCCTGGCCAGTGTGCTTGCCGGTGTTGCCCGAGACCGGTTCCTGATTGATCAGGACATGTCGCCGAATACGTATAAGACGCACGTAAAGTCCCTTCTGCGAAAGACGAACTTTCTCAACCTCAGCGCGCTCACCGCCTTCATCTTGCGGCAGGCTGCAAGCGAGCGATGAGCACGCGATTGATAAGCACGCTTCGTTCCGGCGACGCGCCCTCGTTCTGCTAGGGCGATCGCTTGGTGTACGGATTCGGCGGGGCGCGGTTGAGCAGTTCGGTTGCGTTTTCGGCGTTGGCTTGCAGGGACTTGGCAAGGTTGGTCGTTTGCTGCGAGAGCGAGCTGTCCGACTTGCGCAATCTATTGCGCGATGAGCGATGCGAAGAGCCGCTCGACGTGCTCTCCTTCGCGACCGGCGCGGGGGCCTGAGGCGCGGGCGCCGCCGACGGTTCAGTGGCGGGGCGAGCCTCGACGTGCGCGGCTGCCTCAGTGGCTGGCGTGGGCGCGGGTGCGGCGGCCGGGGCCGGCGGGTGCACGTCGGGACGATCCAGGCGCGGGACTGCATGCGCAGGCGCTGCCGTCGTCGTCACCGGCGCAGCCGGCGTGGATGACGAGAGGTAGCGCTCCGCACGCACGATGCGATCGAACGTGTCGTGGCTCGGCTTCACCGAGAGCTCGCCGTGGATGCCCACGCCGGCAACCACGAATACCGAGGCCACGGCGGCAAGTTGTACCAGCCGCGCGAGTGACCAGCGCGCGGCGCGCACCGGCATCGGCGTGAGGTGCCGCGAGGAGTTGAACTCCACCTCGGCGCACGAGCGGCTGCCCGTGTGGCACAGCGCTCCGTCTTCCGGCTGCGAATGCGCACGCATGCGTTGCGACGGAAGATCGCGGCTGCCGTGGGCCGGCGTCGGCTCGATGCCCTGCGGTCGCTCGGCGCTCCCGCTGGTCGCGACCAGGGCCGAACGCGGACAGAACGTGTCGAACGCACTCGACATGCGCAAGGAGCTCATGGTCTCGCGGAAGAGCGCGCGACGCTTCTCCAGTGCCTCGTGCGCGAGGTCCTCGACCCATGCGCCCGTGCGCGCGGCGCTCGCCACGTCGTGGTCTTTGCGGGCGGCTGCCTCGAGCGCTTCCGCAAACTCGAGCGCCGTCTTGTAGCGCTCCTTCGGATTGCGCGCGAGCGCCTTGAGGACGACCTCGTCGAGCGCTTCACCCGCGGCAGGATTCACCGACGACGGCACCGGAATCGGGCCGCGCAGAACCGCACGCAACGTGCGGATGGCATCGCCGGCTCGGAAGAGACGGCGGCCGCAAACGAGCTCCCAGAGGATGACGCCGAGCGCGAACACATCGGCTTGCGGCGTGACGATGGAGTCGCTCACGTACTCCGGGGCCATGTACCCGAGCTTGCCCTTGCGGGCGCCGTCGGTCGTGCCCTCGATCTGCGTCATCTGTGGCGTTAGTGCCGTGGCCTTGGCAATGCCGAAGTCGACCACGCGAGCCGTGCCGTCGAGACCGACGAGGATGTTCTGGGGCGAAACGTCACGGTGGACGATGCCCAGCGGCTGCCCCAGTTCGTCGGCCGTGGTGTGCGCGGCGTGAAGCCCCGCCGCCGCGTCGAGCACGATACGGAAGGCAATCGGAAGAGGAACGCTCTCGTTCTTGCGCGAGATGCCGCGCGAGAGATCGGAGAGGGCGAGCCCTTCCACGTAATCCATCACCAGAAGCAGCTCGTCGTCGAACTCTTCAACGTCGATCACGCCTGCCACGTTGGGATGGTGGATATGCGAGGCGAGGCGCGCTTCCGCGAGCAGCATGCCGCGAAATGCAGCGCTCTCTAGCAGGTGCGGATGCGCACGCTTGATGGCCACGACACGGGAAAATCCCTTCGCCCCGCGTGCGCGACCCAGGTACACGGTCGCCATTCCACCCGCGGCAATCTTCGTGACCACTTCATAGCGTGAATGGCTCAGAACCTCCGCTCGATCGGATATGAAACTGGCCTGTTCCGCGTGGTTCATCAGGTTCCCTCTGGAAGGACCGCTGTCCCGGTCCTCATGGGCTAGTAGGTCGTCGTGATAGTTAAGCAACTACCGAGCCCCAACGTCGTTCGGGGTCCGGAAGCACGACCTGGTGTTCGTGAATGCGACCAATCTACGAAGAACACTGCGAGAGTGGCTGTTGCGGCCACTCCAATCGCAGTGAGACCAAGAAGCACGTTCGTGCGCGTTTGTGCCCCACGACCCTCGCTCGCGCGATCGGAAGTGCGGTTCAACTCGAACTCATCGTGCTTCGCGTTCGTATCGATTCCTGACGCTATCGTGAGTCCGCCCAGGACCGCGGTGGTTGCTGCTCCTACCCAAAACCACGTTGGTGATAGATGTCGGGAACCGGTTGAATTGCCCTGGTTTTGCCCTGGGGTGACAGGGTGCGATATTGGATCCTTCGATATGGTACTATGTGCGACATTGGCTCCACGGAGTGGAGCGGGGGCATCCGGATCGGGACGCACTTCCACTTGCTCGCGCGATGCGATCACGACGTCGCGGTGATCTTCGCGGCCGTCGATCTTCATGCTGAGGACATGACGTCCGACGCCGATCCACGTGCGTGCGTTGACGGCCCAAGGCCGGTCGTCGACTTGCGCAGCGCACGTGTGTTGCGCTGCGCATTGAATGGTAAGTGTGCCCGTGCGTACTTCGTATTCGGCGTGCGCACGTGAGATGAGTCCCGTGAGCACGGTGCGATCGCTGGACGCGGGTGATTGCGACAGCCGTGCTTCAGCGCGCGTCGCGAGGTCCATGACCATGGCCGCGCGACCCGCGCGCATGGCCGAGTCGAGTGCGAGTTGGAGTGCGAGCGTGTTGGGTGCGAGCGTATCGGCGCGCGAGAATTCGTCGGCTGCGCGCGCGTAATCCTTCGCGTCGAAGGCTGCGGCGCCGCGGTCGTAAGCTTGTGCAGCGGCGAGTTCACTTTGCGCGCTCTTGGAGGTGGAGGCGGTGTTTGTATTCTGCACTGATACGGACGAGCCAGCGGGCTTCGACGGCAGTGTCGCCGTGAAGTCCTTCGGCTTGATCTTGCCGTCGTCGGCGTGAGCGGTGCTGCTCGATGCGAGCGGCGCCGCTAGCGCGCACAAAACGCCAGCTATTAGACTTCCCCTCACCATTCTGGCCTCATTCGATAGTTACGGACGTCAGGTATGGGACTCAATTCGCCCTTTGGGGTGATGGGACCCGTCCGTAGGTCGGATCCCCTTCTCGCGGGGATCCTCGAGGTGCCACCTCTCCAACGGAGCAGTGATCGCCTTCGGTTCCACCCGCGAGCCGGGGACGGCCTCCAGATCTAATGGCCTATCGCTTCCCCAATCCGTGTCTTGCGAGAAGCCTGCCGAGGTACGTCCGATCCAATCCGGATATCCGAGCCGCAGCGGATTGGTTGCCTTGCGTACGCGCCAGCAGCGCGCGCAAGTAGACGACGGTGAAGTCTTCCACCAGCGCCTCTTTTTGTGCGAGGAAGGGACGGTCGAGGTCGACGTACGCAGCCAGCGCAGCCGCGAGTGCGCCTTCGTTCGCCGCGCTCTTGTCGCCCGGCAAATAACCGAGCGCCGCATACGCTTGCACCAAGTTGCGCAGCTCGCGCACGTTGCCGCGGAACGTGCGCGACTTCAGTTGCTCGATGATCGTTTGCGGAAGCGATTTCTGGCCTGCTTGCTCGGCCAAACGGCGCGCAATCGGCTCGATGTCCTCGGGACGCTCGCGCAACGGTGGGATGCGCATACGCACGACGGCGAGACGATAGAAGAGGTCTTCGCGGAAGCGACCCGCTTCCACTTCCTCTTCGAGCATGCGGTGCGTCGCGGCGACCACGCGCACGCGCACGCGCCGCGTTCCATCGGCGCCGACGGCGCGGAGCTCGCCCGTTTCGAGGGCGCGCAGAAGCATGGGCTGCACGTCGAGCGGAAGCTCACCAATCTCGTCCAGGAACAGGGTGCCACCGTCCGCACTTTCGAACGCACCCTTGCGCGCTTCTACAGCACCAGTGAACGCTCCGCGACGATGTCCGAACAACTCGCTTGCCACCAAGTCGCGCGGGATGGCACCGCAATTGACCACCACGAGCGGCCCAGCGAACACTTCCGATCCTTCGTGAAGGGCGCGAGCGATGAGCTCCTTACCTACGCCTGACTCGCCTTCGACCAGGACCGTGACCAGCGAACCCTCCAGCCGCTCGAGGGTCGCGAAGATGCGGCGCATCGCATAAGAGGCGCCGACGATGTTGCGGTACTCGTCGTCGGGGTAGGCGGCCCCTTCTTCCAGCGACTCGGTGTCGGCGTCGATGGCGATTTCGGCAGCGCCGACTTTGATGCGCGAACCAAGCGAGAGCACGGCGCGCTCGATGCGCTGTCCGAGGTAGTGCGTGCCGTTGCGGCTACCAAGATCCGTCACGCGCACGCCGTCGGGTACGAGCTCGAGTTCGGCGTGGGTGCGTGAGACCGTGGGCGAGGTGACGACGAAGTCGGACGTGGGCGCCGAGCCGATGATGCACTTGCCCGAGGCGAGACGATGCGGCTTCTGACCCGCAGGCTCGATGATGCGCAACATGGCGCCGAGCGGCTTCAGATCGGGCAGATCGTGAATGAGCGTCGACGTCGCTGAATCGAGGCCTTCTTCCGAGGGGTCATGCGCCATGTCGTGAGGAGTCTATGTTAGCGAGCTTGCGGCTTCGAGACAGCTGTGCGTGCGGCTGTGACCGCGCAGTTCGTTCCATCTTCACCAGATAGATGTCAACGGAACCACTCTTGTAAGCCTACGCAATCCCGGCAAAAGATCCAAAAGAGGCTTTTTTATTCCGCTCCAGGCAGCGCAGCCGGCAAGCGGCACGTGGGTTGCTCAATGGGTGGGCAGTCCTGGCGTCGAGCCTACCGAAGACATGCTGGGGCGAAGACTGTGGGCCCGGGGGGGTGCCACCAAGGGAGGGGAGTAGAAGGAGAGGAGTGGCCCGCGCGCGCGACCCGCCTGGCGCGCGCGCGGGCCCGAGGGGTTCTGACGACTCACCACCCACGTAATAGCAGATAGCAGACGTGCGCGCGCCCAACTTAGACCGAGGGGAACCAGTCGAATGAGCGTGTTCGAGCACTTGCTGGACGACGACGATGATGAGCGAAGCGAGGAAGCTTCGGCCCAACTTCGTGTCGGGTATCGGAACCTGTCACTTACGGTGAACGGTGTTCCTGTTGCCGATCCCCAGCGAGCTTTGATGGCCTGCCGAGGAAAGATTCGTGATGTTCAGGTCTTCGTCTTCGGCGACCGTGTCGAATTTTTCATGATGCTCCGCTTCGATCGCGAAGCGGATACCCTTCGCGTGCCGCCCGAGCTTTTGCGGGTGTTGACCGCCGAAAAAGAGTCGAACGACCCGACGTAGCTGCTGGCGCGAACCGCCAAGACGCCAAGGACGCCAAGAGTGGGATCGGGGGGGCCCGATCGTCGAGCATACGCTCGGCGATGAATCTCCGCCCTTGGCGTTCTTGGTGTCTTGGCGGTTCGAGAAGCTCGTAGGAGGCGCGATGGCCCTACGCCGTCGCGGAGTTTTGGACTCCTAGGCGCTGCTCGCCTTGATGGCGCGCATGGCCAGGAACATCTCCGTGGGTTGGGGCCGTGCTTCGGACTGGCCCTCCAACGTGTCGAGCGGAATGAAGCCATATTTCTTGTAGAAATCGATGGCGCCGGCTTTTGCGTCCACCACGACGCCTATGCAGCCGGAGAGACTGCTCATCGTGATGGAGAGCTTGAGGACGAAGCGGAGGAGCAGCTGGCCTAAACCCTGGCCACGCGCAGTCTCGTCCACCGCTAGCCGCGCCAATCTCAATATGGGCAAGGGATACTGCGGCAGCTTTTTTCGCACGCCCGCGGGCAGCTCATCGATCTCGATGTGACCGGAAGAGACCGTGGCGTACCCTAGGATCGCCCCATCTTGGACTGCGACGTAGGTAACCCCTACGTAGTGTTTGAACTGATTCTGGCCAGCAAATTTGTGAAGGAAGCGATCGAGATCCGGCTCGCCGGAGCGGAATGCCGCCCGGTCGTCGTCCTCTCGCAGGGGCCTAACTTCCACGGCGCATCAGCTGCCGTAGTGCGGTGGTTGGTTCGCCCGCTTCCATCTCCTCGAGGATCGCTTCTCCGGACTTACGTGTAACGACGATCTTGGGATGGATCACGACATCCGCCGGAAGCTCCTGGAGGGCTTGAAGGTGGTGTCGCAGAGCTTGCTCCACCAGGTGACCCTTCTTCGTTCCCGTGGCACGAACGTGCCGTTCGAGCAGGTCTTTGGTCGTTTGGGAAACGAGCGCAGAGATTTGTATTTCTTTGTCCATGACGAATCTAGAAAAGTATACATTTTTCTAGGAAGTCGTCAAAGAACCAGCCTGCCTTGCTTCCGAGCTCCTACGCCGTTGCCGAGTTTTGGACTTCGGCGACGGCGTTGCGGCGTTCGTCTTTTTCGACGCGGCCGTCTTTCAAGGTGACCACGCGGGGCATGCTGGCCGCGAGGGCCAGGTTGTGCGTGACCACGACGATGGTGGTGCCGCGCTGCTTGTTGATCGTGAAAAATAGGTCGTGGATCTGCGCGCTGGTCGATGAATCCAGGTTGCCCGTGGGCTCGTCGGCGAGGAGCAATTTGGGCTCGAGCACCAGGGCGCGCGCGAGGGCGACGCGCTGCTGCTCACCGCCGGAGAGCTCACCCGGGCGGTGCAAAATGCGGTCTTTCAGGCCGACCTCTTCCAGGAGCGCACGCGCGCGCGGCTCGAGATCGCGGCGGGAGCGGCCCTGGATGAGCCCCGGCATGAGCACATTTTCCACCGCGTTGAACTCGGGCAGCAGATGGTGGAACTGGAAGACGAAGCCGATGGTGCGGTTTCGAATGTCCGCCAGGCGCGAACTGGTCACCTGGGTGAGCTCCTCGCCCGCGAGGCGCAGCGACCCGCTCGTGGGGATGTCGAGCGTCCCCAGGCAGTGCAAAAAGGTTGATTTCCCCGCACCGGACTGCCCGACCACCGCCACGATTTCGCCCTCGTGGATGGAGAGATCGATCCCGCGCAAGACCTCCAAGGTACGTCCCATGTGTTGGAACGACTTGCGGACGTTATCGGCGATGACCAAAGCGTTGGGCACGTTGAATTCTCCCTGTTACTCGTAACGTAGGCCATCGACCGGACGAAGGGTCGAGGCCGCATAGGCTGGGTACACGGTGGCCAAGGTGCAAATGGTCATCGCCGCGAGCGCCACCGAGAGGAAGTCGAGTGCGTCCACGTTGATGGGCAATCGATCGATGTAATAGACGTCCGGATCGAGCCGCACGCCAAACCACTTCAACCCGGTGCAGAGCGCCAGTCCCGTGGCCACGCCGAACACCGTGCCGATGGCGCCGATGATCATGCCCTCGGTCATGAAGGTGCGCAAAATCGAGCGATCGCTCGCACCGATGGCCTTGAGGATGGCAATCTCTTTGCCCTTCTCCGTCACCATCAAGAGCAACGTGCAGATGATGCAGAAGCTCGCCACGATGATGGCGATCGACAGAATGATGAACGTGGCGAAGCGCTCCAACTTGAGCGCCGAAAACAGGTTCCGGTTGATCTCGCGCCAATCGCGCACGCGGAGCTCGGGCCGCTTCATCGCATCGGTGATGGCCGGGGTGAAGAACTCGGCGCGTTCGGCGTCCTCCACCTTGACGTCGATCGCGTGGACCTTGTCGCCCAGGGAGAAGTACTCGTCGGCCATCTCCAAGGTCGTGTACACGTGCGTGGCGTCGTACTCGTACATGCCGCTGAAGAAGATGGCGGCCACCCGGAATTTTCGCGTGCGGGGCATCACGCCCATGGGGCCGAGATCGCCTAGCGCGGAGACCAAGGTGACTTCGTCGCCGACGTAGACGTGCAGCGTCTTGGCGAGCTCGCGCCCGATGATGATGCCGGGGCGCGCGGGCTTGGCCATGATGGACTCGCGCACCGCCGGATCGATGTCGTCGGGCAGGCCCAGCTCGGTGCCTTTGAGGAACTGCTCGCCGTGGGAGCCGAGGCCGATGACCTCGTCGGGCGGCAGTTTGGCGAGCTTTTCTGGGTGCTCCAGGTACTCGAATTTGCCGACCTCGATGTTGTTCGGCAGCTCGATGACCCCGCCGATGGTGACCGGATCCACACCGCGCACGATGACGCCGGAGAGGTTCGAGGGGCTCGAGATCATCCCCTCGCCGTGCGCCACCGGGGTGGCGCCCACGACCCCGGGCACCGCGCGGATTTTGAGGAGCACGTCGTCGTAGTTTTCCCACGCCGACTGGCTCGTCATGTCGACGACGATGTGCGCGTTGTTGCCGAGGATCTTCCGCTTCAGATCCTGGCCGAAGCCGCCCATCACGCTGACCACGCTCGAGAGCGAGCACGAGGAGAGCGCGACGCCGGAGATGGAGAGAATCGAAATGACCGTGAGAAAGCCGCTCTTTTGCGCGCGAATGTGGCGTGCGCCCACGAACGATTCGAAGCTCCGCCCCTCGAGGCGATCGAGCGCGTAGGGTAGCAGCAGCGCGAGGCCGACGATGATGGCGATGACGCCGCTGACGATGGCCGCCGCACGGACGGCCGTGTCCTGGGCGGACCATGCGGAGCCGCGCAAGGTCGGCATGGCGCGCACGAACAGTGTGAGCCCGATGAAGAGCGTGACCAACGCGACGAAGGTGATGCGCAGGAGCCGCCGGACGACGCGGCGCTTGTACTCCGGATCGAACCAGGGCAGGTCGTTGCGGCCGGTCGTGCGCGCGTAGCCGTAGGCCAAGCCGATCTGCTGGATGCCCAGCAGAACCACGATGCCCAGGACCGGGACCATCACGCTGACCAGCACCAGCGGCGCCAGCACGACCGCGTGCAGCAGGATCGAATCGAGGCAGTGCGAGGTGGCGCGCCAGCTCTTGCGCATCGCCTCGAAGAGCTTCGCGTCTTCATCGACCATGAAGTAGGCCGTGAAGGCGAAGCGTAGGTTCCAGACGATGCCGATGGCGAGGGCCGGGATCAGCGACACGAGCGCCCACGGCGACCACGCGTGGGATGCCAGGCATAGGAGCCCGGCCAGCATCGGGATGAAGAACGTGACCAGCGCCCCGAGCGCGCCCAGACCGAGAAGCCGTAGGCCCCGTCCGAAGGCACGCCCCAGGGTTCCTGGTTCCGCCGGGGTGTCGCGCATGGCGGCCAGCGAGAGCTCCGCGAGCTGCGCGAGGAAGATCGGCGCGGCCAGCGGGAAGATGATCCCCGTGAGCACGGCGCCGAGCAGCGGCCCGATGAGCGATTTCCAGTGCCGAAGAAGGGCACTCGTGCCGACCCCGAGCGCCTCCCCGGGCGTCCACGGCTGGATGACGGCCTCCGTCTTCCAGCGCTGGCTCTGCTCGCTCGACATGGTCAACTAGACCTCGGCCCTAAGAAGCGGGAACAGAATGACGTCGCGGATGGACGGCGCGTTGGTGAGCAGCATGGTCAGCCGGTCGATCCCCAGGCCGAGGCCTGCGGTGGGCGGCATCGCATGCTCGAGGGCGCGCACGTAGTCCTCGTCGTAATCCATGGTCTCTTCTGCGCCCTTGGCCTTCATGGCGACCTGCGCGCGGAAGCGCTCGGCTTGGTCCTCGGGATCGTTGAGCTCACTGAAGGCATTGCAGAGTTCGCGGCCGCTGACGAACAGTTCGAACCGATCGACCAACTCGGGACGCAAATCGTTCCTGCGCGAAAGCGGAGACGTCTCGTACGGGTGATCCTTCACGAACACCGGGAGGCTCTTCGAGCCGTCCGCGGAGCGGTAGTCTTCGACGAGGAACGGCTCCGAGAGGTACTCGTAGAGCGCGAAAAGCCGCTCGCCGTCGTTGTCGCACTTGAGCATGCCCTTGCGGAAGTTGCCCCAGTCGATGGCCTTCGCGCGGGGCGAGCTCTTCGACCACTCTTTGATGCGCTCCCCGAAGTCGCTCCGCAGAAGGTCGACCAGCCCGGCGCCGCTCTTCTCCACGGCGCGGGCCCAGTCCGCAATCTGCGTGCGCTCGGCGGCGCGCTTCACCGCGTCCTCCATCGGCAGGCGCACGAAGGGCTCCGCCAAGGTGAACGCGCGCGCCTCGAGCCAGCCGCGGTGCGCGTCGGGCATGACGCGGGCGAGGTGCGCGTCGACGCGGCGCAGGAGCGTCTCGGTGAAGTCCATGAGCGTCTCGTACGTGGCGTACGCCCAATAGAACTCCAGCATGGTGAACTCGGGGTTGTGGCGCGTGCTGATGCCCTCGTTCCGGTAACAGCGGCCGATCTCGTACACGCGTTCGAGCCCGCCCACGATGAGGCGCTTCAAATAGAGCTCCGGCGCGATGCGCATGAAGAGCTCCATATCGAGCGCGTTGTGGTGCGTGGCGAAGGGCTTCGCGACGGCGCCGCCGATGAGCGTGTTCAAGGTGGGCGTCTCCACCTCGAGGAAGTCCGTCTCTTCGAAGACCGCGCGCATGGCCCGCACGATGTGGCTGCGCGCACGGAAGACGTCGGCCACGCCGGGGTTGGCGATCAGGTCGACGTAGCGCTGTCGGTAGCGCGTCTCGACGTCGGAAAGGCCGTGCCACTTCTCGGGCAGCGGGCGCAAAGCCTTGGTGAGCAGGCGCAGGCGCGCCGGCTCGATGGAGAGCTCTCCGCGCTTCGAGGCGGTGAGGGCGCCCTCGGTCTCGATGATGTCGCCGATGTCGAAGTCGTCGAGCCGCGCGTAGTCTTCGCCGAGCGTGGCCTGGCTCACCAGGAGCTGAATCTCGCCGGTGCGATCGCGAAGGCGCAGGAAGGAGAGCCCACCGGCGGAACGATGGGCGATGATGCGGCCGTGAACGTGGAACGTGCGCCCTTCGGCGAGCTTCTTGACCGCGTCTTCGCCGTACTTGCCGTCCGTGCGCGCCGACTCGGCGAAGGCGCGCAGTGCGCCGATGTCCTTCGTTTCCGAGCCGGGGAGGCGCGGGACGACGTCATTGGCAAACGGGTTTTCACCACGCGCTCGAACGCGCTGCGCCTTGGCGCGGCGCGCCTCGAGCAGCGCTTGTTCGGCGGAACCTAGCGAGCTTCCCTGTGGGGCTCGCGGCGAAGGTGAGTTCGGGTCGGACGGCGACATCTTGGTGGCCGTGGGTTTATCATGCCAGGTCGGCCGCGTCGTCGGCGGAAACACCCTTTTTCAGGTCGCCGCCAGCGGCAGCGAGCAGGTACGCCTCGAGGAAGGAGTCCAGGTCGCCGTCGAGGACGGCGTCGACGTTGCTGTTCTCGTGCGCCGTCCGTGCGTCTTTGACGAGCCGGTAGGGCGCGAGCACGTAGTTGCGGATCTGGCTGCCGAAGTTGATGGCGCTTTTGGTGGCTTGGTACGCCGCATTGGCCTGCTCGCGCTTTTGCAGCTCCAATTCATAGAGCTTCGCTTTGAGCACTTTCATCGCCATGGCGCGGTTTTGATGCTGCGAACGCTCCGCACGGCAGACGATGTTCAGGCCCGTGGGCAGGTGGCGCAACCGGACGGCGGTTTCGACCTTGTTGACGTTCTGCCCGCCCTTACCACCGGCACGCATCGTCGTAATTTCGATGTCCTTCTCCTGCACGTCGATCTGGATGTCATCGTCCAGGTCGGGCGTGATCTCCACGGCGGCGAACGCAGTTTGCCGCGTGTGGTCCGCATTGAAGGGGCTCATGCGAACCAGGCGATGGACGCCGTTCTCGGAGCGTAAATAGCCATAAGCCGAATCGCCCGAGACGGTGAAGGACACCGCGTCGATGCCCGCTTCGTCGCCCTCTTGGTAGTCGACGATTTCCGTCTTGTAGCCGCGCCGCTCGCACCATCGCATGTACATGCGCAGGAGCATTTGCGCCCAATCTTTGGCGTCGGTGCCGCCGGCCCCGGGGTGAATGCTGACGATGGCGCCCGAGCGATCTGCCGGACCGGAGAGCATGCGGGCCAGTTCGGTCTGGCGGACGCGATGTTCCAGCTCGGAAAGGCCTTTGGCGACTTCCGCGATGGTATCGTCGTCTTTTTCCGTGGCGCCGAGCTCGAGTAGGACGGAGGAATCCTCCACGTCGCGTTCGAGCTTTTCGAAGTTCACCACGGTTTGCTCGATGCTCGAGCGCTTGCGGGTGAGGGCGAGGGCCTTGTTTTGGTCGTCCCAAAAGCCGGGGGCCAGGGTTTGCTCGGCGAGGCGGTCGAGTTCGCGCTTCAGTCGAGCGACGTCAAAGATGCCCCCTTAGCGCCGTGAGGCGCCTTTTGAGGTCTTGGAGCGTGTCGCGGGATTCGGTCAACATGTGGCTGGCTTAGCACATTTACTCGTGGATCGGATGCCCGCGGGTGGCGATGACGACGACGGCGACCAATCCCGCGGCGATGGCGGCGGTGAGATGGACCGGGGCGGGCGAAAAGGCGGCCGCGAGCACGAGGACGGCGGCCACTGGGAATCCAATGGCAATGGGCCGGCATTCGTTGGACGGGCCAATGTGCAGCAGCCAGGTGGATATCAAGTAGACGGCCACGGGGAGGGGAATGGCCAATCCCGCGGGGAGGTGGGCCAGATGGCCTTTGTGGGTGTCGTAATCGACCGCGACCTCCATGCCGGCACCGACCGCGGCGGCCGACGCGAAGATGAAGTAGTGGCCATAGCCCCAGACGACGGCGCTGCGAAACGAGGTGAGTCGCCGGTGGCCGGGGCGGTCGAAATAGAGCCACCACATGGAGAAGACGATGACCAATCCCGCCGCGGCCACGGAGACGAGGGTCGCGGTGTGGTGTCCTTCGTGGAGGCCTTCCTGGATCGCGCTGGTGGCGCCCGTCACCGTCTCACCCAGCACGATGAGCGTGAAGCATCCGTAGCGCTCGGCGACGTGGTGCGCGTTCCACGTGGTGTGCGCGGCTTGCTCGGCCCAAACGGGAACGGCGAGCTCGACGACCATCAGGGCGAGGAACGACGGAACGAGCCATGGCTCCGGGAGGGCGAGCCGCGCGATCCACGCGATCTGGAGGAGCGAGATGCCGAGGACATACCGCAGGGCCGTGCGCCGTCGCTCGGGATCGCCACGCGCGGCGCGAAGCCATTGCGAGACCCCAGCGAGGCGCATGACCACATAGCCCGCGACCACGACGGCAAAGTCGCCCTCGAAGGCGCGCCCGACGCCCGCCGCGATCACCAGCCCGCCCGCGATCTGTACGAGTACGGCAAGCCGGTAGGAGACGTCGTCGGTGTCGTAGGCGCTGGCAAACCAGCTAAATTGCAGCCATGCCCACCAGATGGCGAAGAAGACGCAGAGGTAATTGAACACGCCGTGCCCGACGTGGTTCTCCGCGAGCGCATGGTGCAGCGCCGACCCCGCCCGGCTCACGGCCACGACGAAGCATAGGTCGAAGAGCAGCTCCAACGACGTCGCCACCCGGTGCGCCTCGTGCGCCTCGCGCGCGACCATCGGGCGGTACCAAGCGCGCGTGCGGGGACGTTCGGCCATCGGCGCCGCACGATAACAAAACACGACGGCCGCGCATCCGAAGATGCACGGCCGTCGAGAGCTGTCCAGGGCCCTAAACCCTAAACCCTAGTTGATCACGGGGTGTCCGCATTTGAACTGGACGCCGCCACCACCGCACGTATCGCCGGGGACCGTGCATTCGCCGCATTCGATGAGTCCACCGCACCCATCGCCTGCAGGACCGCACTCGTACCCGCGTTCGGCGCACGTGAGCGGCTTGCAACCGCCGCACACGCTCGGCGTCCCGCCGCCACCGCATGTCTCACCCGGCTTGGTGCACGGGCCGCAATCGAGCTGGCCGCCGCAACCGTCGCCGATCGGTCCGCAGGTCGCCCCGACTTGTGAGCAGGATCGCGGGGTGCACGAACCTTGGCCACACACGTTGGGCGTGCCCGGGCTGCCGCCGCCGCAGACCTTGCCCGGAGAGCAGGTTCCGCATTGGACGACACCGCCGCATCCGTCGGCAATGGGCCCGCAGTTCGCGCCGGCCGGGCAGGCCTTGGGAACGCACGTGCTGTTGCCGCACACATTCGGCGAACCGCCGCCGCCGCACGTCTCACCCGGTTGGGTGCACGGGCCGCATTGGAGGACGCCACCGCAACCGTCGCCGATCGGACCGCAGGTCGCGCCGGCCTGCTGGCAGGTGCGCGGAACGCAGCTCGGGTTGCCGCACTGATTCGGGACGCCGCCGCCACCGCAGGTCTGCGGAGGAATGCACTCACCGCAGTTGAGGATGCCGCCGCACCCGTCGGCGACCGGACCGCAGGTCGCTCCCGCCTGGGCGCAGGTGCGCTTCACGCACTGCGACCCACCGCACTGGCTCGGCGTTCCGCCACCGCCGCAGGTCTGCGGAGGCGTGCAGTCGCCGCACTGGATGATGCCGCCGCAACCATCGCCGACCGGACCGCAGGTCGCGCCGGCCTGTACGCAGGTGCGCGGACGGCAGGTGGGAGGCGGCGGGGGGATGTCCGGCTGGATGCAGGAGGCCAGGTCGAACAGCATGAACATCAGGATCTTTTCCTGTGCCGAGATGTTGCTGCTCTGGCAGTGGTTCGGGAACCTGGCGCCGTTCGTGTCGGAGTTCGTGACGTGGAAGTCGCTGAAGATGACGCGGCCGCACTGCTGATCGGCCGGCTTGTTCCACGGCATGTTGAAGGTGAAGTGCTCCACCTTGCGCGCATCGTCCTCACCGTAGAGCCAGCGCTGGGACGGGGAGTTCACCCCTCGGAGGTCCCAACGCGCCTCGTTGATGGTCACTTGCGGCGGGTTGTTGCTGGACAAGGCATCGACGTTCGCGAGCCACTCCCGGAACGCTGCACCCTTCGGGAAGCTGGTATCGACGTTGGCCGTGAGGCTGTCCATACCGTCCGAACCGTCCGAGTCGACCTGCCACTGGGCTGCCGATTGGAATGGCTGCTGGTTGTAAAGCCACGCGTAGTTGTAGTGGGTCGCGAAGACGCGTCCGCCGCTGTTGGCATAATTGACCACCGCCTGCTTGCGCGCCGTGGTCTCGTCGTTGTGGAACCCTTCGCAGGCGAAGAGGACCTGGTCGTACTTGTTGATGGTCGCCTGGCTGTCGACCAGCTGGTCCTCCGAGACGGCGTTGCCCGAGGGGGGCCGTGCCGGCTGGTGTCCGTCGCGACCCGTGTCGCCTTGGTACATGCGAATCCGACCGGTGCCGCTGGGGCCCGAGAATTCGCTGTCGTCGATGCCCATCTTGCGGAGCAGGCACTCGAGCGCGTCGACGTTGCCCGTGGAGAGAGCCGTCAGCGGAATGTCGCCTTCGGTCTTGTTCTTCGGCAGCCGCGTCAGGGTAGGCGACACGTTCGTCACCTGGCACGCCGGGACGTTCGACACCTTAATCTGTCGGCGCCATCGACCGAGCTGGATGACCACCGGGATGTTGTTTCCAACCGGTACGTTGGTCAGCGTGAAGGAGCCGTCGGTGCCCGTCGTGGTGCGAACGAGCGGTTTGCCCGACACCTCCGAGGAGCACTGATTGCAGGAGACGCCGTTCGTCGGGAACGGGTCGACGGCAGCCGTCGGCACGTAAACGATGGCGTTGTAGAGAGGAAGGGTTCCATTGGGCGCGTAAACGACTCCCCGGAGGGTCGTCTGCGTGGTCCCTGGGCAATTCACCTGTCCCGCGTCCGGAGGCTCGCCGCCGCCGCACACGCTGGGTACGCCGCTGCCGCCGCAAATGGCCGGCTCGACGCAGGTGCCGCATTGAATGGTGCCGCCGCACCCGTCCGCAACCGGTCCGCAGTTCGCACCGGACTGCGCGCATGTGCGCTTTACGCACGGCGTAGAGTTGCCGCCGCAGACGCTGGGGGTTCCGCCGCCGCCACAGGTTTGCGGCGCGTTGCAGGTGCCGCAATTGAGCGTACCGCCGCAGCCATCGCCTGCGAGTCCGCACGTCGCACCGATTTGTGCGCACGTCTTTGCCACGCAGGCGCTGCTGCCGCCGCACGCGTTCGGCACTCCGCCACCGCCGCAGGTTTGTGGCGCGTTGCAGGTGCCGCAGTTAATGAGGTTTCCGCAGCCGTCGCCTTGCGGGCCGCAGGTTGCTCCGAGCTGTGTGCACGTCTTCGGGGTGCAGCTGCTCACACCGCCGTCGACGATCTGGCCACCGCACTGTCCGGGTTTCGCAGGATCGCCACCGCAGGCCGTTCCACCACCGCACGTGCCGCAGCTTTCGATGACGCCGCCGCACCCGTCGCCGGCTTGGCCGCAGGTAATGCCTTGATCCTGACAGCTTTTGGGGCGGCAAGCGCTGTTACCACCGCATTTGCTGGGGACTCCACCACCGCCGCAGGTTTGGCCCGCGGCGCATGCCATGCCGCAGTCGATCAGACCTCCGCAGCCGTCGGCAATCGGACCGCACGCTCCGTCTTTGCAGACATCTTCTTTCTGCTTCGGCACGCATCGGTTGGAATCCGAGCCGCACTCGAAGGGTTTACCCCCTACACCACAGGTCGAGCCGGGCGCGCAGCTACCGCACCCAATGGCAGGAACCCCTTTGCACCCACTCCCCTCTACTCCGCACTTCTGCCACGGCTCGCATGCCGTTTTGGGTGTGCAGTTAACCGGGGGCGCCTTACCGTCGTTCTCACCGAACCCGCCGCCCGCATCGGAATTGGGGTTCCCTATTGGAGGGCCACCGTCCTGGGCGTTGGGATCGAAGAAACTTTCATTGGAACTTCCACACGCAGCCGCCGTCACGGCGACAGCCGCTATAAGCACCGAAACCCTGATGCCCATCCGCATCTGACGTACCTCCGGTAAACCGACTAATTGCCGCGCGTACTAGGAATTAGTGCGAATAGTTCAAATTCGATTTTTAATCGGAACGCGTACAACTTGACGCACTACTCCTGCTAACACGCGAGCTTCGAACGAGAGAGCAACGACGGAATTCGGGGGCGCGGTTGGATTTTTCGGAGACGTTTCGTGCTACCGGAGGTCCCCGCAGGGAGCCGGCGCACGTACCCTGGACTCCTGTCAACGACGCCGTCCAAAACGAACCAGGACACCAAGACATGGCAAGTGAGTGGACACTCACATTGCCGCGTCTGACCGGAGGTGACGATTCGCTTTTGGACGATGCCGATGTCGAGACGATGCTGCGCTTATACAAGGTGCCGGAATGTGACCGTGCTGCGGTGTCGTTTGGATATCGGGACGGTGCTGACTAGTGGATGGTGGGCGCGAGCGGATTGTTTCGAAGAGCCTTCAGTCTGGTAGGAGAGCGTGCGTCGGCGTCGGTGGAGCGTGCGCTCTCGGGGGATGCTGGAGACAAAAAAAAGCGACGCCGGCAATATTGCCGGCGTCGCGCGGAGAGATGGGCGTTGCCTGGGGCTTCCACTGGCTTAGGGATCCCCGTCGAAGTTCAACGGGGTCATTGAATATCGATTATGATTTTCAATCCGGTGACAGGTGCCTCCTTAGTGAAGCCGCTACATGAGGTAGACGGCTTTTTCGAAGGTTCGTGACGGTGCGGGCACCAGGCGACTATCTCTCCGCAAAGACTGGTCTGCTTCTCTTCCTCCGGCCTGCTCTCCTCGAACCCCTTAAACCTAGGACGCGGCACGTGGGGCGCTCGCTGCGCCTCGCTCTCCGTTAATTAGAACCACCGCGCGCCACGTACGCAAGGGAAATGAAATAGGATTAGGTCGAAGAAGTGACATTTTGGTTTAGCGCTGCCGGGAGTGCTTCCACTGCGCTGCGCCAAGCGGGGTTCTCCGTTTGACCTGGCTTTCGCAGCCCAACGAGCAGTGCAATCTGCTCACCCTCGCGGGTGTAGAGCTCGAGCGATGTGACGTTCCCGTCTTTGGTGGGCTTTCGCACCACCCAGGCTGAATCGATAAAATCACGCTGGACGTGCAAGTTGAACGTCGGGTCGAGCACGTTGATCCACGGTCCGGTCGGCACGACCTTGGTGACGGTGCCGGAGTAAATCTGAATGATTCCCGCGTTGCCGACGAACACCATGATGGAGAGGCCCGCCGCCGCCGCGCTCTGCAGGATGCGCTCGAGGCTGTCTTGCTCCACCGGATAGGCCAAGTCCGGGCCCGCGAGCCGGAGCGCTTGCGTTCGGGCAACGCTGAATCGCTGCAAAAGCCCGAAGAACTCGTGCGTATCGGTCATGGCGAGCCATGCTTGCCGAAGCCCGTCGACATCGACCTCGGCATCAGGACGGACCGGTCGAACTTGCGCAGGCGGCGTGAGCTCCAAGGCCGCGCTGGACTTCGCGCGGTAGGTCTCGATCAGCTCGAGAAAGGCATCGCGTTGCGTTTCGGCGCGAACGTAGATCTTGTGGATGGCTCGGCCGGTTTCGTCGAAAATCTGAAGGCTCTCCGAGGTGCCGCGCGATGTCTCCTCACGGACGAAAAAGGCGTAGCGCCAAACACGGAGGAAGATGCGCAGATCGATGGTGCCGAGGCTCTGGCCGTGGGCGCCGAAGAACTCGATGCGATCGTAGTTGCCCTCCACTTCGATGACCGCGGTGGGGTTGCGCGTAATCGCTTTGACGAGTCCCAACTTCGGGAGGGCCGATACGAAGGCCACCCAATCGGGCACGTCGAGGCGCACGGCAACCGGACCCGGTGAGGCTGGCGGGGCCGTGCACGCCGAGGCGACGAGTTCGCATTCGGTGACATTCAGTTTGTTCGCGGCATCGAGCGCGAACAGGCGTTTTTCGGAGGCCCGAAGAGCAAGCCACCGTTCGTACAACTCATTTTGATTCATGACTCGACCCGACTTTCGTTGAAGTTGGTGACGATGAGGGGGCAGTCGAGCTCGGGGTGCGGGAGCACCATCGCCTCGACCGAGAAGACTTCGCGAACCAATGCCGCCGTGAGCACGTCTTTGGGCGCGCCCTCGGCCACGCATCGGCCGCCGCGCAGGACGGCCACGCGATCCGCGCATTGTGCGGCGAGGTTCAAATCGTGGAGTACGGTGACGACGGCCACGCCGTCGGCGGCCATTTTGCGCGCCCAATGAAGTACGGCGTGCTGGTGATGCAAATCGAGGCTGTTCGTGGGCTCGTCCAAAAGAAGCACGCGGTGTTGCCCCTCGTGCGCCTCCCAGATTTGGGCCAGGGCGCGTGCGAGTTGGATGCGCTGGCGTTCGCCGCCGGAGAGGGTGACGTAGGTTCGTTCCTCGAAGGCGAGCGTGTCCGTGGCGGACATGGCGAGCCGCGTGATGGCGGTGTCGCGCACCGACTCGGTGCCCACGACATGGGGCGAGCGCCCGAGCAGGACCACGTCGAACCCGGTAAAGGCGAAGCGAAGGTCCTCGTGCTGCGAGAGCACGGCACGCACGCGGGCGCGCTCGAGCACGGCCCATTCGGCGAGGGGCCGATCGCCCATGCGGACCTCGCCCGACGAGGGGGAGAGCTCGCCGGAGAGCATCTTGAGGAAGGTCGACTTGCCGGCGCCGTTGGGGCCGACGATGGCCACGACCTCGCCGGGCTTGGCCGCGAGCGACACTTCCTTCACGAGGGTCACGGCGCCGGTGCGGAAGCTGACCTGACGAGCTTCGATCATCCGAGCCTCCCGCGCTCGCGCACGAGGAGCGCGATGAAACACGGCGCACCCACGGACGCCGTGACGATGCCCAAGGGAAGCTCTGCGGGCAACACGACGGTGCGCGCGAGGGCGTCGGCCCAAAGGACCAAGGTGGCGCCCAGCAATGCGGAGCCTGGAAGGAGGAGGCGATGATCCGGGCCTACGGTGAGGCGCACGACGTGTGGGACGATGAGGCCGATGAATCCGACCACGCCGGAGACGGCGACGGAGGTGCCCACGGCCAGCGCGATGAGCACGGTGATGACCCTTTTCACATGGTCGGCGGCGACGCCGAGGTTTCGCGCTTCCGACTCTCCGAGCAGGAGCGCGTTGAGGGCGCGCGCAAAGCGCGGCAGCAGCACGACGGGGGCGCTGAGAAAGAGCGCCGCGGCCACCACGGTTTTCCACGTGGCGCCGCCCAGGCTTCCCAGGGTCCAAAAGAGGATCGTGCGGAGCTGTGCATCGGTCGCGGTGAAGGTCAGCAGGCCGGTGAGCGCGGCACATAGTGCGGCGACGGCGATGCCGGCGAGAAGAAACATGGATACGGCAATGCGCCCTTCGACTTGGGCGAGGCGCTCCACGATCCAAGCTGCGCCGAGCGCACCGAGGAAGGCGGCCACCGGCAGCATGTGCGGCGCGGCGATCCAAGGCCCGAGGGCCTGCGCCCCGTGCGCGCCGAGCACGATGGCCGCCACCGCCCCGAGCGCACCGCCGCTGGATAGGCCGAGGAGCCCGGGATCGGCCAGCGGATTGCGAAAGACGCCTTGCATGGCGGCACCGGCGATGCCGAGCCCGGAGCCCACGAGAACGCCCAGAACGATCCGCGGCAAGCGAATGGCGAAGAGAATCGCCGCGTGCTCCTGCGTCGTTTCCACGGGCAATGCGATGCCCGCCTTGCCGGCGAGGAGTGCCACGAATTCGAGCGGCGGCATGCGCACTCCGCCAAAGGCCGCGGCGAGGATGGCCGAGGCCGCGAGAAGTACGAACAGTGCGGGAAGGATCAGCCGCCGTCGCGTTCGCGTTCGAGGTCGCGGGAGCGGGAGCGCGGCGGGGACGAGCATCAGTCGGGTTCCGCGGCCAGCTCGGGGTGAATCTTCCGTGCGAGCTCGCGGATGGCCTGGCCGGTGCGCGGGCCGAATCCGAGCAGGAGGAGATCGTCCATGGCGACGACGCGGTTCGCTTTGGCGGCGGGGGTTTGCGCGATGCCCGATACTTTGGCGAGGCCTTCGAGGCCGCCCAAGCTTTCCAGGCCACGCGCCGGAACGAGGAGGATGTCCGGCGCCGCCTCGGCCATGGCCTCGGGGGCCATGGGCTTCGAGCCATCGAAGCCGCTCACCGCGTTGACGCCGCCGGCGAGGCGCACCATCGAGTCGGCAGCGGAGTGCGTGCCGAACACGTGCAGCAGGTTCTGGCCGCGTGCATAGATGGCCAGCACCTTGGGGTGCGATGTTGCCTTGGCAACGAGTGCATTGGCCCGCCCGACGTCGGCGTCGAAATCGCCGAGGGCCTGCTTCGGATCGCGGTCCAGGAGCTGCCCCACCTTTTCGATCCGTGCGCGGGCAGCTGCGATGGATGGCTCCGAGGAGATGACCTCGAGGCGCACGCCTGCGCCGCGGATCTGCTCGAGTGCGGCGGGCGGGCCGGCTTCTTCGGCGGCGACGACCAGGGTCGGGGTGAGGCTCAAGACGCCCTCGGCGCCGAGGGTGCGTTGGTAGCCGACATGCGGGAGCTGGTTGGCCTTGTCGGGGTGCACGCTGGAGGTGTCGACCCCGACGACTTGCTCGCCCGCGCCCAGGAGAAAGACGGTCTCGGTGACCGGCCCGCCGACGGAAACGATGCGCGCCGCCGCCGTCTGTTTCGTCGAGGAGGTGCGTCCGCACGCCGCGGCGAAGAGCGCGAGGGTGAGAAGAATGGCGAAGGCGCTTCCGCCCCCGCGCGGTGAGCTGGGCGAGACGGAGCAGCCGCCCGAGTCCGAGCTCGCGCCGGAGCCCGAATCCGGGTTCGGGGAGGAAGGTGGCGGTGGATGGTCGACCGGTGGAGGTGGGGTCTGCGGCGGAGGCGTGCTCAAGGTGAGCGTGAAGTTCGCGTCGGTTTTGCTGGTGGTCACGCCGCTGACGACAACGATGGACTCGGCCTCGACGCGCGTCGGACTCGCAGGGGACAGTGCCGTCGCGCGATCGATGCGCGCGGCCCCGTTCTCGAGTGGAACCAGGGTTGCGGAGGTGCGCGCGGGATCGCCCTCGAAGGCGAGCAGCTTCGCCGCGTCGACCTCGAGCCGATAATAGAACGACGCGAGGCCGGAGGTGGCGCGGCGGACGCTGCCCTCCGCAGGAAAATCCGGCACGCTCAGCATGGGGTACTTCTTGGCATCACGGTATCCAGCGTTCATGGCACGTGTTCCCGTCGCCGTGTTCCACACGGCAAAGCGCGTAAACGCGGTCGCGAGGCTCGACGGGCGCACCACCGCGTCCGTCGCCTTCAAGGCCGGGCTGCCATCGGCGCCTTCGGCCTCCAAAATGGTGCGCACGATGTCGTTGCCGCGCGTCTCCGTCAGGTACACCGGCCAGATCGCGCTGCCGTACAGGTATGCGCCGGATGCGCCACCCGGTGGAAGGTCGAGTGAGCGCGAGGGCTCGCGGAAGAACGCCGGGAGAAACGACTCCAGATCGGTGAGCGTGGGATCCAGCGTCTTCGCGGCCCACTGCGCCGTGCCCTCGGCCCAGAAGCGATCCATCTCCGCGTCGTAGCCATTCTGCACGGTGTGAAACACTTCGTGCGGGAGCACGGTGCGGATGCCGATGTCGGCCGTGGGGTAGCGTTCCCCGAGCTTGCTCTCCGCGAGGATGAAGCTTGCACATTGCCGCCCGACGCATCGTTCGGGCACCGCCGTTCCATCGGCTGCGGTGAAGTGCACCAGGTACACGTCGAGCCGGCCGTCGCCACCGTTGGAGCCACACGTGGTGTCCTCGTCGGACGGCGGTGCGCGGAATCCCATGCCGGCGTAACGCTCCAGGGCATCTTGCGTCACCGCGGCCGCGCGGGCCACTTCGTCCGGCACCCCGTCGGGGCGCGTGCTCGCCGCATGGACGCGGTGCTCGCCCTCCGTCGTGTACCAAACGCGGGCCCGCGCTTCATCGAAGTGCGCGACCGCCGCCGCGCCATAGGCATACCCCGCATGACCTGCGGGATCGGTGGGACGCGTGCAGGTCTGCGCGTGCGCTTCGGCGGCGGCCCCACCCCCAACCATGGCGAGGAACACGCCGAGGGCGACGCCGAAGGCACGCATGCTCAGAGAGCCTCGACCTTGAGGGTGAAGTGCCCGCCAGCGCTACCCACGCCGCCGTCCGGCGACGAGTAGTACGAGAGGATCTGCAGCTTGAAGAGCGTCCCCGCCGCGGACTTCACGAGCCACGTCCCCGCCTTGGGGGCCAAGGTGTGCGTCGCCGGATTGTAATCGTACCAATCGCTGAAGGTCGTACGGACCTTGCTGTTGGCGTCGAGCTTCGGCGTGCAGTCGTCGTTGAAGAAGTTCTCCGAGGCGAAGGTCTTGCCCTGCGCGTCGGCTTGCGTCACCTCCTCGTAGGCCTTGCCCGCGAGAAACACGGCGCTGCCCTGACCTTGGCCGCTGTCACCGCTGTTGGTGAAGATGACTTCGCGCTTCAGCGCCAAGTCCCATCCGGTGGACGACCACGCGGATTTGTCCGTGACGGCGGCCTTGCTCGAGGGAAGCTTGATGTAGATGCGCGGGTTCTGATCCTGCGAGGGGAGGCCTCCCGCGCTGGCGTTCACGTAGATGCTCTGCGTGCTTCCCGAGGTCGCGTACACGGTGACATCGCCCGTGGACACCGAGTCGATGGGCTTGAGTAGTTGTTCCTTGGCCGCGGTGCATCGCTCGACGGGCGCGGCATCCGTTCCCGTATCGATGGTGCCCGTGTCGGTGGTGCCCGTGTCGGCGGATTGATCGCCGCGCACGTCGCTCGAGGGGGCCGTGTCTTTGGCGGCGTCCCCTCCCGGATTGACGGCCGTCGATTCGTCGTCGCTGCACCCCACGGCTCCAGCGGCGAGCGTGAGGGCCATCGAAGACAAAAGAATCCCTGCGAAAAGGCTATGTTTCATAGCTCCGTGTCCTTTTTATTCTTTGAAAGGTTTGATGCGTAGGGCGACCGTTCCGGGAGACGTCGCAGTGGCATTCTCGAACGAGGTGAACCCGATGAAGTACTTCTTTTCCCCGCCCGCGCTGGTGACGACCCACGCGGCATAGGCTGGTGTTCGCGCGTTGCGATCGGCCCAGGCGTCGCCGAATCCGCTGATCACGCGGTCGCCCCGCAACGTTTTGCCCTCGAACGACGCCCAGTTGATCGCGTCGAAGCGCGCCTTCTCACCGTCCGCGGTGCGCGTCTTGACTTGCGCGAGCGCCTCGCCTGCGGTGGCGGCGTCGTCGAAGTCGATGCTGGTCACCCCGCGCGGTCCACCCACGCCGCCGTTCGCGCCGATGGTATCGCGCCGAAAACCGAGTTGCCATGCGTTCGACGCGTTCGCGGCCGCGGGGGTCAGCATCGTGCGCGCGCCGTTGCTCAGATCGAGGAACTCGCTCGTCTTGTTCGGGTCGGCCGTAAGCCCGCCGGCGGTGCCGTCGAGGTTGGTCACCTCCACGGTGTCGCCGACGCGATCGGCGAAAAGCTCCGCGTAGCGAACCTTGTACAATGCACTGACCGGTGCGCCGTCTCGCTCACCGTAGTAGCCGAGCACTTGCACCTTCCAGCGGCGCGTACCATCTTGGATCCCGGCCACGTGGTAACGGCTGTAGAGTACATGCGTGTCGCCATCGTAGGCGTACCACTTCACGAAGGCGCCGCCCGTCTTGTCGGTGAACATGAGCGGCACTTGCGGTGGCGTGGCGGCGCTGTACGAAGGCGCATCGATGGGGCCAAACGCCGAGCCGCGGCCCGTGCCCGAGGCGCCGCCGTTGGTGTAGACGTCGTATTGCTCGAGCGCGAGGTCCCAATCGGTCGACGCTTTGGGATCGCCCGACACTTGGACGGCGCCCGGCGGATCGAATCGAACGTAGGCGCGGCCGCTCTCGGGAACGGTCACGCGCACCTCGGTGCCCGAGGAGAACACGCTCCAGTCGTGCCCCGCGTCGGGCGAGGGGTTGGGATTGCCGCTGCCGCCGCCATCGGCGGTGTTGGGGTCTTTCGTCCCCGCGCTGTCGCTGCACGATGCGCACGCGAGGGCGAGCCATGGAGCGAGCCAAAGGAATCGCGGTTTCATTCGTCCTCCCAAGGAAAATCGGCACGAAGACCGAGGTAAACGACGCGCCCGAGCGGCGGCCGCGTATCACCGACGCGCCCCACGTCCTGACGCGCATCGAGCAGGTTCAGCACCCCGACATAAGCTTGCGACTTGGGCCAAAGTTCGCGCCCGAGGCGAAGGTCGACCATCGAGTACGCGGGCGAGCGCGTGGTCTCGTTGATGAAGGCGTCGGTGGTCACGCGCCACCGTGCATTCGCCTCGAACTTCGACGGCAAGAGCGCGCGCACCGACGACGTGACGGTGTGCGGCGGCCTTCCCCCGAGCGGGCGATCGTTCAGATCGTCCCGCGTCCAGAGGTACGAGTAGCTCACGTCCGCGCGCAGCCGATCGTCCCATAGCCGTACGCCCGCCGAGAGATCGCCACCCAAGGTGCGCGCCTTGCCGAAGTTGGTGTACCGGTAATCGACGACGGAACCGTTCGGAACTCCGTTCGCGAGATCGAGATCGATCATGTCCTCGACCCAGTTCGCGAAGGCCGAGGCCCGCAGGGTGACCGCTTTGTCGGGCTGCCAGGTGGCGTCGCCGTTCAAGCCCCACGATGTCTCGGGCCTGAGATCCGCATTGCCCAGAACGCGGTATCCGTAAATGGCGTGGTCGAACACGAACCCGAGCTCCTTGGCGCTCGGCGCGCGAAATCCGCGTCCGCCGGAGAGGCGCAGTGTCACCTCGGGCGTCGGGCGATAGGCCAAGGCCAAACGCGGGGAAACCGCGCCCCCGTACTTCGTATGCCCTTCGCCGCGCACGCCCGAGAGCAACGTGACCTTCTTGCCGAACCGCCATTCGAGCTGCCCATAGGCTGCCGCGTTGCCGAAGCTTTGCGGCACCACCTCTTGCTGGCGCGTGGTGGTGACGCCCGTGCTCACGCTCTCCGATTTGGTCAGGTACTGCGAGAACGTCTCCGCCTCGGCGCGCGTGCCGAGCACCCAGGTGCGCGGCCCATCGGCGAAGGTTGCCACCGCCTCGAAGCTTTGCATCCGCTGGTGGCGGTCACGGAGTTGATCGACCGGCGAGTTGCGTCGGTCGTTGGACGTCTCGTTGTCGGTCCATTGGCGGCCGAGGGTGAGTCGCAGGTTCGACCCGCGCCCGAGATCGATGGTCTCGATCACGTGCAGCGTGTAGCGATGCGTATCCGCGGGGAGATCGATGAGGTAGCGCCCGAGCCCCGGCGTTTCCTCGGAGCGCAGGCCATCGCTCTTGTCGTGGAGCCATCGCGCGCGCACCCGCAGGTCGATTCGCTTGGTGAGGCTCGTGCCCGCGCGAAGGCCGAGCATCTGCCGCGAGATGTCGGGCACCTGCAGATCGGGCAACTCGGCGATCCGTGCGATGCCGTCCTGGCGAAAGACGTTCGCATCGAGTGTGACCCACGTCTTTCCTTGCCGGTAGGCGCCGTTGGCTTGCGCGAACAAGGTGCGGTAGCTCCGCCCTTCGATGCGCGCACGCCCGCTGGCGCCTTCGAAGCGGGGTGGCGACGTCACCAGGTTCACCACGCCGCCGAGCGCGCTCGATCCGTAGAGGGAGCTCGTGGGGCCGGTCACGATCTCGATGCGCGCGAGGTCCGCCGTGGGAAGCGTGGCCAGATCGATGGCGCCGCCGATGTCACCGACGACGCGCTCTCCGTCCTCCAAGACGAGGACGCGGTCGCGATCGAAGCCTTGAATCTGAATGGCGCTGACGTTGCCGAGGAAGCCGTAGGCACCCGGATCGACGCGCACGCCGGGTTGCGAGGCGAGTGCCTCGCCCACGTTGGTCGCCCCGCGGCGATCCATTTCATCGCGCGTGACCACGTCCGTTTTCACAGTTGCACGCTGGGATCGCTCGGGCGTGCGCGTGCCCGTGACGACCACCGTGTCCTGCGCATCGCGCGGCACGGGATCCGCCCCGCGGGCGCGACCTGTGGTGGTCGTGGACGCCAGCGTCAAAGCGATCATCAAACTCGTCCTTCTAGTCACGACGGGATGGCAGCAGTGATAATGAAAACCATTATCACAATGAAGGCAAGATGATGGATGCCCGGAGTACCGTCAAGGGTAAAGTGAGGCATGCGAGCCGCCTGGTACGAACGACGTGGTGCTGCGGCGGAGGTCTTCGTCGTCTCCGAGATGCCCGCTCCCCATCCGGGCCTCGGAGAGGTACGTGTACGCGTCCACGCATCGGGGATCAACCCTGGCGACGTCAAGAAGCGAGCGCCATGGCTTGGGATGCCAATTGCGCATCCGCGAATCATTCCGCACAGCGATGGTGCAGGTGTGATCGATGCGGTGGGGGAGGGCGTCGATGCTTCGAGGGTGGGTGAACGCGTGTGGTGCTTCGGCGCGCAATCCTACCGTCCGTGGGGTACGGCGGCAGAGTTCACCAGCGTCCCATCGGAACAGGCCGTCTCGCTTCCGGACGGGATCGATTATGTGCAGGGCGCATGCTTTGGCATTCCTGGCATCACCGCACATCGGGCGGTGTTCGCCGATGGTCCCGTCGACGGCGCGTCGGTTCTCGTGCGCGGTGCGCTGGGGGCGGTGGGGCGCGCGGCGGCCGTTCTCGCCGTGTGTGGCGGCGCGCACGTGGTGGCGACGGTGCGCTCGGAGGACGAAGTCGAGACGGCGAAGCGTGAGACCGGCGCACACGACGTGCTCGTGCAAAGCGCCGCGGACTTCACGCAGCGGGTGCTCGATCTCACCGACGGCCGCGGTGTGGATCGCATCATCGAGGTGGCGTTCGATGCGAACCTTTCGTCGAACCACGACGTCATCGCATTGGGCGGTGTGATTGCGGCTTATGCCACGGCGGAGGCCGAGCCGAAGATTCCCTTCTGGCCGCTGCTCTTCAAGAACGTGACGATCCGTCTTCTCGGCAGCGACGACTTTCCGCGCGCCGCCAAGCTGGAGGCCGCGCGGGCGGTGAGCGAGGCGGCCGCGGATCTCGTTTATCCAATTGCCGCGCGCTTTCCGCTGGAGGAGATCGCCCGCGCGCACGAGGCCGTCGAACGCGGCGCCCGCGGGCGCGTGGTGCTCGACGTCAGCCCTTGAGGACGCTCAGCACTCGATGACGTTCAGCGCGAGTCCGCCGCGCGAGGTCTCTTTGTATTTGTCCTTCATGTCTTCGCCGGTCTCGCGCATCGTCTTGATGACTTTGTCCAGCGAGACGAAGTGGCTGCCGTCTCCGCGCAGGGCCATGCGCGCGGCGTTGATGGCCTTCACCGCGGCGATGGCATTGCGCTCGATGCAGGGCACTTGAACGAGGCCGCCCACTGGATCGCACGTGAGCCCGAGGTTGTGCTCCATGCCGATTTCCGCGGCGTTTTCCACTTGGCGCGGTGAGCCGCCGAGGACTTCGGTCAAGCCGGCGGCGGCCATCGAGCAGGCCGATCCCACCTCGCCCTGGCAGCCCACCTCCGCGCCCGAGATGGACGCGCACTCTTTGTAGATGACCCCAATGGCACCCGCGGTGAGCAGATAGCGAACGATGCCCTCTTCGTCGGTGCCGGGGACGTGGTTCGCGTAATAGTGCATCACCGCGGGGATGACGCCGGCGGCGCCGTTGGTCGGTGCCGTCACCACGCGCCCGCCTGCGGCGTTTTCCTCGTTCACGGCGAGCGCGTACAGGTTCACCCAATCCATGACGACGAAGGGATCCGACGGATCCGGACGCGTGGTGAGCTTGCGGTACAACTCCGCCGAGCGGCGTTTGACTTTGAGGCCGCCGGGCAGCACGCCCTCGCGGGCAAAGCCATTGCGCACGCACTCGCGCATGACCGACCAAATCTCGAGCAGGCCGCGGCGGATGTCGGCCACGGTGGAGTAGCCCGTCTCCTTGCCCAGGGCCTTCTCGTTCTCGAGCATGATGCGGCTGATGGAGAGGCCCGTTTCGTCGGCGTGCGCGAGGAGCTGCGCGCCGGTGCGGAAGGGATACGGGATCACCGTGTCCGATTCTTTGACGCGCTCTGCACCGGTGGCGTTCTCGTCGACGACGAAGCCGCCCCCAACGGAGTAATAGGTTCGGCTGCGCAGCACGGCGCCGTCGGCGTCGTACGCGTGCAAAATCATCCCATTGGGGTGAAATGGTAGCGACTCGCGCCGGTGCATCACCACGTGCTCGCGGTGGTCGAAGGAGATCTCGTGCGTCCCCAGAAGGCGCAGCTTCAACGTGGAGCGGATTTCCGCCTCGCGATCCTGCGCGACGAAGGGATCGATCCGAGCTGGGTGGTTGCCCTCCAATCCGAGCATCACGGCTTTGTCGCTGCCGTGCCCCTTTCCGGTGGCGCCGAGCGACCCGTACAACTCCGCGCGCACCGAGGCGGTGCCGGCGAGCAATCCGTCGTCCGAGAGTCCGGTGACGAACATCAGCGATGCGCGCATGGGCCCGACGGTGTGAGAGCTCGAGGGGCCTATTCCGATCTTGAACAGATCGAAGACGCTGATGGGCATGTCGGGGTTCTCATTATCATACCGCGGTTAACGCGGCAGGTTGGATTGGACGCGTTTCGACTGCAATGTATTGGCGCGCGCGCCAATGTATTGGCACGCCCACCACTTCATCGGCGTTTTGCCTTACAACGCGACCTGTCCGCGATCGAACCACCAGAGGCCGTCCGCCTCGCATGTCACGCGAAGTTCATGGAATCGTTCGTCTTGCCATAGCAGGCTGTAGGGAAATTCGTCGGTCCAGGAGGAGCCTTCGAGCTTCCAGAAATGGTCGTCTTCCGCGAGCTCCCGTGCCGCTGCCGTCTGGCGGAAGTGCGCGAGCGCGTGACGCGCTCCGTCGTTCAACCGATGTTCGGGGGGCCATTGGATCATGCTGCGGGTACACGCAAAGCGAGCGCCAAAGTGCTAGCGTGCTCGTCGTGCGCTTCGGTCTCGGTGCCATTCTTCTCCTGGCGGCGTCTGCTTTCGCGATGGTCGCCTTGAACCGCACGCGTGCCGATGTGATCGACATCCAGCCGCCATTCCTCGTGTTCGTGCAGCCGATCGACGCGGAGACGGCCAAGTCGATGGACGGCGTGTCGTGGCGACCGGGCTGCCCCGTGCCCATGGAGGACTTACGCGCCATCGATATGACGTACTGGGGCTTCGACGCCAAGCCGCACGCGGGGCGTCTGATCGTTCACCACGAGGTGAGTGCCGCCGTGGTGCGCGTGTTCAAAAGCATGTATAGCGCACGCTTCCCCATACGCCGCATGGAGCCCATCGACAAATACGGGGGCAGCGACGAGGCGGCGATGGAGGCGGACAACACGTCGGGCTTCAACTGCCGCCCCGTCACCGGCGGCACCGCGTGGTCCAATCATTCTTACGGGCGGGCTATCGACATCAACACCGTCGAGAACCCCTACATCAAAGGCGAAATCGTGCTTCCCGCCGCCGGCGTCCCCTTCGTCGACCGCACCAACGTGCGTCCCGGCATGATCCTCGAGGGCGACGCCGTCACCCGCGCGTTCGACGCCGAAGGCTTCACCTGGGGCGCCCGCTGGAAGACGCGCCAGGACTACCAACACTTCGAAATCCCTCCGCCCGGCGGCCACGCGGCCGGCGATTCCCCGCCGAATTAGCTCCGCACGCGGTCCCAGAGCTCCCGGACCTCGAGCTCGTCGAGCCATTGCTCGATGTACGCGAAGTCCAAGGCATTCCCTTGCGTATCGAGGATGCCGCGCACATCCCGAAGCTGCCGCTCCGACTCGCCCAGCTTGGCCCACTCGAGCTTGGAAAGAATCGTGTCTTCGGCGGAGGCGGCGAACATGCTGACGCCCAGGATGTTCATGGGAACGCGGCGCGCGAGTTCCGTTCGGCTAAAAGGCCGCGATTTGCGGAAGATAAAATCGACCTTCCAGCCACTGGCCTCGTCGATAACGTTGAACTGACTGTGCCGGCGAAACTCGTCGCGAGCAACGTCGGCGTCGACGTAGCATTCGTCCCGCGCCAACAAGGCCAAGAGCGCGTTCAGGCTATCGAATGTTGGTGCAATGACGATGTCGACGTCCTGCGTGGCGCGCGGGATGCCGTAGATTGAGCTTACGAACGAGCCAGCGACCATGTATGGAACGCCCGCCGTTTCGAGGGCGCTCTTCAGTCTGGATAAGAATGAAGCCGGTTCACTCACGGCGAGGGGACGGGATCGCCGGGCCAGAGTCGCTGGGCAAGGGCCGACCCGTAGATGAGCGCGATGAGGGCCCGACGAACTTCCTCGTTCGAATACTCGGGGTGGCGTTGGCGAATGCCCTCGCGCGCGAGACATCGCACGCTCTCACTGAGGTCGCGCACGATGCCGGATTTTCGCTCCGGGCTCATCCGCCGGTAGACCTCGAGCTGTGCCTGGTAAGCGGCAGGATGCGTGTCTTGGGGACGCATGCCTATGCTTTACCTCGGGGCCTACGAAATTCTAGCCGCCAGGAAAACCCTCTCGGGGTTTCGGGCGTGCAGGGCCCCTCGGACAAAACCCCTCTCGGGTTCTTGGGACGGCACGGCCCCTTGGACGAAACCCCTCTCGGGTTTCTTGGGCCTGCAGAGCCCCTTGGACGAAACCCCTTCTCGGGGGCTTGGGGCGGCGGAGCCCCCCAAAACCAGAAGAGGCGTGGATGGGATTCGAACCCACGTATGATGGTTTTGCAAACCATTGCCTAACCACTTGGCTACCACGCCATCGCTGTCTTCGCGGGAACCGACACTAGCGTACCGGAAGGGCCCGCGTCGATAGCAGATTTTGGGAAAACCTCCTCCCCTTATTTCCCGCCTCGCTCCAGTTTGGTGCGGCCGTTCATGTAGGGGACCAGCGCCTTGGGCAGGGTGATCGAGCCGTCGGCGTTCTGGTGGTTCTCGAGCAGCGGAATCAGGATGCGCGGGCTCGCAATGGCCGTGTTGTTCAGGGTGTAGGGGTACACCAAGGTGCCGTTCGCCAGGCGCAGGCGGATGTTCGAACGGCGCGATTGGAAGTCCCCCAACGTCGAGCAGGAGTGGGTCTCCGAGTAGGCCTTGCGGCTCGGCATCCAGGACTCCACCTCGTGTTTGCGCGTCTGCCCCAGGCCGATTTCGCCCGTGCAGGCCAGCGCCACCCGGTACGGGATCTCCAGCGCGTGGAGCACCGCCTCGGCGTTGTCGAGCAGCTGGTAGTGCTCTTTCTCCGCCACCGCCTCGTCCGGCAGACAGAAAACGACCTGCTCCACCTTGGTGAATTGGTGCACGCGGTAAAGGCCGCGCGTGTCCTTCCCGTAGGCGCCCGCCTCGCGGCGGAAGCACGACGAAAGGCCCGCGTAGCGAATGGGCAGCTGCGCCTCCTCCAACGTGTCGTCCGCGTGCAGCGACACCAACGCCACCTCGCTGGTTCCCACCAGGTAAAGCTCGTCGGCCGTGATGGCGTACGCTTCCTCGCGTCCGAGCGGGAAGAAGCCCGTGCCCTGCATCGCGCGCTCTTTCACCATCACCGGCGGAAGGACCATGGTGAGTCCGCGCTCGACCAAAATGTCCGCGGTGAGCCGCGTCAGCGCCATTTCGAGCAGCGCGCCCATTCCGGTCAACGCGAACGAGCGACCGCCCGCGAATTTGCGCGGCCCGTCGAAGTTCACCATCCCGAGGCTCTGCATCAGATCGAGATGGTCCTTCGGCTCGAAGTCGAACGTGCGCGGCGTGCCGACCTTGCGGATCTCGACGTTGTCTTCCTCGCCGGCACCCACAGGCACCTCGGGCCGCGGCACGCTGGGGATGCGCAGCATGAGGTCGTCGTAGACGCGCGTGATCTCGGCCAGTTCAGGCTCGAGCTTCTCGATGGCGCCCTTGACCTCCTTGCCCTCCTCGATGAGCTTCGGGCGCTCCTCCTTGGAGGCCTTCGGGATCAAGGCGGCCACCTGGTTCTTCCGGGCGCGCTTTTCGTCGAGCAAAGTGATGACCTCGCGGCGGCGCTTGTCCGCGGACAGCAGCTCGTCCAAATCAAGGTCGAAGCGCTTGTTGCGAATGGCGGCGCGAACGAGGTCGGCATTCTGGCGAATGAAGGCGATATCGAGCATGCGGGCCCCTTCTATATCACCCGCCGAGCCGGCCGCGTTCTCCAAGACACACCGGCGCCACGGTACGGGCTGGCACCTCGGAATGGCCGCCGTCAAACCTTGTGCTACGGAAATTCCTCCACATGCCGAAACCGCGCTCTTCTTACTTGCTTCCCCTACTCGCGGCCGCTCTGACGGCGGCGTACGCTTCTTCCTCCAACGCCGAGGAAGATACCGGCTCCACCTCCCAGCCGATCATCTCGGGTTCTGCGTCCCCCGCGTCGCAAAATTCGGTCGTGATGCTCGTGCACCTCGCAAATGGAGGTGGTGGCGAGACGTGTACGGCCACCTTGGTGGCGCCCAACCTGCTCGTCACTGCGCGCCACTGCGTTTCCGCGACCGGAAAGCAGCCGTTCTATTGCGATAAGAACGGCAAGGTGCAGAACGACGGAAACGGCGGTGGGGAGGTTGGCGCCGACCACAAGCCGTCCGATTTGTACGTCTTCACGGGGACATCTCGGCCGGTCCTCAATGGCACGGCGCCCGCGCAACCCAGCGCCCGCGGGAAAAAGATCTTTCACGATGACGCCACCGCGGTGTGTGGTCACGACCTCGCACTGCTCCTGCTCGAGAACAATGTGTCGGCGCCGCTCGCGACCATCCGGCTCGATTCGCAGGCGGGCAAGGGCGAGAAAATTACCGCCGTGGGGTGGGGTGTCACACTCGACACGCAGCGCCCGTCGCAGCGTCAGCAGCGCACCGGCATCCCGATTTTGCAGGTGGGGCCTTATTCGGACGATCGGGTCGACGTTCCTGGCAACGACTTCCTCGTTGGCGAGTCGACATGTTCCGGTGACAGCGGCGGCCCAGCCTTCTCGGAGGACACCAATGCGCTCATCGGCGTCGTCTCCCGGGGAGGTAACGGCAAGGATGCGACGAATCCGGCCGACGGCTGCACGAACGCCGACAACGACTACACGCAGACATCGCCGTTCAAGAGCCTCATCGAACGTGCATTTACCGAATCCGGCTACAGCGCCCAGGTCGAAACGGGCCGGCCGACCAACAATGGATCGGGTGGTGACGGCGGCGGCGGATGCTCAGCCAGTCCCCTTTCATCATCGCGGTCGATGGGCGCCGCTGTGGGCTTGATGGCATTGGGCATCGCGTCCGTCATGGTTCGTCGCACACGCCGTCGCCAATCGTAGAAGAGCGTCCTACGTTTGGCTCCGTGACAATGCGATCACGGCGGTTTTGTCATTGTTCGGATATCGAAGCCGGATAACGTGGGCGGCCATGTCCCGCTCGAGAATCCTTGCTTCGATGTTGGTCCTTTCCGCCCTTGCTGGCGGTGCCTATTTGATGGCGTGCGGCTCGGACTCCTCGGAGTTCGACGACACCAAGAAAGACGACGGCGGTGGCGTTCGCGGTGGCGACGCCGATCTCGGGGGCGGCTTCGGCGATGGTAGCCTCAATCAAGAGGGTGGCAACGGCGGTGGCGACGCCGGGCCGTGCAACCGCACCGTCAAGGCGATCATTCGCGACTTCAAGCCGTGCTCCGAGACGTTTGGTGGGAGTTGTTCGACCAGCATCGGGCATCCGGATTTCGAGCATTACACGGGAGAAGGACCGACGGAGGGGATCGTCGAAGAGGTCCTCGGTGCCGATCTCAAGCCCGTATTCGTGGATGGTCCTCACTATTACAACAACGATCAAAATAGGCCGCAGACCACCGACAGGAATCGCTTCAATGAGTGGTACCGCGACACGGCCGGGGTCAACATTGCCATCGAGTACCCGATTACCCTCGAGGAGACGTCGACCCCGGGGCACTATCGCTTTGCGCCGAATCAATTTTATCCCGTCGACGACAAAGGCGGCGTGAAGACGGGTTGGGGCAACGCCCCGGCGGACAAGAATGGCAACCGCCCGCACAACTACGGATTCACGACCGAGGTCCACCTGACCTTCGTGTACCGAGGCGGCGAAGTCTTTACGTTCAACGGCGACGACGACCTTTGGCTCTTCATCAACAAGAAGCTGGTCATCGACCTGGGTGGCCTTCACCCGTCACGGCGTGGCGAGGTCAAAGTGGACGACTTGGGTCTCACGAAGGGGCAGCGCTACCCCATGGATTTGTTCCACGCGGAGCGTCACACGGACCTGTCCAACTTCGTCGTCGACACGACCATCGAGTGCCTCGACAACGAGCCGCCCGTTCACTGAATTGGGGTCTGATCACCCAAGTTGGGGTCTCGCGCCTGGACGGCGTTTCGTTCGTAACGGTTGGTTGCGGCGACGCCGTCCTACTCTGGCACCGTGACAATACGATCACAGCTATTTTCTCGTTGTTCGGTTATCGAAGCGCGATAACTTGATCGGTTATGTACCGCTCGAGAATCTTGGCTTCCGTGTTGTTCATTTCCGCCGTCGGTGGCGGCGCGTACTTGATGGCCTGCGGGTCGGACGGGTCGGAGTTCGACAATACGAAGAAAGATGGTGGCCTGGGCGGCGATGGATCCGATAACGGCGGGGGCATCGGCGACGGGGGCATTGGCGGAGATGGCGGCGGAGGTGGCGACGGTGGGGAGTGCGAGCACGTCATCCAGGCGGTGATTCGCGACTTCAAACCGTGCAATGCTCAAATTACGGGAGGCGAGCAGGCGGACCTGGACGGGTGCAAAGACAACCCCGCGGGCCATCCGGATTTCGAGCATTATCAGGGAGATGAGGCCACGACGGGCATCGTGGCCGCGGACCTGAGTTTGCCCGATCGCAAACCGGCGTACGTGGGCGACGGACCGCACCACTATCCCAACCAGCCGAACAAGTTCGAGACGACGTCGAAGGTGGCGTTCGAGTCCTGGTACCACGACGTGGACGGCAATGGCCTGAACGCCAACAAGCGCATCACCGTTCCTCTCGAGCTCAAGGAAACGGTCACCGACGCCGGGGCGAAACATTACGTCTTCGACGATCGAACATTCTTCCCCATCGACGGCAAAGGTTGGGGAAATGGCCCGAAACCGCAAAACGGAAGCGCCGACCACAACTTCGCCTTCACGACCGAGGCGCACTTCTCCTTCGTCTACAAAGGCGGCGAGGAATTCACCTTCCGCGGCGACGACGATCTCTGGCTCTTCATCAACGACAAACTCGCCATCGATCTCGGCGGCTTGCACCCCGAGCTGTTGGCCACCGTGAACCTCGACGACGAGGCGGCGCGGCTAGGGCTCGTCAAAGGGCAGCGCTACCCGATGGATCTTTTCCACGCCGAGCGCCACACCACCGCATCGCGTTTCCGGATCGATACGACCATCGAGTGCGTCTCGAACTCGCCCGTTCACTGAGACATCATTGCATCCCAGAGCCCACGATGCGCAGCAGCGCTTCGCGGGCTCTCGCGTCTGCGGGGAACAGTGTCTCGATGCGCAGCTCTTGCAGCGTGATGTCGAGCGGCGTGCCCAACGTCGTGATCGTCGTGAACAAGTCGAGCGCGACGTCGCCCTTGCGCATCTTCATCGAGACCAGGATCGAGGGGGCGCGTGCCGGCTTTCCGTCGCGTCGCAGCTCGGCCTCGGCGGTGACGAGATCGCGGAGCAAAGCCTCGTCGGTCTCGTCGCGGGTTTGACTCGAGGCGAGCTCGTTGCGCGTGCGGTGCACCACGTCGGTGGCGATTTCGTGCCAGTTCTGCACGTAGGGGCGCAGGCCATCGGGCGCGAGGAGCATGCGGATGATGTTCGGCCCCCCACGCCAATCGGGCACGAAGAACGATGTGAAGCGCTGCGCGGCGTCGTTGGCCATCAGCAGATCGTAGCGGCGGTTCACCACCAAGGTGGGATTGGGCTCGCTCGCGCGAAGGATGTGCGACAGCGCCTCGCGCACGTCGTTCATCACCGGCGCATCGAGCGGCGTCTCACGATAGACCGCGGCAAATCCTGCCGCGGTGAGCAAGGCATTGCGCTCGCGCAAAGGGACCTCCAACGTCTCGGCGAGGGTGAGCACCATCTCACGGCTCGGGCTGGAGCGCCCGGTCTCCACGAAACTCAAGTGCCGGGAGGAGATGCCCGCCTCCAGCGCCACCGCCAGCTGACTCTTGCCCCGCGCCGTTCGCCACGCGCGCAGCAGCGTTCCCACCGTGCTTTCTTCGCTCGTCACCGCCATCGCCCGAGAACGTAGCCGCCCCGGGGAACGCTGGCCATGACCTCCGAGGTAATGGCGAAGCGTTCTCGGGTGCGCGGCCCGCCGCTGCGGTGAGTCAGCTCGCCTTGAACCGCATGGGCATGTTCACCATGCCGTGCAAAAGGTAGCCCGGCACCGGTGCGAGCTCCGTACCTTCGACGAGTGCGAGCTCCGGCAGGCGCCGCAAAATGGCGGGCAGCGCAATGCGTGCTTCGAGCCGGGCCAGCGGTGCGCCCAAGCAGTAGTGGGCGCCGTGGCCGAACGACACCTGGCGCGCGGCCTTGCGTGTGAGATCGAGCCGGTTCGGATCGGGGAACGCGTCCTCATCGCGATTGGCGGCGCCGAGCCAACAAATGACGCGCTGCCCGCGTTCGAGCTTCTTGCCGCGCAGCTCGTAGTCGTGGCGAATCCATCGCGGTGCCGCGAGGACCGGTGAGTCGTAGCGAAGCAGCTCCTCGATGGCGCCGGGCATCTGGGCAGGGTGGGCGAGGAAATGCGCTTGCTGCTCCGGATGCTCGAGCAGAGCGCGGATGCCATTGCCGATCATATGGGTGGTGGAGATGTTGCCGGCGATCAAAAGGAGCATGCAGAAGGCCACCAAATCGGGCTCCTCCAGCGACTGCCCATCGATTTCCGCCGCCAGGAGGCTGCCCATCAGATCGTCTTTGGGCTGCTTCCGGCGCTCCGCCACGGCGCGCCGCACATAGTCCTCCATGGGGGAGAGTGCGTCACTCAAACGGCGTACACCGTTTTCCGGATCGAGCACCAGGGCGTTGGCCCGCTCGCCCACTTCGTCCGACCAGCGGCGGAATTGCTCTTGGTCCTCGGCGGGAACCCCCAGCATTTCGGCAATGACGATGGTGGGCAGGGGGCCTGCGATGTCCGCCACCAGATCCAACTGGCCCGTTCCAGCGACGGCGTCGATCAACCGATCGACGATGGTGGTGATGTGATCTTGCAGGCGGGCGACGGCCGCCGGCGTGAAGGCCCGCAGGGCGAGGTTGCGAAGGCGCGTATGATGAGGAGGATCGAACGCGTTGATGCTGAAGAGGCGCCGCCACTCGGGGGCGGGCAACACGCCCTCCTCGATGGTCGACGTGGGGAAGTTTTGATGGTCGCCGAGAATGGCCGTCACGTCGGCATGACGGTAGACGGCCCATAGGCCCGCTTGCTCGTCGAAGGCGACGGGATGATTCCGCCGCATCTCTTCGAAAAAGGAATATGGGTTCAAAAGCTCGGAGCCCGCCGGGAATGTGCGCATGGTGTGGTGACATAACGACGACGTGGTTTGTCTGCAAGGTCGCCCCCTATCGTTGATTGGGATTTCCGTGTCGCGCGTTCGGACGACTACCGCGCACGTCCCGTGCCGCGTAGCTTACGAGGCGGCAGTGCACGAGCGATTCTCCTTCCGATGTTTCCCATGTTTCGAGCGGGCTTTTCCACGTCGAACGATGTCCTTGCGACGCGGACGCTTGCCCGGCAGGTAGCAACGGCAGATGGGATTGAGGACTCCGGTTGCCTAGGCAACAGTGGTCTCCGGTAGCCGTGATCGATGTCATCAGGATGGGAAAATGAATTTCCCATTTTTGATTTGACTTCATGTGTCAAAAATAGAAAAAGTCGAACCCAAGTACCTAAGTTCGAATTCGATTCATCGTGCTTCGTTCTTTGGATTGCACGAAGAGAAAGCCTCTACGGGGAATGAGCGGAATTCTCGACAAGTTGGACAAGCTCGATCCGGCCAACCGACGATTGCTGGCGGAAAAACTGCGCCAGACGAAGGAGAAACACGCGACGCGTGCGGGACACATCGAGCCCATTGCGGTGGTGGGTATCGCTTGCCGTTTCCCCGGAGGGGCACGGAACCCCGATCGGTTTTGGGAGCTCTTGATGCAGGGGCGAAGCGGCGTTTCGCGCGTGCCTGCCGATCGTTTCGACATCGACCATTACCACGATGAAGACCCCGCGGCGCCGGGGGCGATCCTCAGCGATCGAGGAGCCTTCATCGACGGGGTCGATGCCTTCGATGCCGCATTTTTTGGCGTATCGCCGCGTGAGGCGCGGCGCATGGATCCGCAACACCGTCAGCTACTAGAGGTGGCGTGGGAAGCGCTCGAGAATGCCGGTTTGACCCAGGCCTCGCTTCGTTCGGATGACGTGGGCGGTGTCTTCATTGGCCTGATGGGCAACGATTACTTTGCCACCGTGCAAGAGAGTCCGGCGAACATCGACGCTTACGCCAGCACGGGCACCCATTATAGTTTTGCGGCCAATCGCCTGTCGTTCCATTTGGACCTCAAAGGTCCGAGCATGGCCATCGATTCGGCCTGCTCCTCGTCGCTCGTGGCCGTGCACCAGGCCTGCCAAAGCCTTCGCGTTCGCGATTGTGACTTTGCGCTCGCCGGGGGGGTGAACCTCGTTTTGTCCCCCACCTTGAGTATTTCCTATTCCAAGTGGGGAATGCTCAGCCCCGATGGCGAATGCAAAACGTTCGATGCCTCCGCCAATGGATTCGTGCGCGGCGAAGGCGCGGGCGTCGTCGTTTTGAAACGATTGGACGATGCGCTCGCCCATGGCGATCCCATCCTCGCGGTGGTGAGGGGGTCGGCGGTCAATCAAGACGGTGCGACCAGCGTCATTACCGCGCCCAATGGCCTCGCGCAGCAGACGCTCATCCGCCGCGCATTGAAGGTGGCCGGCGTCGATGCGGGCGCCGTCGGATACGTGGAGACGCATGGGACGGGGACCTCGTTGGGCGATCCCATCGAAGTCGAGGCGTTGAACGAGACGTACGGCAAGGCAGCGGGCGAGGGCGCCTGCGTACTGGGGGCCGTGAAAACCAACGTGGGCCATTTGGAAGGCGCCGCGGGCATTGCCGGTTTCATTAAGGCGGTATTGGCCGTGCAGCATGGCCAGATTCCGCCCAATCGCAATTTCCGGCAGCTCAATCCCTTGATTCGACTCGAAGGGTCGCGGCTTTGCCTGGCCGGCGAGGTCACGGATTGGACGACGCCCAAGGATCAGCGCTTTGCCGCGGTCAGCTCATTCGGCGCGGGGGGAACCAATGCGCACGTGATTGTGCAGGGGGCCCCGGAGCCGGCGCCCCGCACGGAGAATGCGCCGGCGGGGGCTTCGTTCGTCTGCGTATCGGCCAAGAGTGAACGCTCGTTGCGCAAACAAGTGGAGCGGCTGGGGGGCTGGCTGCGTCGCGAGGGATGCCATTCGCGCATCGAGGATATGGCCTACACGGCGTTCCAACGGCGCAATCACTTCGAGCACCGGGCCGCCTTTACGGTGGATTCGCCCGAGGGGCTGCTCGAGGCGGCGGAATCCTTTTTGGCAGGGCGCGCGGGTCCGAGTTGGAGCCGCGGTGTGGGGACGGCCCAGTCCGAGCGGCCCGTGTTCGTGTTTTCCGGCCAGGGATCCCAATGGCGCGGCATGGGGCGCGGCTTGATGGCGCATTCGCCGCGGTTCGCTGCGGAGATTGCGGCGATCGATCGCGACTTCCTCGCGCTCGCCGGCTGGTCTATCGCGGAATGCCTGCAGAGCGGCCGCGAGCTCGATGCGACGGAGATCGCGCAGCCGTGCCTCTTTGCCGTGCAGATGGCCCTGGTGGCGTGCCTCGAGGAGATGGGCATCCGGCCAGCGGCGGTGGTGGGCCATAGCGTGGGCGAAATCACCGCGGCGTGCGTGGCTGGCCTGATGGATCGCGCCGCGGCGACGGCGCTGGTGTTCCACCGTGCCCGGTTGATGCAGCGGCTGACGGGCGCGGGGAAAATGGCGGCCATCGGCCTTGCGCCGGAGGATGTAGAGGCGCGCCTCGGCGTGGAGCTCTCCGTGGCCGCGGTGAACGGTCCGCGCTCCGTGGTGGTGGCCGGCGAGGCTGCGCCGCTCGAAGCCATGGTGCAGACCCTTCGCGCCGAGGGCGTGTTCACGCGGATGTTGCCCGTGGACTATGCGTTTCACAGCCCCCAGGCCGATGCGATCCTCGAGGAGCTCCGGCGCGCCGTGGACGGCATTTTCGGTGCGGGCGTGCGCATGCCTGCGCCCCGTCTTCCCATTGTTTCCACCGTCACGGGGGCGGAGCTCTCCCCGGGCACCGCGCACGGCGATCACTGGACCCAGAACGTGCGGCGGCCCGTGGTGTTCGCGCAGGCCGTGGCGCAACTGATCGGGCAGGGCCATGACGCGTTCCTCGAGGTGAGCCCGCACCCGGTGTTGAATGTCGACCTGCGGGAGTCCTTTCAGGCGCACGATGCGCACGCCCAGGCGGTGGCCACGCTTCGCCGCGAGCAGGACGAAGCGCTGTGCCTGCGCGCCGTGCCGGCGGCGCTCTACACGGCTGGCCTATCGCCCGACGTGCTTTCCGGCCCGCGGCAGGGCAGCCTGATCGCGCTTCCGAACTACGCGTGGGAACATCGGCGCCATTGGCTCGATACGGCCAAATCTGCCCGGTGCAGCTGGGTGCACGCGCTCGATTGGGACGATGTGCCCGTGCCCCCGGCCTCGCCGCGAAAGGCGTCGTGGTTGGTGGTGGGCGCGGCCACGGAGTTCGTCGAAGCTTTGTGCGCGCACTTGCACGCGCATGGGCACGCCGTATCGCGTGCGACGCCGGATGCGGTGCGCGCGGTCGTGGCGGTCTCCGAGTTCGATCGGGTCGACTTCGTCGTGTACGTGCCGGAGAGCGACGAAGAGAGCCACGTCGCGTCGAGCTGCCTTTCGCTGCTGCGCCTCGTTCAAGCCTTGGAAAAGGCGTCGTCGCCGTCCAAGGTGTGGGTCGTCACGCGCGGGGCACAAGCCGTGGTGCCGGGGGATGCCGTTCGACCTTTCGCCGCGCCCGTGTGGGGCCTCGGGCGGGGGCTCGCGCTGGAAGCCCCGCGGTCCATGGCAGGGCTCATCGATCTGTCGCACGACGAGGTCGCCCCGCTGGTGGAGGCGATGCTTCATCCGGGCGGGGAGGACCAAATCGCCCTGCGCGGCGATCGGCGGTATGCGCTGCGGCTGCGCCCTCGTTCGGAGGATGCGGGCCATTCCGCACAGCCCTGGGAGCTGGATGCCGCGGGCCTCTACCTCGTGACCGGCGGCACGCGAGGCCTCGGGCTTCTCGCGGCGAAGCGCTTGGCCGAGCGCGGTGCGCGGCATCTCGCGCTCGTGGGGCGCCGAGCCCCGGGGGCGGACGCGATCCGCGAGCTGGAGGACCTCGGTGCATCCGTCTCGGTCCATGCCGCCGACGTGAGCGATCCCGCGGCCATGCGGGCCCTGTTCGAGTCCTGGAAACGGCCGCTCAAGGGCATCGTGCACGCGGCCGGTGTTTCACGCGACGTGCCCTTCGCCGAGGTAGACCAGGTGCTGCTCGCGGAGACGTTGGCACCCAAGGTGGCGGGCGCGTGGTGCCTACACCAGCTTTCGCTCGAGCACCCGCTGGACTTCTTCGTCATGTACTCGTCGGCGGCCTCGGTGTGGGGTTCCTCGGGCTTGGCGCCGTACGCGGCGGCGAACGAGTTCCTCAATGCCTTGGCGGCGCACCGGCGTGGGCTCGGCCTGCCCGCGCTCAGCGTGTGTTGGGGCATGTGGGACGCAGAAGGCATGACCACCGCGGAAAGGCGCCAAAGCTGGACCCGTCTCGGCTTGCGTGCGATGGCGCCCGAGCGCGCGCTGGATGCCCTGGAGGACCTTCTCGCCTCGCGCGCGACCGTCGCCGCCGTGGCCGACGTGAAATGGGCCACGTTCCGGCCCATCTACGAGATGAACGGCCGCCGCCCGCTCCTGGCGGCTCTCGCCGAGGGCGCGCCGGCGCCGGCGCCCCCTCGCGAGGTCGAGCCGCCGGTCTCGCTCAAGGACCAGTGGCAGCGCGAGCCCGTCGCGCAGCAACGCGAACGCGTGCTGGCGCTTCTTCGCGAGACGGCGGCGCAGGTTCTCGGCCTGGATGCGCGCACCACCATCAGCGCCGAGCAAGGGCTCTTCTCCATGGGCTTCGATTCGGTCACCGCGGTGGAGTTCTCCATCCGACTCAATCGGCTCCTGAGCACGGGCTATTCCGCGACCATGGTGTTCGATCATCCGACGCTCAAAGAAATTTGCGACCTCGTCCTGCACGACTGCTTCGGATGGACGTCCGAGCCGGCGGATGAGACGCAGGGCCACGACTTGGAGGCGCTCCTCGCCTTCGTCGAAAACGTGAACGACGACGACGCCGAGCGAATGCTCGCTCAACCGACATGAATTCCATCGACGACCGCATCAAGAATCTGTCCCCCCAAAAACGCGCCCTTCTCGAACGGCAACTCGAACAGAGCAAGGCCGCGGCCGTGCGCGAGCCCATCGCCATCGTGGGCATCGGTTGCCGGTACCCCGGCGGCGTTCATGATCTCGCGAGCTTCGGACGCCTGCTCGACGGCGGGGTCGATGCCGTGGGGGATGTCCCGGCCGATCGCTGGGACGTGGACGCGCACTACGCGCCGGATCCTTCCGCGAAGGGAAAGATGGTCACCAAGCGCGGTGGCTTTCTCCCTGACGTGAAGACCTTCGATGCCGACTTTTTCGGTATCTCGCCGCGGGAGGCCGAGAGCATGGACCCGCAGCAACGGCTCCTCCTCGAGGTGTCGTACGAGGCCTTCGAAGACGCGGGCATCCCCACGACGAGCTTGGGCGGTTCGTCCACTGGCGTCTACGTGGGCATCACGCTCTCGGAGTACGCCGCCCGCGTGGCCGAAGATCCGCGAGCGTTGGACGTCTATTCGGGGACGGGTAGCTACTTGAACGTCGCGGCGGGCCGCCTGTCGTACGTCTATGGGCTGCAGGGGCCCTGCATGGCCGTGGACGCCGCGTGTGCGTCCTCGTTGGTGTCGGTGCATCTCGCGCTGCAGGCCCTGCGCAACCGCGAGTGCCACCTGGCGCTCGCCGGGGGCGTCAGCTTGATGCTCGCGCCGGAGACCACGATTTATCTCTCGCAGACCGGCGCCTTGTCGCCCGACGGTCGCTGCAAGACGTTCGACGCGCGCGCCAACGGCTACGTGCGCGCGGAAGGCTGCGGCCTTCTCGTGTTGAAACGGCTCTCCGATGCCCTGCGCGACCGCGATCGCATCCACGCGCTGCTCCGCGGCTCGGCGGTCAGCCAGGATGGGGCTTCCAGCGGCCTGACCGTCCCCAACGGGCGCGCGCAGCAGAAGGTGATCCTCGCGGCGCTCAAGGATGCCGCCGTTCGAAGCGAGGACGTCTCCTACGTCGAAGCGCACGGCACGGGCACACCGCTGGGGGATCCCATCGAGCTGCACGCGATTCAGGCGGCCTACGCCGCGTCGCCGCTTTACGTCGGCTCGTTGAAGACCAACTTCGGCCACGCCGAGGCCGCGGCGGGGGTCGGGGGAATCATCAAGACCGTGATCGCACTTCGCGAGAAGCGCATCCCGCGGCATCTGCACTTCGAGAAGCTCAATCCGGTCATCGCGATCGATCCCGCGCGCGTCGTCATCCCCACCGCGCCGGTGCCTTGGTCCGTGGCCGCGGATCGCAAGCGGCTCGCGGGGGTGAGCTCGTTCGGCTTCAGCGGTATCATCGCCCATGCGGTGCTGGAAGAGGCTCCGCCTGCGCCGGTCGATACCGTGCCGTCTCCGTCGGTGGGCGTTCTGCCCGTGACGGCGAAGCATCCGCGCGCGCTCGGGGCCTTGCTCGCCTCGGTGCGCGCGAGCGTGGCGGCCTTGGACGAGGCTCGCCTTCCCGACGTGAGCTTTACCGCGTGCCGCCGCCGCACGCACCACGGCCAGCGCGCGTGGTTTGCCTTTCGCAACAAGGAGGAGCTGCTCCAGCAGCTCGACGCCGCGGCGCGCGGTCATGCGTTGCCCGGCGCGGTGCTTCTCGGGCGCGAGGCGCGGGATGGCGTGAAGGTCGCCATGGTGTTCCCCGGCCAGGGCTCGCAGTGGGTGGGCATGGGGCAGCAGCTCATGAAGAGCAGCGCCGCCTTTCGCGAGGCGATCCACGAAGTGGAGCGCGCCTTCCGTCCGTGGGCGAACTTCTCGCTCTTGGAGGTGCTCGATGCGAAGCCGGGGACCGATCCGTTCACCGAGGTGTCCGTGGTGCAGCCCACCTTGTTCGCGGTGCAGGTGGCGCTGGCGAAGCATTGGGAAGCGTGGGGCATTCGCCCGCACGCCGTGATCGGGCACAGCATGGGCGAAGTGGCCGCCGCGTACGTGGCCGGTGCACTTCGTCTCGAGGATGCGGCCGCGGTGATCTGCCGCCGCAGCCAGCGCGTGCAGGCGACGCGCGGGCGTGGGGCCATGGCGCTGGTGGAGTCGAGCGCCGCCGAGGCGGCCGAGGTGCTGGCGCCCTACGGCGATGCGCTCTCCCTTGCCGCGTACAATGGCCCGTCCACGGTGCTCGTGTCGGGCGAGCCTTCGGCCATGGACGCGCTGCTCGCGACGCTGGATGCCCGCGGCGTGTTCTGCCGCAAGGTCAAGGTCGACTACGCGTCGCATTGCGCGCAGATGGCCCCGTTGCTCGATGGCATCCGCGCCGATCTCGCGCACGTGCGACCGCAGCGCGGGCACGTGCCGATCTACTCCACCGCGCGCGGTGCGATCCTCGACGGTGCGCAACTCGACGCCGAATATTGGGCAGAGAACCTGCGCCGTCCCGTGCTCTTTCACGAGCGCCTGGAAGCGTTGCTCGCCGACGGCGTGCAGGCCTTTCTCGAGATCAGCCCGCACCCGGTGCTCCTGCCGGCGATTCAAAAGACCATCGACGCCTTCGAGGGCGAGGGGCCGGTGGCCTTGCCCAGCCTGCGCAGGGACGAGGACGAGGTCGCGAGCCTGGCGACGTCGCTGGGTAGCCTCTTCGCGATGGGCCACGCGGTGGACTTCTCCCACGTGTGCCCGCCCGCGGGAACGCTCGTCGATGGCCCATCGTACCCGTGGCAGCGTCGCGAGTTCTGGCTGTCCAAGTCGCGTCCGCGGCGCCGCGCCGAAGGGCATCCGTTGCTCGGGACTGCATTTCGTCCGGCGGCGGGGCCGGAGGCTCACTATTGGGAATTCGACGTCGATGAGGATGGCCTGGCATTCGTCACGGACCACCGCGTTCGTGGCATGACGGTGCTGCCCGGGACGGCGTATTTGGATTTCGCCCTTTCGGCGGCCAAGAGCGTGTGGGGGCTCGGCGCCGTCTCGCTGGCGGACGTCTCGTTCCGCGAGGCGCTTACGTTGTTGCCTGGGCAACCACGTCGCATGCAGCTCGGGCTGGTGTGCGGAGACGGCGTGCAGGGGACCCTTGCAAGCCGCGATGCCTCGGCAGCCGACGAATGGACGGTGCACGCGACCTTCCGGGTGCAGGTGCATGAGTCCGCCCACGCGGAACGAACGGTGTTCGTCGTGCCCCCGGCCGGCGCCGTGTTGCGCGACGGCAAGACGCATTACCGGCTGATGAACGAGGGCGGCCTCGGTTACGGACCGCGTTTTCAGGGGCTTGCCGAAGTTCATCTCGCCCCGGGCGAGGCATGGGGACGGTTGCGTGCCAGCGAGGAGCTCGACCCGGAGGCGCACGTCTTTCATCCCGCGTCGTGGGATGCCGCGCACCAAGCGGTGGCTGCGCTGCTGACGCAGAGCGAGCATGCCTCGCATACCTGGATCCCGCTGGGCATCGAGCACGCGACCGTGTTCGACGCTGCGGGGACCGCGGCGTGGGTTCGTGCGACGGCGGAGGTCGTCGAGGATGGCACCACCGCCCGGGGCAACGTGCTCGTGCTCGACGCGTCGGGGCGGGTGCTCGTGGAGACGCGCGGTTTGACCTTGCTTCGCAGGGATGCCGATGGCCTCGATGACGTGGGCCAGTGGTTCTTCGAGCCGTCGCTGCGGGAAGTGCCTCTCGCGGGCGAGGGGACCGCGGAGGCCGGAGCGTGGGCCGTTCTCGGTGCGGCCGATGCGCTGCACGCGCAGGTGGTCGCCCACCTGAAGGAGCGCGGTGCACGCGTCGTCGACTCCGCGAAGGAGCCATCGCTCGGCGTGATCGATCTGCGCCCCTTCCAGCGCGCGGACGCGCCACTTTCGGAGTTGTACCTCGAGGCCGTCCAGCAGGCGCGGCTCCTTCAGGGAACCGAGGGGCGTGAGCCCAAGCTGGTCCTCGTCACGGCCGCGGGATCGCTTGCCGCTGCATCGCTGCAGGGGGTCGGCCGGGTCATCGCCACGGAGTTGCCCAGGCTTCGCTGCGTGCGCATCGAGCTTTCGGGCCCCGAGGACACGAAGGCGCTGGTGCGTGAGCTCTATGCCGGCGACGACGAAGACGAGATCGTGCTGCGTGAAGGAAAGCGCTTCGTGCGGCGGCTCGCGCGCGCTTCCTCCGCGGCCGCAAAGGGGGCGGCGATCCACGGGGACGGGGCCTATCTTCTCACCGGAGGCCTCGGCGGCTTGGGCCTCACCTTTGCCGATTGGCTCGTGGACCGTGGTGCGCGCACCCTCGTTCTCGTGGGCCGGCGTGCGGCGTCGCCCGATGCAGAGGCTCGCATCGAGGGACTGCGCGCGCGCGGCGCGGAGGTGTGGGTCCGCCAAGTGGACATGGCCCAGGCCGACGCGGTCACGGGGCTCTTTCGCGAGATGGACGGCGCCCTTCCGCCGCTTCGAGGCGTTCTGCACATGGCTGGCGTTCTCGATGACGCCACCTTGTACCAGCAGGACGCGCGGCGCTTTGCCAGCGTGGCGGGGCCCAAGGTCGTGGGTACGCAGCTTCTCCACGAGCACACCCGTCATCGAAGCTTGGACTTCTTCGTTCTGTTCTCCGCGGGCGCGGCCTTGCTCGGGGCGGCCGGGCAGGCGAACTACGCTGCCGCCAATGCTTTCATGGATGCCTTGGCGGTGCAGCGCCGGGAGGCAGGCCTTCCCGCGCTGTCGATCAACTGGGGCATCTGGGACGAGGTGGGCCTCGCCGCCTCGAGCGCGCAGCGCGGACAGCGCCTGCAGGAGCAAGGGCTCGTGTCCATCTCGCCCGCCCTGGGCCTTCAGGCCTTCGAGCGCGCGCTTTCCCAGACGCGCCCCAACCTGGCCATCTTGCCGATTCGCCTGGCGCGCTGGTTCGCGCACCACCCGGAAATGGCGCGCGCGTCGTTGTTCAAGGATCTCGTGCGCGGCGCGCTCCAAGCCGGTGCCGAAGCCGAGGTGCCGATCCTCGAGCGACTCCGCGCGATGACCGATGCGCGCGAGCAGCGTGAGGCGTTGCGCCACTGGGTGCAGAGCCAGATGGCCGCCGTGCTGCGCCGCGATCCTGCCTCGATGGATCGCCAGCAGAACTTCAGCGCGATGGGCGTCGACTCGCTGATGGCGTTGGAATTCCGCAACCGCTTGGAGCGAGCCCTCGGCGTGCGGCTCCCTCCGACCATGGTGTTCAACCATCCCAACCTGGATGCGCTCGGCGGCTTCATGGAGACGAAGCTCTCGCTCGTCGCGCCCGCCGAGGCGGCACCCGCCGAGGTGGCGCCGCCCGCCCCCCGCATCGACGCGCACGATGGCGCAGCGTTGCTCGGTGCTCTGTCGCGTTTGAAGCGTTTGAAGCCTCCCTCTCCCAGGAACCAGGCCGATGTCGATGCTGAATGAGCTTCAAGAGGTGGTGGAAAGCCTCACCCCCGAACAGAGAACCCTCCTCGCGGAGCTGCTCGCAGGGGCGGCAAGCACGGCCGACGAGCCCATCGCCATCGTGGGCATGGCCGGCCGCTTTCCCGGGGCGCCCGATGTCGATGCATTCTGGCAGCTGCTCGTCGAGGGCCGCGACGCCATCTCGGAGATCCCTCGCGGGCGCTGGAACGCGGACGCGTTCTATCACCCCGACAAGGAGACGCCGGGGAAGATGGCCACCCGATGGGGAGGCTTTCTCGAGGACGTCGAGCGCTTCGACGCGGAGTTCTTCGGCATCACGCCGCGCGAAGCGGCGGCCATGGATCCGCAGCAGCGTCTCTTCCTGGAGACGGCGTGGGAGGCGCTGGAAGATGCCGGGCTGCCCACGGCGTCGCTGCGCCGAACGGCGACCGGCGTCTTCGTCGGCGTGTCCAACTTCGACTACGTCTGGCACCAGTTCCGCAGCCTTCGGGACGTGGACGCCTACGCGAGCTCGGGCTCCGCGCACTGCATCATCGCCAACCGAATCTCGTACCTGCTCGACCTCACCGGCCCGAGCGTGGCGGTGGACACGGCGTGTTCGTCGTCGCTCGTGGCGGTGCACTTGGCCTGCCAGAGTTTGCGCGCCAAAGAGTGCGATCTCGCGCTGGCCGGCGGTGTGAACCTGGTGCTCACGCCGCACCTCACGGTGAGCCTTTCGCGCTGGGGCATGATGGCGAGCGATGGCCGCTGCAAGACGTTCGACTCCCGCGCTGACGGGTTCGTGCGCGGCGAGGGGAGCGGGGCGGTGGTGCTCCAGCGCCTCGTCGACGCCGAGCACGGTGGCGCACGCATTTTGGCGGTCATCCGCGGGAGCGCGATCAACCAGGATGGGAAGACCAATGGCCTGACGGCGCCGAACGGAGCGGCCCAGCAAGCCGTGATCCGCCAGGCGCTGGCCCGCGCCGGTGTGAGCCCCGCCGACGTGTCCTTCCTGGAGACGCACGGCACGGGCACCTCGCTGGGCGATCCCATCGAGGTCGAGGCCATCCACGAAGTCTTCGGCGGGCACACGGCGCATTGCGTGCTCGGCGCGGTGAAGACGAACATCGGGCACCTGGAGCCGGCGGCGGGCATCGCGGGGCTCATCAAGGTCGTGCTGGCGCTCCGCCATGGCACCATCCCGCGCAATCTGCATTTCCAGGCGCAGAATCCGCATCTCACCCTGGCACCGGGCATCGAGCTCGCGAACGAGACGCGTCCCTGGGCGGGACCGCGCATGGCCGGTGTGAGCGCGTTCAGCTTCGGCGGAACCAATGCGCACGTGGTGCTCGAGGAGGCGCCTGCGCGCGCACTCGAGGCGACGGAGGTTCCCGCATCGCCGCACCTGCTTGCGCTGTCGGCACGCGATGCGGAGGCGCGGCGCCAGATGGCCGTACGGCATGCTCAGGCTCTCGAGACCGCGAAGGACCCTGCGCTCACCGTGGAAGGTGTCGCCGCGCTGCGGGCCCTTCACCGCGATCACCTCGACGAACGACTCGTCGTGCTCGCCGACGGTCGCGCCGGTGCGGCGGAGGCGCTGCGCAGCTTCGCGGAAGGGCGCCCGCACCCCGACGTGGTGTACGGGAGCAAGCGCCCGAACGCGCGATGCGTGTTCGTCTACACGGGCCAAGGACAGCCCTGGCTGGAGATGGGCCGCGAGCTCTGGCGAACCGAGGCCGTCTTTCGCGAGGCCGCGGCGGAGGTGGACGCCGCCTTTCAGCGCGTGTCGGGCCGGGCGTGCGCCGAGGGACCGCTCGAGCGGACCGACGTGGCGCAACCGGCGATCTTTCGGCTGCAGATCGCGCTGACGAAGACGCTCGCGCACTGGGGGATCCGCCCCGACGCGGTCGTGGGGCATAGCGTCGGCGAGGTGGCCGCGGCCTGGGCGGCGGGCATCTTGACTTTGGACGAGGCGGCCCGCGTGGTGCACCACCGTGCGCGCTTGATGGAGCGCACGGCGGGCCTGGGCGCCATGGCCTCCGTGGCATGGCCGCTCGCCGAAGCCGCCGCCTTTCTCGAAGCGCACCCCTCGGTGGTCATCGCCGCGCACAACGGCGCACGTGACGTGGTGCTCTCGGGGTACCCCGAGGCCCTGGAGAAGGTGCTTCGCGCGCTCGAGGCACGCGGTGCGCGATGCAAGAAGCTCGCGGTGGCCTATGCCTTCCACAGTCCGCAGATGGACGCGTTGCAAGGCGAGCTCGTTGGCGAACTGCAAGGACTGCGGCCCAAGGCGCCGCGCATTCCGTTTTTCTCGACGGTCACCGGCCAGCGCGAACGCGACGCGGTGGGCACGCCGGAATACTGGGCCAAGAACATGCGCGAGCGGGTGCGCTTCGCGGAGGCCATTGCCGGCGCGCACGCGGACGGTTGCTCGAATGCGTTTCTCGAGCTTGGACCGCACCCGGCGCTCACCCCGTACATCACCGATGCACCGACGGCGTATGGCATGCGTCGCGGGCAGGACGATCGGCGCGGGTTGCTCTCGGCGGTGGCATCGCTCTACGTCCACGGCATCGAGCCGGATTGGTCGCGACTCGTAGGCAGGGCGGACCGGCGTTGGTCGCTTCCCGCCTATCCCTGGCAGCGACAACGCCACTGGCTCGCACTTCACGAGACGGCCTCCACGTACCGCACCGAGTGGATCCCCGATGCGACGCCGTCGGCGGCGGTCGCGCCAAAACGCTACCACCTCGTCGCGGACGATGGCGCGCTGGCCGAGCACCTTCGCGCGGCCATTCAGGCTTCCGGTGGCGTCTGCGCGGCGGGCTCCTTCGACGTCGACGAAGTGCTTCTCGCGCTTCCCTCGCTTCAGGCCGCGCGCGCCTTCGTGCAACGGCTGCTCGACACGGAGCACCGTCCCCGTGTCACCTTCCTCACCCGTGCCGCCATGCACCTGGACGGCGACGCGGAGGTCTCTCCCGAACTCGCCGCGCTCTGGGGCTTCGGTCGCGCGCTCGCGCACGAAGAGCCAAGCCTCGGCGCGACCTTGCTCGATCTTCCCGCGTCGCCGCACGACGGTGAGGCCACCGCCGTTCTTGCGCGGCTCGCCGGTGCGCCGGCGGAGCGGCAAGCGGCGTGGCGAAAGGGTCAATGGCACGTTCCACGGCTCACCGCGTACGCGCTGCCAAGCCCCGCGCCCCTCGATGGCGAGGGCACCTTCCTCGTCACCGGTGGGCTGGGCTCTCTCGGTCTCGCCACAGCCCAACGGCTCGTGTCCTCGGGCGCAAAAACGTTGGCCCTCGTCGCACGGCGCGCACCCAACGCCGAGCAGCGAAGCGCGATCGCCGCACTGCAGGCGAAAGGCGCACGCGTGATGACCGTGCAGGCGAACGTCGCCGACGCGGGCGATCTGGCCCGGGCGCTCGAGGAGCTGCGCGCATCGGCGCCGCCGCTTCGAGGCGTGTTCCATGCTGCGGGCGTGCTCGAGGATGGCTTGCTCGCGGGCTCGAGCCGTGAAGCGTTCGACCGCGTTCTGTCGCCCAAGGTCGAGGGCGGATGGAACCTGCACCGGCTCACCAAGGACATGAACCTGCAGCACTTCGTTCTGTACTCGTCGGCCACCGCGGTGCTGGGGGCGGCGGGGCAGACGAGCTACGCGGCGGCGAACGCCTTTTTGCAAGGCCTCGCCGAACATCGCCGGGCCCTCGGGCTGCGTGCCGTGTGCGTGCATTGGGGCGCGTGGGCCGAGAGCTCCATGGCTTCCGATGCGGTGATGGCCCAGCTTCGAGGCCGCGGGTTCGACACCATGGCGCAGGAGCTCGCGCTGGACGCCCTCGAGGGCGCACTTCGCGACGGCGCGACGGACGTTACGGTGGTGGACGCGAATTGGAAAACGGTGCTCGAACGGCATCCGCTGCTCGAGCGCTTTCTCGAGCGGCTTGCGCGTGCCGAAGAAAAGAAGCCGAGCGCCGTCGATCCCATCGTCGCCGTGCTGGCGGCCACGCCCGCCGGACAGCGCGCCAAGGTGCTCTACGGGCACGTGCGCGCGGTGGTGCTCTCCGCCATGGGCATGCACCCCGGCACCGACGTACGGCCCGACCAAGGTCTCGTCGAGCTCGGGCTCGACTCGCTGCTAGCCGTCACCATCGCGAACCGCTTCTCGCGCGATCTCGCCCAGCGGCTGCCCAAGACGCTCATTTACGATCACCCTACGTTGCAGCGGCTCACCGAGCACCTGCTCGGCGTCCTCTTTCCGCCCGGGGACACCGTGCAGACCGCGCGCGCCGAGGCCAACGCGCTTGGCGCGCTCGCCGGTGCGAGCCACGAGACCATTCAGAGCCTTCTCGACGAGGAGCTCGCCAGCCTTCTGCCCTCCGCGGAGTTCGTTTAATCGTGGATACGACTGCCCTTCTCGAACAGAACAAAAAAGCCCTCGTCGCCATCAAGGACCTCAAGGCACGGCTCGCGCGTGCCGAGTCCGTGGCGCGTGCACCGATTGCCGTGGTGGGCATGGCGTGCCGATTTCCGGGAGGCTGCCGCACGCCCGACGATCTGTGGGCCCTCTTGCGTGAAGAACGCGATGCCGTGGGGGAGGCGCGGTGGCCCGACGCGCTGTTCGACGCCGGTGCCATCACCACCCGCGCCTTGGGGCGCATCGACCACGAGGCCGATTTCGATCCGGAGTTTTTCCACGTCTCACCGCGCGAGGCGGCGAGCATGGATCCGCAGCACCGGCTCTTGCTCGAGGTCGCGTGGGAGGCCTGCGAAAATGCAGGGATATTGCCGGAGAAGCTGCAGGGAAGCCGCACGGGTATCTTCGTCGGAATTGGCAACAACGATTACGGCGATTTCGAATTACGCAATGCCGATTTGAATGCCGTGAGCGCACACGCGGGAACGGGAAACGCCGCATGCCTCGCGGCGGGGCGGCTCTCGTTCTTCCTCGGGACCAAGGGCCCGGCGCTGGTCATCGACACCGCGTGCTCGTCGTCGCTCGTGGCCATTCACCAAGCGTGCGCGAGCCTTCGGCAAGGGGAGTCCGAGGTGGCACTCGCCGGCGGCATCAACCTGGTCTTGAGCCCCAACGGCAGCGTGTTCCTCACGCGGTTCGGCGCGCTCTCCCCCACGGGGCGGTGCCGCGCCTTCGCGGAGGCCGCCGACGGCTACGTGCGCGCGGAAGGTTGCGGCGTGGTCGTGCTCAAACGGCTCGACGACGCGCAGCGCGACGGAGACCCCATTTGGGCGGTCATCCGCGGCTCCGCGTTGAACCACGATGGCCGCAGCGGCGGGCTCACCGTTCCCAATGGTGCGGCCCAGCGTGAGCTCCTCCTGGCCGCACTCGCCAACGCGGGGGTCGCGCCGCAGCGCATTGGCTACCTGGAGGCCCACGGAACCGGCACACCCCTGGGCGATCCCATCGAAATGGGCGCCATTGCCGCCGTCTTCGGCAGCGCACCGCGGCCCGACGCCCTGCGCGTGGGCTCGGTGAAGAGCAACCTGGGGCACACGGAGGCGGCCGCCGGTATCGCGGGGTTCATCAAGGCGGCCTTGTGCCTGCGGCATCGCGCCATTCCCGCGCATCTGCACTTCGAGACGCCGAGCTCCCGCATCGATTGGAACATGCCCGTGGCGGTCCCCACGCGCCTCGAGCCTTGGACGGCCGAGGGACCTCGCATGGCCGGGGTGAGCTCGTTCGGCTTCAGCGGCACCAACGCGCACGTCATTCTGGAGGAAGCTCCGCCCCGCGAGGCCCGCCGTGCCTCGCGTTCGGGCACCCAGCTTTTGTGCCTGTCCGCGCACCATGAGCGCTCGCTGGTGCAACTCGCGGCAGCCTACCGCGATCGTCTCTCGGAAGAAGACGGCGTCGCAGACGTGTGCCACACGGCCGCGCGCCGCCGCGTGCACCATCGCAACCGGCTCGTCGTGCAGGGCACGACCGCCGACGATCTGCGCCGTGCCCTGTCCGACTTCCTCGAGGAAACGCACCACCCGGCCGTGGTGCGGGGCGAGACCGTGCTGGATGGCATGTCGAAAACGGCCTTCGTCTTTTCGGGGCAGGGGAGCCAATGGATCGGCATGGGGCGCGAGCTCCTGGCCAGCGATCCGGACTTCGCGAGCGGCCTGCGCTTCATGGACGTGCCATTTCGCGAGGAGTTCGGCTGGTCCCTGGTGGACGCGCTCCTCGCGGAGCCGTCGCAGTTGGACCGAACGTGCATCGCGCAGCCGGTCATCGTTGCCCTGCAGATCGCGCTCGCGGATCTCTGGCGGCGTTGGGGCGTGGTGCCCGATGCGGTGCTCGGCCACAGCCTGGGCGAGCTCACGGCCGCGTACCTCGCCGGTGTGCTCCCCCGCACCGAGGCGCTGCACCTCGCCGGGCTGCGAGGTCGCTTCATGGACGAGGCCACCGGTCGCGGAAAGATGGCCGAGCTCTCGTGCAGCGAAGCGGACGCGCGGCGCTACGTCGAGGGCCACGAGGACGAGGTGGCCATCGCCGCGCTCAATGGCCCCGAGACCACCGTGCTCGCCGGGGCGACGGAGGCGCTGGGCCGGATCCTGGAGCGCGTGGCCAGCGATGGCATCAAGCATCGCCTCCTTCGCGTGGACTACGCCTTTCACTCGCCGCAAATGCGCGCCTTCCGAGAGCCCTTCGAGGCCGCACTGCGCGGGTTGAACCCCCGCCGCGCGGAGCTTTGCCTCTACAGCAGCGTCACCGCCGCCCCGGTGCGTGGCGAGGACCTGACCTCGGGCTATTGGGGCAGAAACCTCACCGACGCGGTTCGTTTTCACCCGGCGCTCGTGGCGATGCTGCGCGACGGCTACCGCGCCATCGTCGAAATTTCGCCGCACCCCGTGCTGTTCGCGTCCATCCAGGAGACCCTTCGCCGCGAAGGCGTCGCGGGGGCGGCCGCCTACTCACTGCGCCGTGGCGTGGCGGAGGCCCCGACGCTTCTCGCGAACGTGGCCGCGTTGCACGTCGCCGGTTACCCCATCGACTGGAGCGCCATCTACCCGGGTGAGGCGGACGCCGTGTCCTTGCCCGCGTATCCCTGGCATCACCGCCGCTTTTGGCCCGCCTCTTCGGAGCTTGCCTCTTTGGAGAACGCACCCGCCAAGGCGCCCGCGCAGGAGCCCTCGTCGAAGCTCTGGAACGAGCTCCAGGCCCTGGGGACGCTCGCCCGTCCCCCGCGCATCGAGCGGCACGTGCGCGAGCAGCTGGCCCGCGTGCTCCACCTGGCGCCTGATGCCGCACCGTCCAAGCGCACTTTGTTGAGCGACTTGGGCATGGACTCCGTGGGCGCCGTCGAGCTCTCCAAGGCCCTGCGGCTCACACGCGGGCACGAGCTCACGCCAGCCGTGGTCTTCGAGCGACCGACCATCGAGGGCCTGACCGACTACCTCGCGCGCGAGTTCGACCGCCTTCGCGGCGTCGAGGTTGCGGTGGCTGCACCCGAGGCGACCGTGTCCGTGGCGTCCTCGTCGGAGCCCATCGCGATTATCGGAATGGGCTGCCGCTTTCCCGGCGGCATCGACGACCCGGAGTCCTTCTGGCAATTCCTCGAGGAAGGTGCAAACGGCGTTCGGGAAGCGCCCAAAGAGCGTTGGGACCTCGCCCGCTATTACGATGAGGAACCCGGCACGCCGGGCCGCATGTACACGGCGCACGGTGGCTTCTTGACGCGCGTCGATGGTTTCGATGCGGAGTTTTTCGGCATCTCGCCGCGCGAGGCCCAGAGCATGGACCCGCAGCAGCGCATCTTCCTGCAGACGTGCTGGGAGGCCCTGGAGAATGCGGGCATCGCGGCCGAGACGCTGGAGGGCACCCGGACAGGCGTCTACGCAGGCATCGTCAATCAGGATTACGCGATGATGCAGATGAAGGACACCGCGCACGGCGAAATGGATACGTATTTCGCCACGGGCCACCCGCACTGCGTGGTGAGCGGGCGCGTGTCGTACCAGCTTGGCCTGCGCGGGCCGACTTTGTCCGTGGACACTGCGTGCTCGTCGTCGCTGGTGGCGTTGCACCTGGCCTGCCAGAGCTTGCGGCTCGGGCACAGCGATCTCGCGCTGGCCGGGGGCATCAACCTGCTGCTGATGCCGGAGATCTACATGATCCGCTGCCAGGCGCGGATGCTCTCTCCGAGCGGGCGTTGCGCGACCTTCGATGCGTCGGCCGACGGCTACATCCCGGGGGAGGGCAGCGGCGTGGTGGTGTTGAAGCGCCTCGGCGATGCACTTCGCGACGGCGATCGCATCGACGCGGTTCTGCGAGCGACCCACGTGAACCACGATGGACGCAGCAACGGCATGACCGTTCCCAGCGGCAGCGCCCAGCGCGAGTTGATGCTCGCCGCATTGAACGAAGCGGGGCTCGAGCCGCACCGCGTGGGCTACCTCGAGGCGCACGGTACGGGCACGAAGCTGGGCGATCCGATCGAGATGGCCGCGATCCAAGACGTCTATTGCGCGGATCGCCCCGCGGAGACGCCGCTTCTCATCGGCTCGGTGAAGACGAACTTCGGCCACCTGGAGTCGGCGGCGGGCATCTGCGGTCTCATCAAAGCGGTGCTCGCGCTCCGGCACGGCGCCGTGCCGCGCAATTTGCACTTCACCGAGCTCAATCCGCACATTGAATTGCACGCGGCCACGCGCATTCCCACCGAGCTTACGCCGTGGCGCGCGGCCGGTCCGCCGCGGTGCGCGGCGGTCAGCTCGTTTGGCATGAGCGGCACCAACGCGCACGCCATCCTGGAGGAGGCCCCGCCGCGCGCCCCCAAGTCTCAATCTGCAACGACGGACGTGCGGCTCGTTCCCCTCAGCGCGCACCATCCCGAAGCGCTGCGCGCGCACGCGGCGCGGTTGAAGGCGCACTTGGAGGCAAGGCCCGAGCTCTCGCTCGACGACGTGCTGCACACGTTGCACAAACGCACCCCGCATCGCCAGCGCGCCGCCTTGCGTGCGGGCTCCTTGGCGGAGTTGCACGAGCAGCTGGCAACGGTGGCCGCCGGCGAAGACGACGCGCGCTGCGTTCGGACCGACGAGGTGGCGCTGGGCGATCCCAAGGTGGTCTTCGTGTTTCCCGGGCAAGGCTCCCAATGGATCAAGATGGGGTGCCAGCTTCTGGAGCGCGAGCCCGAGTTTGCCGCGGAGTTGCAAGAGGTCGACACCTGGATTCAAACGTACGCGGGTTGGTCGGTGCTGGCGGAGCTGCGCGCCGATGCGGAGGCCTCCCGGTTGGATCAGGTGGACGTCATTCAGCCGTGCATCTTTGCGGTGCAAGTTGGTCTGGCGCGGCTATGGCGCTCCTGGGGCGTCGTTCCGAGCGCGGTGATCGGGCACAGCATGGGCGAGGTGGCGGCGGCCTACGTCGCCGGGGTGCTCTCGCTCGAGGATGCGGTGTGCATCATCACGCGGCGCAGTCAAATCGTGAAGCGCACGCGCGGTAACGGCGCCATGGCGCTGGTGGAGCTCGGCCGCGAAGAGGCCGAGCGCGCCCTTACAGGACAGCCCGAGGTCGCCGTTGCCGCCGAGAACGGCCCGCACACGGTGCTGCTCTCGGGGGCGCCGGGGCCCATGGAGCAGGTGCTCGAAGAGCTGCGGCGGCGGGACGTCTTCTGCCGCGCCGTGAAGGTCGACTACGCGTCCCACTCCCCGCAGATGGACGCCCTTCGTCCCGTGCTGAACGATGCGCTCGGCCAGGTGCGAGCGCGCGAGGCGAAGGTCGCTTTCTACTCCACGGTGACCCATCGCGTGGAGGACGGCCTCGCGATGAATGCGTGCTATTGGGCCGACAACCTGCGCGAGCCGGTGCTTTTCTGGCCGGTCCTTCGGAAGCTGGTCGAGGACGGACACAACGTCTTTCTGGAGATCAGCCCGCACCCGGTGTTGGTGCCGGCGATGACGCAGGGCTTGCAGCACCTCGAGGCCAAGGCGCTCACCCTGCCGTCGTTGTACCGCGACAAATCCGAGAGCGACTGCCTGCTCGAGGCGCGCGCCCGGTACTTCTGCGCGGGCGGGCGGCTGGCTTGCGTCTCGCCGGAAGGTGCCGAGGTGCTCGCGCTGCCGAGCTACCCATGGCAGGAGCAGCGTTTCTGGTACACACCGAGCGCGCAGGCGGCAGGCGCCAGTGCGGTGGGCCGCATGCTCGAGCGGGTCGCGACGACGGCGGATGGGCGGCGCATCTGGGAGAGCGCCATGAGCCCCGCCATGATGCCCTCGCTGGCGGATCACCGCGTGAATGGCATGGTGCTGTTTCCAGGTGCCGGGTACGTCGAGTTGGTGCTGGAGGCAGCCGCCGAGCTCGGGCTGTCCGGCGCGACGCGCATCGACGCGCTGGAGATCCGGGCGGCGCTGGTGCTTCGCGAGGACGGGGCGCGCACCGTGCAGGTGGAGCTCACCCCGCTCGACGAGCGGACGTTCGCGTTCGCCATCGGCAGCCGGGACGACGACGGCGCCGTATGGACGCGCCACGCCGATGGCCTCGTGACGCGTGAGGCGGGCGAGGCCGTCGGATCGACGGAGCCGCTCGAGGCTCTGCGCGGGCGTCTTTCGCAGCGCGTTTCCGCGGAGGACCATTACCTGCGTACGCGGGAGCGCGGCCTCGAATATGGCGCGGCGTACCAAGTCGTGGGGAGCCTTTTCTGCAGGCCCGGCGAGGTGCTGGCGGAGCTCCAGGTGCCGGCCGCCGTTCAGGGGGAGCTTTCGGGATGCCAGGTGCACCCAAGCTTGCTCGATGGCGCGTTCCAAGTGATCGACACGGCGCTTTCCGGGTTGGATCGCGTGGACGAAGGTGCGGTGTACCTTCCGTCCGCCCTTCATGGGGTGCGCCTTCATCGCAAGCCGGGGGCGCGCATCGAGGGGCTGCATGCGCACCTGAAGCTGCTGGAGACGGCCGCCCGGGATCCTGCGACGGTGGAGGCGCAGCTTTGGCTTCGCGACGCCGACGGAGCTCCGGTGCTCAGCGTCGAGCGGTTCGTCATCCGCCGCGTGGAAGGCCAATCCGAGGTTCCGAGCGAGTGGTTTTACCAGCTTCACTGGCAACCGCTGGAGGCATCACCCCGGCCTGTGGCGAAGCGCGATGAATCGTGGCTCGTGTTCGCGGACGCGGGAGGTCTCGCGGCGGCCGTTGCCGATCGGCTGGCGCCGGTGGGCGTGAAGACGACCCTGATTCGCAAAGATACCAAGGTCGCATTTCGCGAGCTCTTCGAGCAGCATCCACCGAGCGCGTTCACGCGGGTGCTCTATTTCTGGGGCCTGGATGCACCGTCGCTCGAGGCGGAGCCCGACGTTCTGCCCGCGGAGCTCCCCGAGACCGAGTCGCTGCTCGAGCTGGTGCAGGCCCTCGCGGCGACCGATCCGCAGCCTTGCCCGCGCCTCTGGGTGATGACCTCGGGCACGACCCCGCGGCAAGCGCCCCTCTGGGCCATGGCGCGCGTGCTGGACTACGAGCATCCCGAGTTCAAGACGGTCTCGTGCGAGCTGGATCGGCGCAGCGTGGACCTGTTCGTCGCGATGCTCTGCGCCGAGCAGGTGCCCGACCAAATGCGTCTGCGCGCTGGCATCGCCCACGAGGCGCGCCTCACGCGCTACGTGCCGCCTGCCGCCCCATCGGCCGCGCCCGAGATCGATCTTGCGCAGACCTTGACCTTGCTGCGCCGCCTGGCCCCCTTCGAGCGGGGTCGCACGTGGCTCGTCCTCGGCGCCGAGCCGCGACTGCACGAAGCCATCACGCGCGAGGCCGCGTTGCATGACACGCGCGTCCTCGCCCACGCGGAGGATCCCGTCGACGTCATCGTGAACCTCGCCGCGCCGGCCACCGCCGCCCGCATGGGCTCCTTGCTCGACGCCCGCGGAACCTTCATCGATTTCTCGGCCTCCAAAGCGCCTCCGACGCTCCCATCTTCGGCCACCTTCATGTCATTGCGCCTCCCTCGTCAGCCCGTGGCGGAGGAGGGCCAGGGCTGGGGAGACGCATCCGGCAGCTACCTCATCACCGGCGGCCTGGGGGCCCTCGGCCTCCGCGTGGCAAGCTTCCTCGTCGATCGCGGCGTACGCCATCTCGCCCTGCTCGGCCGCTCCGCCCCCGACGCGCGAGCCCAAGAGGCCATCCGCGCCCTTCAGGCCCGGGGCGCCCACGTCCGCATCTTCGCCGCCGACGTCGCACGCCGCGACGATCTCCAAGCCGCCCTCCACGTCATCGCCCAAGGCGGCGCCCCGCTCCGCGGTGTCGTCCACTGCGCCGGCATCCTCCGCGACGGCGCCTTGCTCCAGATGGACCGCGCCAAGTTCCGATCGGTCCTTGACAGCAAGGTTGCCGGTGCCTGGAACCTCCACGCGCTGACGCGCAACCTGCCCCTGCAGCACTTCGTCCTCTTCTCCTCCGTCGCCTCCATGCTCGGGTCCCCGGGCCAAGGAAACTACGCCGCGGCCAACGCCTTCATGGACGGCCTTGCCGCCCACCGTCGTGCGCGCGGCCTTCCGGCCCTGGCCATCCAGTGGGGCGCCTTCCGCGACATCGGCCTCGCCGCCAACGCCGAGCGAAGCGGCATCGCAGGCATCGCACCCGAGAAAGGCATGAAGGCCCTCGAGCTCGCCCTGCGCGGGGGCGAGACGACGCTCGGGGTCTTTCCGTTCCCGTTTCTTCTCTGGCGCAAACTCAATCCGCAGATCGCCAAGAACAGCCTCTTCGCGACCATCCGCGCCGAGAGCCGCTACCGCGACGACGAGACCTCCCGTGATGCTTCCATCGCCGAGGCCCTCGCCGCCGCCGCCCCCCGCGCGCGCCGCGACCACCTCGACGGCTTCCTCAAGCAGAATCTCTCGCGGGTCCTCAAGGTTCCCGTCGAGCACGTCAGGCCTCAGCTCACCTTCAAGGAAATGGGCTTCGACTCCCTCATGGCCATCGAGCTGCGCAACCGCCTCGAGGCCGGCCTCAGCGTCTCGCTCTCCTCCACCTTGATCTGGCGCTACCCCACCTTGGACGAGCTCGCGACCTTCCTGCTCGAGCGCGTCGCAGGCCACGAATCCACCGCAGCACCGGCGCCCTCCGCGGGCCGCTGGCTCGTGCGCGAGCGGCCGAACCCATCGGCCAAGCTGCGTCTCCTCTGCTTTCCCCACGGCGGCGCCGGAGCATCGGCCTTCCAGGGATGGTGGCAGCAGTTTCCCGAGGACGTGGAGATCCTCGCCTTCCAGCCCCCGGGTCGTGAGGAGCGCCTTCAGGAAGAACCCGAGCGCAGCATGTCCGCGTACGCGTCCGCCATCGTGGACGAGCTCGAGCCGCTCCTCGACACGCCGTTCGCCGTCTTCGGATACAGCCTGGGAGGGCTCACCGGCTTTGCCACCCTCGCGGAGTTGCGCCGGCGCACCGGGCGCACGCCTCGGCACGTGTTTGTCTCTTCGTGCTTCGCCCCGCACATCCCCTTTGCGGAGACGACCTTGAGCCGCGTCTCCACGCAGCAGTCCGCGCTGAAGGCGATGGCCTTCTACCAATCCACGCCCGATTCGGTGTTTCGCGACCCCGAAATGCAAGCACTTTTGGCGCGATCCATGGACGCCGACAACTCCGTCGTTGAGTCCTACCACTTTGGCGACGAACGCCCGCTCGAGTGCCCCATCACGGCATTCGCGGGCCGCGCGGACGACCTGGCGCCGCTCGAAGAGCAACAGCGCTGGCGCGAGCTCACCACGGGTCGCTTCGACCTTCTGCCCTTCGAGGGCGATCACTTCTTCTTCCTGCGCGACAAGCGCGCCGTCCTGACCGAGCTGCAACGTCGCCTGCTCCCGCTTCGATCGAAATGAGAACGTCCACCATGTCCGCTTCCGTACTCTCCCGCGATGCCCTTCAGGCCTGGATCGCCGCCTGGATTGGCGAGCAACTTGGTCTCTCCACCGCCGCCGTTTCCGTGCACGCGCGCCTGCGTGATCTCGGCCTCGACTCGGCCCGCGCCACGCAGCTCGTGGGCGAGCTCTCCGCGCAGGTGGGCCGGCCGCTGGCACTCACGCTCCTATGGGATCACCCCACCATCGCCGAGCTCTCGACGCACCTCACCGAACCACGAAGCCCCGCCCCGTATTCTCCTCCCACCCTGCAGCGAGGGGTTGGGGAGGGAGCCAATCTTTCGGTGGCCATCATCGCGATGGCCTGCCGTTTCCCGGGCGGCGCGGAGACGCCCCAGGCCTATTGGGACCTCCTGGTGCAGGGGCGCGATGTCGTGGGGCCCGTGCCCGCGGATCGGTTCGACGCCGAGGCGTTCTACGATCGCGATCCGTCGGTACGCGGCAAGGCCGTGACCAAGTGGGGCGGCTTCCTTGAGCGCAGCGACACGTTCGATCCGTACCTCTTCGGCATCTCGCCGCGGGAGGCCGTCGAGATGGATCCGCAGCAGCGCATCCTCCTCGAGCTGGCCTGGGACGCGTTCGAGGGCGCGGGCATCGCCAAAGAGGCACTTCGCGATCGCGCGGTCGGAGTCTTCGTCGGGTCGATGTGGAACGACTACGCGCGCCTTGGGCGCGGCGGCCCTCGCGCCATCGAGCCGTTCACCGCGACGGGGCAGGACGATAGCATCATCGCCGCGCGCATCTCGTACGTCTTCGGACTGCGCGGCCCCAGCATGAGCCTCAACACGGCCTGCTCGTCGTCGCTCGTGGCGGTGCACCTTGCGTGTCAGAGTTTGCTCGCGGGCGAGTCCGAGCTGGCGCTCGCGGGGGGCGTCAATCTGATCTTCGGCCCGGACAGCACGCTCGCCATGTCCAAGTTCGGTGGCATGGCCCCCGATGGCCGCTGCAAGGCCTTCGATGCGCGCGCCAATGGCTACGTCCGCGGCGAAGGCGCCGGCGTGGTGCTGCTCAAACCCTTGCAGCGCGCGCTCGCCGACGGCGACGTCGTTCACGCGGTCATCCGCGGCTCGGCGGTGAACAATGACGGCTTCTCCAATGGCCTCACTTCCCCGAGCCCCGCCGCGCAGGCGGAAATGCTGCGCCTCGCGTACGCGCGGGCCGGCGTCAGCCCTGGGGACGTGCACTACGTCGAGGCGCACGGAACGGGGACCATGCTCGGCGATCCCATCGAGGCGGGCGCCTTGGGCGAGGTGCTCGGGCGTCATCCGGATCGCAGGCAGCCGCTGCGCATCGGGTCCGCCAAAACGAACCTCGGTCACCTCGAGGCGGCGGCCGGCATGGCAGGCCTCATCAAGACCGTGCAGGCGTTGAAGCACCGCCGGCTGCCACCGTCGCTGCACTTCGAGACGCCCAACCCGAACATCGCCTTCGACGCGCTGAACCTCGCGGTGCAGACCGCGCTGACAGCCTGGTCGCCGGAACCGGATAACGCAGATAGGCCGCTTCTCGCAGGCGTCAGCTCCTTCGGCTTTGGCGGTACCAATGCGCATGTGGTGTTGGAGTCGTTCCGCACCGACCCGAGTCCGGTCTGCGCCGCGAAAGGGGAGGGGACCCGGCCGGTCTTCGTGTTCACGGGCAATGGCTCGCAATGGCCGGGCATGGCGCGCGACCTGATGCAGCGCGACGCCGTGTTTCGCGCGGCCGTGCAACGATGCGACGAAGCCTTGCACGCCCACGGTTGCGAAGGTGTGGCGCGAGCCTTGGAGAGCGGGCGCTTCGACGTGCAGCAGGTGGACTTGGTGCAGCCGCTGCTATGGGCCGTGCAAGTCGGCCTGGTCGCCATGTGGCGGGGCTGGGGAATCGAACCCGCGGCGGTGGTCGGGCATAGTGTCGGCGAGATTGCGGCGGCATGGGCCGCGGGCGCGCTGGACCTCGACGAGGCGGCCCGCGTGGTGGTGCATCGCAGCCGATTGCAGCAGCGATGCGCCGATCAAGGCGGCATGGTGCTCGTGGAGGCGCATGTCGGGGCGGCGCAGGAGCTCATCGACGCGAGCGCGCCCGGGCGCCTGGCCGTGGCCGCACACAACGCGCCCGCGCAAACCGTCGTGAGCGGCGAGCTGGCTGGTCTTCGCGACTTCGTGGCGGAGGCCACGAAGCGCGGCGTGTCCGTGAAAACCGTGCGCGTGAACGTGGCGTACCACGGCCCGCAGATGCATCCGCTGCGCGACGAACTGCACCGCGCCCTCGAAGGCATCGCCCCCATCGCTCCGCGTATTTCGATGGTCTCGACGGTGACGGGCTGCCCGATCGACGGTCCGCTGGACGCCGCATATTGGGGCCGCAACATGTGCGATCCGGTTCGCTTCGGCGAGGCGATCAAGGCCCTGATCCGCGACGGGCACCGCATCTTCCTCGAGGTGGGCCCCCACCCAACCCTGGCCAAAGCCATCGAGGCGCAGCTCCATGATGGCTTCGTGGGGGCGAGCCTGGAGCACGAGCGCGAGAGCCGCACCCGCTTGCTCGAGACGGCGGCGCACTTGTTCCAGCACGGGGTGACGCCGGTGCCGCCTTCGCCGCGTCCGCGCCTCCTGCCGCTCTCCGCCCACACCGAGGCGGCGCTCGAGCAACGGCTTTCCGACGTGGGCCGCCACATCGAGGCTCACCCCGACGTCGATGTCGAAGCCTTGGGCCGTACGCTCGCGCGCGGGCGAAGCCATTTGCCCCACCGTGCCGCCTTGGTGGCGTCGTCGGTCACGGAGATGGCGGAGCTTTTGCCGCTCCGTGCCTCGGCCTCGCTCGAGGGACGTCCGCGCATCGCCTTCGTCTTCCCGGGGCAGGGATCGCAGTGGGTTGGCATGGGGCGGCAGCTCCTGGAGACGGAACCCGTCTTTCGCAAGGCCATCCATCGATGGGAGCCTCTGCTGGGCGAATTCACCGATTGGTCCCTCCTCGAGCAGCTGCAGGCCGACGAGACCACCTCGCGCCTCCACCAGGTCGACGTCATTCAGCCCGCGATTTTCGCCATTCAGGTGGCCCTGGCCGTGCTTTGGCGCTCCTGGGGCGTGCACCCGGACGTGGTCATCGGCCACAGCATGGGCGAGGTCGCTGCGGCCTATGTCGCCGGGGCGCTCGATGCGCGCGACGCCGCGCGCATCATCTGCCTGCGCAGCCGCATCGCTCAGAAGACCAGCGGGCGCGGGGGCATGGCCATCGTCGAGCTTTCGCCCGAGGAGGTGCGCACCGTCCTCGCGCCGCACACGGCCACGGTGAGCCTTGCGGCGTGCAACGGCCCCACGTCCTGCCTGCTCTCCGGCGACGTCGAGGCCTTGGAGACCATCGGCGAGGCGTTGCGTGCGCGCGACATCTTCTTCCGCCCCGTCAATGTCGACTACGCATCCCATAGCCCGCAGATGGACGCGATCAAGGACGAGCTCGAGCAGGCCCTGCGCGAGACGCGTCCTCGCGCCCCCTCGGTGCCGTTTCACTCCACCGTGGATGGCACCCTCGTCGACGACGCGCGCTTCACCGCGGCGTACTGGGCGCGGAACCTTCGCGAACCCGTTCTCTTCCACCAGGGCATCACCGCCCTCGAACAGGGCGGCTTCAACGTCTTTCTGGAGATCAGCCCGCACCCCGTGCTCACGTACTCGATCGCCAAGACGATCGCCGAGAGAGGGCGCGCGGAGAGTTCGCTCATCCTTGGCTCGCTCAAGCGCGACGAGGACGAGCTGCGCGCGCTGCTGACGTCCCTGGGGACACTCTTTGCCGCCGGCGGAACCGTGGATTGGTCCGCGCAGTATCCGCACACTGGCACACCGCTCGATCTGCCGGGGTACCCCTTCCAGCGTGAACGCTATTGGTTCGACCCGCCGCGCGAGCAGGCGGCGACGGGGACGCGGGGCCATGCGCTGCTGGATCGCTTCGTCCGTTCCACCTTTCCGCGCGAGCGCCTCATTTGGGAGGCCGACGTGGGCCTCGAGCGGTTCCCGTACCTCGCGGATCATGGCGTGGGTGGCGTGGCCGTCTTCCCAGGCACGGGCTACATCGAATGCGTCCTTGAGGCCGCGCGAGAGCTTCACGCCGGCGCCCCCGTCGAAATCGCGCGCATCGTCTTCGAGAAGGCGCTGTTCCTCGAGGCCGACGCGAAGACCTTGCAGCTCTGCATGGAGGCCGAAGGCGCCGGCCACCGCTTCGCGCTTTCGAGCTACGATCCGGCCACCGATGCATGGACGCGCCACGTCACCGGCGAACTGCATCGCAGCGCTTCCTCCTCCGAGGGCGACGACGCCCCCTTCATCGCCACGGGCGAACCCGTCGACGTGGCGACGTTCTACGGGAACCTCGAGCGCGCAGGCAACGGCTACGGTCCCCGCTTTCGCGCCGTGCAGAGTCTGCACGCGCGGGGCGACGGTGTCGTCGGCCGCATCGTTCTCGACGACGCGCTGAGCACCCAGGGCGCGCGCATCCACCCCGTCGTCTTCGACGCCTGCTTGCAGGTGATGGCCACCCCCATTGCCCTCCGCACCGCCAACGCCGAGGGGCGCGAGAGCGCGTTCATGCCCACCCGCGCCGAGCGCATCCGCGTCTTCCACGACGCAGGCCGCGCCGTCCAGAGCCATGTGCGCTTTCTCGGGCGCGGCCCCATCGCCGACGACGCCGGCGATCTCTACGCCGACATCGACGTCATCGACGACACCGGACGTCTTCTCGCCCGCGTCGAGCACATCTGCTTCCACTTGCTGGAGCACGCCACCTCCGCGCCGCGTCCTTCGAGCGAGCTGCTCTACCGCGTCAGCTGGGAAGAGGCGCCAGCGCCTCCGCGCGACCCCGCGACGAAGCGGCAACGCTGGTTGATCGCGGGCGATCCCGGCGGCCTCGCGGACGCCGTGGCCGATCGCCTCCTGGCCGCGGGCCATGTCGTTCGCATCCGCCAGCCGGACGACGACCGCGCGTGGACCGAATCCGTCTCCGGCATCGTCCACCTCGGGAACATCGATCTGAGCGAACCGTCGACCTCCGGGTGCCGAAGCGTCGCGCAGCTTCTGAAGACCCTCGACCACCTGCCGACGGCACCGCGACTCTGGCTCGTGACGCGCGGCGCGTGGGGCGCTTCCCCTGCGCAAACCCCGATATGGGGCCTCACGCGCGCCATCGCGCAGGAGCACCCTGCGCTGTGGGGCGGCATCGTCGATCTCGATCCGGAGGATGCGCTCGAGCTCCAGGCGGAGCGGCTCGTCGCGGAGCTTCTTGCAAAGGCTCCCGGCGAGGATCGCATCCTCTATCGGGACGGGCGTCGCCACGTCGCACGTTTGCTCCGCGACAGCACCCCGGGCCACACCCCTGCGTCCTTCCGCCCCGATCGCGCCTACCTCGTGACGGGCGGACTCGGAGCCCTCGGCCTGCGCCTCGCGGCCTGGATGGTCGCCCACGGTGCACGCCACCTGATCCTGCTCGGGCGCACGCCGCTCCCGCCCCGTCGAACCTGGTTGCACGAAGGCCACCCCGCGGACCTTCGCGCGAAGGTCGACGGCATCCTGCACCTCGAGCGCCTCGGTGCCCACGTTGCCACGCCCGCGCTGGACATTGGCGATGCGGCGGCGTTGAACGCGTTCCTCGACGGGTACGCCCAGGAAGCGCGTCCGCCCATCGCGGGCATCGCGCACCTGGCGGGCGTCATCCGCCCCGAGCTCTTGACCGCGTTGCGCGAAGACGCCCTCGAGGAGGCGTTCCAATCCAAAGTGCACGGCGCCTGGAACCTGCATCGCGCCTTCCCCGGCGACACCCTCGAGTTCTTCGCCCTCTTCTCGTCCGCCTCCGCGGTGCTCAACTCCCCGCTCTTGGGAAGCTACGCCGCCGCCAACGCCTTCCTCGACGGACTCGCCGCGTTCCGGCGCACCCGGGGCGAGCCCGCGCAGTCCTTCAACTGGGGCTTCTGGGCCGAAGCCGGCATGGCCACCCGCGATCTTCACTTCGACGGCGAGTCGCAAGGCATGCGCAGCTTCAGCCCGGCCACCGGCTTGGATCTCTTCGGCGCGCTCCTCGCCCGCAACCCGGCGCAGACCGTCATCATGGACGTCGACTGGCCCGTGTGGAGCCGTGCCTACCCCGACGCGGCCGCATCGCCACTCCTGCGAACCCTCCGAGCCGACTCCAGCGCACCCACCGAAGCCGCGCCGCGAGAGCCGGCTCTCCCGAAGCTCGCCGAACTCGCCCCCGACGAGCGCAAAAAGCTCGCCGAAACCCTCCTTCTCGAGGAACTCTCCGCCGTGCTCAAAATGCCCGCGTCCAAGATCTCCCGAACGGCGCGGCTCGGAAGCATGGGTCTCGATTCGATGCTCTCCCTGGAGCTACGCAACCGCCTCGAAAAGCGCACCGCCCTCACGCTTCCCGGAACCCTCGCGTGGAACTACCCGTCCGTGGAGCGCCTCACCGGCTTCCTCCTCGAAAAGCTCGTGACCAAGGAGCCAGAGGTCGTCGAGGTCAGCGAAGCCGCCCCGACGGACATCATCCAGGCCCTGATGCAACTGGGCGTCCTCGAGGTCGACGATCCCGTCCTCCAGGATCCCGTCGCGCTGCGGAGCCTCATCCAGGAAGCGCAACACTACTTGGAGGCGTAGCGCTACGTCTTCTCCGAGGCCACCGGCCAGCGTGTCGTGGCCCACAAATAGAGAAGCAATGTCGTCGACTCCAATCGAGCGTCCACCTTGTCCGCGGGGGTCATGGCCCTCGCGAGGCTGGCCAGGCGCGCGATGCGGGTCAGATCGCACAGGGTGGCCGCGAGCGACGGAAGCTCGAGCAGCAGGTGCGCGCGGAAGGCCAGCGCGAACACCAGTCCGTCGTTCGCCGAGGGCACCGGCTTCGGGTGCGGCTTGCGCAAGAGGCCCTCGGCGAGCTTCGCGGCCCAACGTGCGCCTTTGGGCTGCGGCCCCGCGGGATCCAAATAAGTCTCCAGGCGCGCGGCCTCCGACGTCATGCGCGTTTGCAAGGTTCGCAGCCAGGCGTCGGTCAGTGTTCCGCCTGGAACGCGAAGGCTCGTCGTTGCGCTTTCCAGAATGCGCACCGGATCCATGCCCGGCACGGTCAACACGTCCGCCAAGGCGCGTGCCCATTCCAGATAGCCCGCGCGCGGCAGGCTCCGGGCATCGTCCACGCGGACCTGCGGCGGGACCTGCGGAACGGTGGTGAGCCCTTGCAGCGGATTGGTCGGCCACTCGTCGGCATCCTCGGAACGGTGCACCGTGCGCGCGGCGCAGGCGCATTGCGGAAGGATGCTCACTTCGAACTGATTCCCGCAGTGAACGACCTGCAGCGGATACTGCCGGCACGTCCAAGGCTTTGCCGCGGCGCCGGCCAGCTTGTGAATGCGGCACCCTTCGCCCGTCAGAAATGTGCACCCATCGCCCTCGAGAATGGGCGTCAAAAGGTCGCGCCGGCCGAGCGTCGACGGTGCAAATCCGTCCTCGGGCTTCATCGGAGGCTTACCCGGCTCGAACCGCTTCAAGGCATCCACGGCGCGCCGGCTCTCCTCCGGCGTGGCGGGAATCACGGGGTACTGCGAACAGCACGCGCCCGAGAGATCGCAATCCACCGCCAGCGCGCCCGTCACCACGGGCAGCCCCGGCCGTCCTCCCTTGCCGCGTTCGTTCGCCGTGAGCGTGTGCTCCACGAACTGTGGCGTGCGCGGCGCCAGATCGCGCGCGGCGTCGTACGCGGGCAGCTCCGGCGGATGATCCATGTCGTCGAACTCGAGGGCAGGACCGAAGGGCCGCAGGACCAAGAACCGCCGCAGCCGTCCGCCTTCCCGTCGATGCACCAGCTGGGTATAGGCCTTTTCCGCCATGTCCAGCCGCGTGCTTAGCACGCGCGCCCTCGCGACGGAAAGCCTTGGTTCTTGCAGGCTCGTTAGCCGATTTGCTTTCGAAATCGCCATGACGCCCCCGCGAGCAACCCCACGCCGAGGATCGCGAGCGATGTCAGTGCTCCGAGCACATCGCCCAACGACGCGCGGCGCAAGAGAACGGAGCGGCAGATGTCGACGAAGTATTTGACGGGGTTGATCCAGGTGATGGGCTTGATCCAACCCGGCATGGCATCGACCGACGTCAGAAACCCGGACAGCAATATCGCCGGCAGCAGGAAAAAGAAGCCGCCCATGAGCGCCTGCTGTTGCGTGCGGGCGATCGTCGCAATGAACAGACCGATGCCCAACGTGGCCACCAGGTACACGGTAGTCGCCAGAAAGATCAGGCCCACGCCGCGAAGGGGCACATCGAACAAGAGATTGCCCGCGAGCAGAATGAGCATCTCGTCCACCAAGCCGAACATGGCATACGGAATGGTTTTCCCCACCATGAGCGTCACGCTCGACATGGGCGTCACCAAGAGCTGCTCCATCGTTCCCACCTCGCGCTCGCGCGTCAGCCCCATCGCCGTGACGATGGACGTCACAATCACGAGAACCGCCGCCGCCGTGCCGGGCACCATGAAAAGCCGGCTCTTGAGGCCCGGATTGAAGAAGAACCGCGGCTCCAGCACCATGACGGGGGCTGGGCGCATGGACGGTGCGGCCTGCATCGCGACGAATTGCTCCAGCGCATTCATGGCCGACTGCGCCTGCGAAGGATCCGATCCGTCGACCAGCGCCTGCACCCGCGCGCTCTCCCCCGTGCCCAGCTTGCGTGAAAATTCTCGCGGAATGACCAGCGCCATCGACGCTTCGCCATCGCGAAGCGCCGCTTCCGCATCGCGGACAGCCTTCACGTGCCGCAGGTGAAAGGTGCCCTCCGCCCCGAGCGCCTCGGTGAACTCCGTGCTTTCGCGCGAGCGGCTTTCGTCGACCACGACCCCCGTGACGCGCGTGAGCTCCAGGTTGGCGGCGTACCCGAAGACGGTGACCTGGAGCACGGGGACGACGAGCAGCACGGCGAGCATCCGCTTGTCGCGAAAGACCTGGATGAACTCTTTCTTGATCAAGGCCACCAGTGTGTACGGACGGATCATGCGATGACCTTTCGGAACGACTTGGTGGACATGGCCAGCATGGCCAGCGCAAACAGCGCGAGCGCACCCGCGTCGGGAAGCATCGACACGAGCGAACCATCGCGCAGGAGGATGGCCCGCAGCGCGCTCACGAAATGCCGCGCGGGCAGCACCTGCGTGAGGATCTGCAGGACGCGGGGCATGTTGTCGATGGGGATGATCAACCCGCTGAGCAGCGCCGCCGGCAGCATGGAGGTGACCGCAGCGAGCTGCGTAGCCACCATTTGATTGCGCGTGGCCACGCTGATGAGAAGCCCCTGGCCCAGGCACGCGGCAAGAAACAAGGACGAGACGGCGAAGAGCACCAGCAGCGATCCGCGAATGGGGACGTCGAAGAGCCACGTTCCGACGGTGAGGACCAGGAGCATCTGGACCATGCCCACGCCGAAGTAGGGAAGGAGCTTGCCCACCACGATCTCCAGCCGCGAGACCGGCGTGGCGAACAGCTGCTCCATGCTGCCGCGCTCCCATTCGCGCGCGACGGTGAGGGCGGTGAGGAGCACGCCCATCATCGATTGAATGAAGGCAATGAGCCCGGGCACGAGGAACACCGTGGAGCGCAGCTCAGGGTTGTACAGCGCACGCACCCGTGCCTCGATGCGTGCCGGCTCGTCGCCGAGCACCTCGAGCCTCCGCGCGCGGTTCGTATTCTCGGCAAAGCGCGATACGTAGCCGACGGCGGTGCCGGCCACCACGTTGTCCGCGGCATCCACGAGCACCTGCACGCGCACGGCTTCGCCCCGGGCCAAGCTCGCGCTGAAGCCCTTGGGAATGACCAAGGCCATCTGCGCCTCGCGCCGTCGGAACATCGGTTCCACGTCGGCCTCGTGCTCGAGGTCCGCGGTTCGATCGAAGGTCTTCCCCGAGAAAAGATGTTGCGCGAGCAACCGGCTCTCCGCCGAGTGATCGCGGTCCACGATGACCGTGCGAATGTGGTCCAGATCGAACGAGACCGCGTACCCGAAGAGAACGAGCAGCAGCAGCGGCATCACCAGCGCGAAGTACAAGGTCGCGGAGTCGCGCCCGATGTGCATCCACTCCTTCTGGGCCATGGCCCACGTGCGGCGCAGCGCTGCGAGGTTCACGGCGCCGCCTTTCGTGTGACCACGGCGAGGAACACGTCCTCCAAGGTCGCCGAAATCGGTTCGATGGTGGCCTCGCCTGCGCCGGCCGACCCGAGTGCTCGCGCAATGGCGTCGGCGTTCAGCCGTGCGTCGCCGCCCACGTGAAGCCCTGCGCCGAAGGGCTCGACCCGTGTGACACCGGGCAGGGCGCGCAGCGGCTCCTGCGGCAATGCCGGGCCGCGTATCTCGTAGATGACGCCGGGGACGTACGTCTCTTTGAGGCGCGACGGCGTGTCCAGCGCGACCAGCTCGCCGTCCACCATCAGCCCGACGCGATGGCAGGACTCGGCCTCGTCCATGTAGTGCGTCGTGACGAAGATGGTCACGCCCGACTCGGCGATGCGGCGAATCGTGCGCCAGAACGTGCGCCGCGCCGCCGGATCGACGCCCGCCGTGGGCTCGTCCAAAAAGACGATGCGCGGCTCGTGAAGAAGCGCCGCCGCCAGCGCCACCCGCTGCCGCGTGCCCCCGGGCATCGCGCCGGTGAGCGTCGCATCGCTCGGATCGAGTCCCACTTCGTTCATCAAATCGCGCGCGCGTTTTCGGCGCTGTGCGGGCGGCAGGCGGTAGGCGCCGCCGAAGAAGTCCAGGTTCTCGAACGCCGTCAAATCGGGATAGAGCGAGAACTTCTGCGACATGTACCCCACGGAGAGCCGCACGCCCTCCGAGTCCGTCGCCACGTCGTGCCCCGCCACGATCGCCGTTCCGCCCGACGGCACGAGCAGCCCGCACAGGATGCGGATGGTCGTCGACTTCCCCGCGCCGTTCGCCCCGAGGTACCCAAAGATCTCCCCCTGCTCGACGTGAAACGACACCCCGCGCACCGCACGAAAGTCGCCGAACCTCTTCTCGAGCCCACGAACCTCAATGGCGGGAGCACCGGTCCCATGGGGCATCATGGAAGCACCTCTGGTGCTCCCTCCCCCCCCGCCGGAGGTCCGTCGCTTGCGGCGGCCGACTTTCCACGCAGAGGGCTCGGGGAGGGGGAGTCTACGACGCTCAGGTAGAAATCTTCGAAATCGTGCCGGGCACCCGGCACGTGCTCGAGCGAGGCCACCAGGGCTGCTGGCGCCCCCTCGGCAAGCACCACCCCGTGCGAGAGCAGCACCACGCGCCCGCACCGCGCAGCTTCGTCCATGTATGGCGTGGCGATGAGCACGCCCATGCCCTGGCCGACGAACTCGTAGAGCAGCGCCCACAGCTCGCGCCGGCTCACGGGATCGACCCCGTTGGTCGGCTCGTCGAGCACCAGCGCCCGCGGTCGATGCAGCAGCGCACACGCCACCGCCAGCTTCTTGTACATGCCGCCCGACAGCTTGCCCGCTGGCCGATCCCGTGCCCGATCGAGCAAGGTCATGGTGAGCAGCTGCTCTCGCCGCTCCTCGAAGACATGGCGCTTCAAGCCGAACAGCCGCGCGAAGAACGTCAGATTCTCCTCCACCGACAAATCGGGATACAGGCTGTACTGCTGCGGCATGTACCCGAGCGACTCGCGTGCATCGCGCCCGGCCCCGTCCCACGTCGCGCCGCCCACGGTCACCGTGCCGCCATCGATGGCCACCAGGCCCACGAGCGCGCGAATGAGCGAGGTCTTCCCCGCGCCATCGGCCCCGACGAGCCCCAAAAGCTCACCCTCGCGCAGCGTCAGCGACGCTCCCGAAAGCGCCCGCGTGTCGCCGAAACACTTTGTAACATTGAGCGCTTCGAGCAACGTCTTGGCTCCCTCCCCCGCAGGGGGAGGGCTGGGGTGGGGGACGGTCACGGCAGCGTGACCTCCGCCGGCATCCCGGCGCGCAGCGATCCGTCGTCATTGTCGATGTGCACCTCCACGGCGTACACGAGCCGATCGCGGTCCTCGCGCGTTTGCACGTTGTGGGGCGTGAACTCCGCTTCGCTCGCCACGCGCTGCACGCGCCCTTCGAACACGCGTTCCGGATAGGCATCCACTCGCGCCACTGCGCGCACCCCGATACGTGCACGTGCGAGCTCCGCATTGGGCAAGAAGAACACGACCTTCGCCGTCGACAGGTCGATGGTCCCTGCCACCCGGCTGCCTGGCGCCACCACCGCGCCCGGCTCGAGGAACCGATCCGTCACGACGGCGTCGCGTGGGGCGAGCAAAGTGCACTCCGCCACGCTCGTCTCGGCGCGCGTCACCTCGGCCCGCGCCGACTCCACGGCGGCCCGTGCGGCCTCCACCCGCGTCCTTGCAGCCTGTGCCGAACTGCGGGCGCTTTTGGCGGAGAGCACCGTGGTTTGCAACGCGGCGAGCGCAGCCCTTCGCTGCGCATCGAGCTGCTCGCGCTGCGTGTCCGTCCGCTCCCATTCGACGGCGGCCACCACCCCTTCGCGATGCAGACGCGACGTGCGATCCGCCTCGCGAGCGGCCTGCTCCGCGGCCGCCATGGCCGACGCTCCTTCGGCCCGCGCCGATGCCGTCTTCGACGCCACCACCAATGCGTTGTCGTGTGCGTCGAGCGATTGCGCCTCGGCGACATCGACATTCGACTCCGCAACGCGAAGTTGCGCCTGCGCGGAGCGAAGGCTAGCCTCTTGGTCGATGCAATCGAGCCGTGCAATCACCTGCGATCGCTTCACGGTGTCGCCGGCCTGCACGAGCACTTCGCGGATGCGCCCTTGCACGCGCGAGCTTACGACGACCTCCGTGCCCTCCACCGTTCCCGAACCACCGGAGGGTTTTCGAAGGTCGGCCTGCTGTGCATGCACGCGCCACCCGAGCGCCCCCGCAAGTGCTATAGCGCCGAGCACCGCCGCAACCGCACGTTTCGGTGGCGCGAACCGACTTCGCTCTTTCATCGCCCCGTCCTCTGCAAGTTTCTCTGCAGGTTTCTCTGCAAGTTCGCGACGCTGAGCCGTCGCCCCACCAGGTTTTGGTGAGCACTTACTTACCAACAAGTACTTACTTACCAACCCACCATCTGTCAAGATAGAGTCGTGACTGCAACGAACGAGACCCGTCAGCGCATACTTGCGGCCGCGCTCGAGCTGTTTGCCGAGCGAGGCTTTGCCGCAACCACCACCGCCGCCCTGGCACAACGTGCCGGCGTTGCCGAGAAGACCCTCTTCTCGCAATTCAAGAGCAAGGAGAGGCTCTTCGAGGAGACCGTCAGCCCGGCGGTGCTCGAGCTCGTAGCTCCTCAAGTTCTATCGAGCGTGGCCGACACCATGACGATCCCATGGGATCGTCTCGAGGACTTCCTGCGCGCGTTGTTCCTCAACCGCCTCGAGTTCGCGAAGACCCATCGCGCCAAGCTCAAACTGATCGTGCAAGAGGTGCTCTTGCGCCCCGAGCTCTTCGATCGGTTCTTCGAGCGGGGCCAGCGCGACATCTATCCGCGCTTCATCAAGCTCGCGGAGCACTTTCAGGCGAAGGGCGAGCTTCGCCAGATGCCGCCCGCAGCGCTCCTTCGCATGGTGCTCTCCGTCGTCGGTGGATACCTCGTCACGCGCACCATCCTGATGCCCAACGCGCAGTGGGACGACCCGGCCGAGATCAACATGATGCTCAACGTGCTCACCGAGGGCCTACGTCCGCGGGCCCGTGCCTCGACGGAGCGCCTGGCCACGCCGCTCCCGAGCAAGAGTCCCCTCAAGACGCCCCTCCCGACGAAGGCGGAGCGCCTCGCCACACCGCCGCCCTTCAAGGCCACGCGCATCCCCACGCCCTCCCCATCGAAGGCGCCGCGCATTCCCACGCCGCCGCCCTCCAGGGCGCCGCGCATTCCCACGCCTGCACCGTCGAAGGCCCCGCGCATCGCCACGCCGCCGCCCTCGCCCGCGAAGCGCTTTCCGAGCAAGCCCTGAAACGGCAGAAGAATTCACAGCGAGGCGGGGAGTTTCGTGGTCCGAGTCGCGTAAATTGTCGGCGCTCGAACCCCTGAAAATCTCCCCGTCTCCTCGTCCTCGTGGTCTCTTCTCTTCGCAGTGCTTGACACGACCCGCCCAACGCGCTACCGGTGCGCACCTTGGCAAGAGTCCCCTGGCGTCCGTCTTGCTTGCGGATTCTTGTCTCCTGAGCTACTTTGCGCGGCCCGTCGTTCAAACGTGCTGACGTAGCTCAATGGTAGAGCACCTGTTTTGTAAACAGGTGGTTAGGGGTTCAACTCCCCTCGTCAGCTCTCCAGACCCTTCTCGCAATCGGATTTGAAGCACCCCCTACTCAAGAGAAAGTTAATCGCGTAAGAAGTCCAAAAATTCTGGAGGGTTGCCCGAGCGGCCAAAGGGAGCAGACTGTAAATCTGCCGGCTATGCCTTCGATGGTTCGAATCCATCACCCTCCACTCCCGTTTGCTTCAAGTTCGCAGCAGGTCAAGGTTTTCGCGGGAGTAGCTCAGTTGGTAGAGCGTCAGCCTTCCAAGCTGAACGTCGCCGGTTCGAACCCGGTCTCCCGCTCCAACTGGTTTCTTCATCGATCGTTTCTTCTTCATTCTTTTCTTTTGAGGCCCTCGATTTCGGATCCCCTATCCCCGACATAGAGACCTCACCCTGGCAACCACCAGGGTTGATGGGTCGAAAGATCCATCAAAAAGCCCACCTAGCTCAGTGGTAGAGCACTTCCTTGGTAAGGAAGAGGTCACGGGTTCAAGCCCCGTGGTGGGCTCTCGTCGTAGTCCCCCGCAGCACCGCCTTTTGGCCGCCTCAAGCGTTGCCCGTTTCGAATCGTTTCTCGGAGAAAGTCATGGCGAAAGAGAAATTCAACCGAAGCAAGCCCCACGTGAATGTGGGCACCATCGGCCACATCGACCACGGGAAGACGACCTTGACGGCAGCACTCGTGAAGGTTCAGTCCAAGAAGAACCTGGCCAAGGTCATCAGCTACGCCGACATCGCCAAGGGCGGCACGGTTCGCGACGCGACCAAGACGGTCACCATCGCGGCTTCGCACGTGGAGTACGAGAGCGAGAAGCGCCACTACGCCCACGTCGACTGCCCCGGCCACGCCGACTACATCAAGAACATGATCACGGGTGCGGCGCAGATGGACGGCGCCATCCTCGTGGTGAGCGCGCTCGACTCGGTCATGCCGCAGACGCGCGAGCACGTTCTCTTGGCCCGTCAGGTCGGTTTGAACCACATCGTCGTTGCGCTCAACAAGTGTGACGCGGTCGACGACCCGGAAATGCTCGACCTGGTCGAGATGGAAGTCCGCGAGCTTCTGACGAAGAACAAGTTCGACGGCGACAACGCGAAGGTCGTCCAGGTGGCGTCGTTCCCGGCGCTCAACGGCGAGCCGAAGTGGGAAGAGTCGATCGGGAACCTGATCAACGCTCTCGACGAGGCGATTCCGGAGCCGCAGCGTGACGTCGACAAGCCGTTCCTGCTCGCGGTCGAGGACGTGTTCTCGATCAAAGGCCGCGGCACCGTCGCGACGGGCCGCATCGAGCGCGGCGTGATCAAGGTCGGCGAGGACGTCGAGATCGTTGGCTTTGCCGATTCGCGCAAGGTCACGGTCACGGGCGTCGAGATGTTCCGCAAGCTGCTCGACCAGGGCCAGGCAGGCGACAACGTCGGCCTCCTCCTGCGCGGCATCGAGCGTACGGACATCGAGCGCGGCCAGATTCTCTGCAAGCCGGGCTCGGTTACGCCGCACAAGAAGTTCGTGGGCGAAGTGTACGTCCTGAAGAAGGAAGAGGGCGGCCGCCACACGCCGTTCTTCACGAACTACCGTCCGCAGTTCTACATGCGCACGACGGACGTGACGGGGACCTGCGAGTTGCCGGAAGGCACCAAGATGGTCATGCCGGGCGACAACATCACGATGACGATCAGCCTGATCACGGCGGTGGGTCTCGAAGAGCAGATGCGCTTCGCGATCCGCGAAGGCGGCCGTACGGTCGGCGCCGGCATCGTGACGAAGATTCTCGAGTAAGGGAATCTTCGGATGGGTGCACGCGTCACGATGACGCTCGTTTGCACCGAGTGTTCGTCCCGAAATTACAAGACGAACCGAAAGGTGACGCAGAAGGGGCAGCTCGAGCTGAAAAAGTTCTGCCCCTCCTGCAAGCGCCACACGGTTCACAAGGAAACCAAGTAGGGCTTCCGAGGCAGAAGCAGGCAGAAGCAGAGAAGAGCCGAAACAAACGCGACCGTTTAGGGGTTTAGCTCAGTTGGTAGAGCAGCGGATTCCAAATCCGCAGGTCGTGGGTTCGAGTCCCCCAGCCCCTGCCCATACCGCACGCCATGCTGTTTGAGCACGTGCGTTGCTGAGAAAGCTGGCGTCTTCCGCCACCCGTGCTATGGCACGGTCCCCGCAGGGCGCATCGCTCTGCCTCCCGAACCTCCCCCCAACCAAAAGGGGAGGTGGCTCTTTGAAACCACCATGTCGATCACGCAAAAGTACAAGGAAAAGGACGGCGATTCGCCGGAGGAAGGGCAAGAAAGCTCGGAATCCGAAGAAACCTCCCAGTCCGAGAACGTGGAAGGCGCTGAGTCCTCGCCGTCAGGTGCGGCCCGCCCGACCGGCATTGGTGTGCGTAAAACGGATGAGCTCGCCAACGGCAAGACCGACGCGTTGGCCACATCCGAAGAAGAAGAGGACGACGAAGACGAGGGAGACGAAGCCGTTGCCCCGGCCCAATTTGGGACGGCTCGGTTCGTCTTTGCGGCCTATTTTGGGGGCGCGATCCTCATTGCCTTCATCGTCTCGAAGGTGCTTGGCGCCGCTTGGTTCCGGCTCTCGCAGTACAAGCCGCAGATCGGCGAGCCCCACGACGAGGTGGTGATGCCGGTCGCCGGCGCCGTCGGATTGGCAACCGCCATCTACTATTGGAAGAGGACGCGCGCGCGGGAGCTTGCCGAAGAAGTCGCGGATGAGCTTTCGAAAGTCACTTGGCCGAGCAAGCAGGAGGTAACGAACTCGACAGCGGTCGTTCTGGTGACCACCGCTCTTGCCACCATCTTTTTCGCGCTGATGGATCGGTTCTGGGGTTTCGTCACCAACCTCGTCTACGGAACGTAACGCGATGGTGTCACACCAAGCAAGAGGCCGGTCGCCTGACAGCGCCGTCCAAACCGTCGCCAAAGGGGCGCCTGAAGAGGCCTCAAGTCACGTGAAGGCATCAGCCATGTCCAAGAAGTGGTACGTCATTCAGACCTACTCCGGCTACGAGAACAAGGTCCGCGAGGCCCTGCTTCAGCGCATCAAGGAACACGGAAAGGACGCTCAGTTCGGTGAGATCCTGATCCCGACCGAGACCGTGCAAGAGCAGCGCGCCGGCGGCAAAGCCCGCGTTCGTCAGAAGAACAGCTTCCCGGGCTACATCTTCGTCGAGATGGAGATGAGCGAGGACGCTTGGCACCTCGTCAAGGACACCCCGAAGGTCACCGGCTTCATCGGCAACCAGCGCCCGCAGGAGGTCAAGCCTCCGCAAATCGACGATCTTCGCAAGATCATCGTGGAAGGCGCCGTCAAACCCAAGCCGCGCGTCTCCTTCGAGGCGGGCGACGAGATCCGCGTCATCGACGGAGCATTTGCCAACTTCAGCGGCACCGTCGAAGAGGTCAAACCCGACAAGCAGAAGCTGAAGGTCAAGGTTTCCATTTTTGGTCGCGCCACCCCGGTTGAACTCGATTTCAGCCAAGTCGAAAAGCGCGTCTAAGTCTCCCCTAGGTTTCCGTTTCCCTAGTTTTCCACCAACTGGGGCCGTTTCCCCGCGGCTCCCATGCGCACTACGGACTTTCGCTTCAGGTCCCCAAATAAAGGGACCCGAAACCCGAGAACACCCGTAGGAGCAAACGAAGAGTCATCCCATGGCGAAGAAGGTCACTGGACAAATCAAATTGCAGCTCCCCGCGGGCAAGGCCAACCCGGCCCCCCCGGTGGGCCCGGCGCTCGGCTCGCACGGCGTGAACATCATGCAGTTCTGCAAGGAGTTCAACGCCAAGACGGCCGGCGGCGACATGATCATCCCCGTGGTGATCACGGTCTACTCCGACCGTTCGTTCTCGTTCATCCTGCGCACCCCGCCCGCCAGCGTCCTCCTCAAGAAGGCCGCCGGTTTGGCCACGGGCAAGAAGCCGGGCAGCGGTTCCAAGGAGCCGAACAAGAACAAGGTCGGCAAGGTGACCCGCGCGCAGGTCAAAGAGCTCGCCCAGCAGAAGATCGGCGACATGAACTGCACGAGCCTCGAAGCGGCCGAGCTCACCATCATGGGCACCGCGCGCTCGATGGGGATCGACGTGGTTTGAACCCGTAAACGTGCCCGTGCCCATGCCCGATTCTTCGGGGAAACGGGCAAGGGCACGGGCACGGGGCAGGTTTGACAAAGACTTGAATCAACCACCGCGCCGCGATGCTCGCGGCCAACGGTGGGAGGTCAGAAGGACCGCAAAGGAGGAAAATGCCCAAGGTACCCAAGAACCGCGCAAAGGCCGAGTCGGTAGTCGACCGGTCGCGCAAATACACGACGAATGAGGCGTGTGCGTTGGTCAAGCAGGCCAAGTACGCCAAGTTCGACGAGACGGTCGATCTCGCCGTCAGGCTTGGCGTGAATCCAAAGCACGCCGACCAGATGGTGCGCGGAGCGATCGTTCTTCCCCACGGCACCGGACAGGCTGTCCGAGTGCTCGTCTTCGCGAAGGGCGAGAAAGAGCGCGAGGCCAAAGAGGCCGGCGCCGATTTCGTCGGTAGCGACGACATGGTGGCGAAGGTTTCCGAAGGGTTCATGGACTTCGATCGCGTGATCGCGACGCCCGACATGATGGGCGCCGTCGGTAAGCTCGGTCGTATCCTCGGCCCCCGGGGACTCATGCCGAACCCCAAGGTCGGCACCGTCACCTTCGATGTGGGCAACGCCGTTCGCGAAGCCAAAGGCGGCAAGATCGAATACCGCGTCGAGAAGGCTGGCATCGTCCACGCCCGCATCGGCAAGGTTTCCTTCGAGGAACTCGCCCTGGCCGAGAACGCGGCCGCCCTCATCAATGCGCTCGTGCGGCAGAAGCCGTCGACCGCCAAGGGGACGTACCTTCGGAGCATCTCGGTCTCTTCGACCATGGGCCCCGGAATCAAGATCGACCCGGCTCAGTACATCGGCCGGACGGAGGAGGCGTGATCATGGCTACGGAAGCTGGTGCGACCGTGAAGAGCCAGATTGCCGAAAAGAACGCGGAAATCGCAGAAGTCCGCGCTCGTTTCGACAAGATGACGGCCGCCGTTTTCCTCGACTACAAGGGGATGACGGTCGAAAACGTAACGAGGCTCCGCGCGCAGTTCCGCAAAGCGGGCGTCGAATACAAAGTCGTCAAGAACACGCTGGTCAAGCAAGCGCTGAAGGGTGAAGCCTACAGCGACAAGCTCAAGCCCGTCCTCGTCGGGATGACCGGTATTGCGTGGAGCTACGAAGAACCCGGTGCCGCCGCCAAGGTGGTGAAGGCTTTCCGCAAGGACGGCCCCCTCGGGGAAAAACTCCAGATCAAGGCGGGCCTCATCGAGGGTTCCGTGATCGACGCCGCGGCGGTCGAGAACGAACTCGCGACGATGCCTGGCAAAGACGAGCTACGCGCCAAGCTGCTCGCGACGTTCCAAGCGCCGCTCCAGCAGTTCGTTGCCCTGCTCAATGCTCCTGCACAGAACTTCGTCTACTTGCTTTCGGCCAAAGAGCGCCAGGCAAACGGCGAGTGATTGGGCTCGAGCTCCTCAAAGTTTCTAAAAATTTCAAAGTTTTAATATCGAATACGGAGAATTGAAAAATGGCAGATCTCAACAAAGAGCAGGTCGTCGAATACCTCTCGAACCTGCCCGTCATCCAGATTGCAGAGCTGATCAAGACCCTCGAAGAGAAGTGGGGCGTCAAGGCAGCTCCGGCAGTCGTTGCCGGTGTCGCGGGTCCGGCTGCGGCCGCGGCCGCTCCGGCTGAGGAGAAGACGGAGTTCACCGTCGAGCTGAAGGAAGCGGGCGCGAGCAAGATCAACGTGATCAAGGTCGTGCGCGAGATCACCGGTCTCGGCCTCAAGGAAGCCAAGGACCTGGTCGAGGCAGCGCCCAAGCCCCTAAAGGAAGGCGTGTCCAAGGCCGAGGCCGAGGACTTCAAGAAGAAGCTCGAAGAGGCTGGCGCCAAGGTCGAGCTCAAGTAATTGATTTCACACGCTTTTTATCTGTAGTGCCGACAACGGGACGGTGCGACGGGAGAGATCTCGTCGCATTCGTCCCTCTCGGCGTTTCGGCTTTTAGACGACGCTTATCTTAGTGGCCTCCAGGTAGTCACCCGGCAAGGAGCAGCGATGGCGAACGCTATCCAATCCAACTTCCGCATCCGTAAAGACCTCGGGCGCGTCCCGCGCTTCATCGAGGTGCCCAACCTCATCGACATCCAGAAGTCGTCTTACGACAAGTTCCTGCAGGCGACGGTGCCGCAGCCGGACCGGGTCGAGGTGGGCCTCCAAGCGGTCTTCCGCTCTGTTTTCCCCATTAAAGACTTCAACGGGACGAGCGAGCTCGTCTTCGTTAGCTACAACCTGGAGAAGCCGAAGTACGACGTCGAGGAGTGCCGACAGCGCGGCATGACCTACGCGGCGCCGATCAAGGTGACCACCCAGCTCATGATTTACGACACGCGCGACGGTGGCGACCGCATCGTGCGTGACATCAAGGAGCAGGAGGTTTACTTCGGCGAGATTCCGCTGATGACGGACACCGGTACGTTCATCATCAACGGGTCCGAGCGCGTCGTCGTTAGCCAGCTCCACCGTAGCCCCGGCGTCTTCTTCGACCACGACAAGGGCAAGACGCACTCGAGCGGCAAGCTCCTCTATTCCGCGCGCGTCATTCCGTACCGCGGTTCGTGGCTCGACTTCGAGTTCGACCCGAAGGACATCATCTACGTCCGCATCGACCGCCGCCGGAAGATGCACGCGACGGTGCTTCTGCGCGCCCTCGGCTACTCGACGCAGGACCTGCTCAACTACTTCTACAACACCGAGACGGTGTACCTGGACAAGGGTGGCAAGATCGCCAAGAGCGTCGAATACGAGCTCTTGAGTGGTCAGCGCGCCACGCGCGACATCAAGGTCGGCAACGACGTCATCGTCAAGAAGAACACCAAGTACACCAAGGCCGCCATCCGCAAGCTGCGCGACGCCAAGGTGGACCGCCTCCAGGTCGACGTCGAAGAGATCGTCGGCAAGGTGGCCGCGCACGACATCGTCGACAAGGAGACCGGCGAAGTCCTCATCGAGGTGAACGAAGAAGTCACCGAGGGCAAGATCGAGAAGCTCCGCGAGGCCGGTGTCGAGCAGTTCCGCGTGCTCTTCATCGATGGTCTGAACGTCGGCTCCTACCTCCGCGACACGTTGCTCGCCGAGAAGGTGAAGACGACGGAAGACGCGATCATGGAGATCTACCGCCGCCTGCGCCCGGGTGATCCGCCCACGCTCGAGACGGCGAAGACGCTCTTCAACAACCTGTTCTTCAACCCGGAGCGCTACGACCTCTCCAAGGTCGGCCGCCTCAAGTTGAACTACAAGTTCTACCGCGACCTGCCCGAGGATCAGCGCCCCGCGCTCGATACCCAGGTGCTCACGGCCCAGGACATCCTCGAGACGGTTCGCCACCTCATCGAGCTGAAGAACGGCCGCGGCTCGGTCGACGACATCGACCACCTCGGCAACCGCCGCGTGCGCGCGGTCGGTGAGCTCATGGAGAACCAGTACCGCATCGGCCTGGTCCGCATGGAGCGCGCCATCAAAGAGCGCATGTCGATGTCGCAAGAGATCGACACGCTCATGCCGCACGACCTGATCAACGCCAAGCCGGTCAGCGCCGTGGTGAAGGAGTACTTCGGCTCCTCGCAGCTCTCGCAGTTCATGGACCAGACGAACCCGCTGAGCGAGGTCACGCACAAGCGTCGTCTCTCCGCACTCGGCCCGGGTGGTCTGACCCGCGAGCGCGCAGGCTTCGAGGTCCGCGACGTTCACATCACCCACTACGGCCGTATTTGCCCGATTGAAACGCCGGAAGGTCCGAACATCGGCCTCATCGCGTCGCTGTCGACGTTCGCCCGCGTGAACGACTTCGGCTTCGTCGAGACTCCGTACCGTAAGGTGGCCGACGGCCGCGTGACGGACGAGTTGGGCTGGTACTCGGCGCTCGAGGAAGAGGGCAAGTACATCGCCCAGGCCTCGGCCGACGTCGACGAGAAGGGGCGCTTCCGCGAGTCGCTCGTCTCGGCGCGTATCAACGGTGACTTCCACTTGGCCACGCCGGACATGGTGCAGCTCATCGACGTGGCGCCGAACCAGATGGTGTCGGTCGCCGCGGCGCTGGTGCCGTTCCTCGAGCACGACGACGCAAACCGCGCGCTCATGGGCGCCAACATGCAGCGTCAGGCCGTGCCGCTCATCCGCTCGCACGCGCCGTACGTCGGCACGGGCATGGAGGGCAAGCTGGCCCGTGACTCGGGCGTCTGCGTGGTCGCCAAGCGCGAAGGCATCATCGAGAGCGTCGACGCACAGCGCATCGTCGTCCGCGCCGAAGGTGACAAGGCGGAAATCCCGGACATCTACCACCTCAACAAGTTCCAGCGCTCGAACCAGTCGACCTGCTTCAACCAGAAGCCGATCGTCCGAGCCGGTGAGCGCGTGAAGGTGGGCGACGTTCTCGCCGACGGCCCGTCCTGTGACATGGGCGAGCTCGCGCTCGGCCAGAACGTGCTCGTCGCGTTCATGCCGTGGCAGGGCTACAACTTCGAAGACTCGATCCTCGTGTCGGAGCGTATCGCCAAGGACGACGTGTTCACCTCGATCCACATCGAGGAGTTCGAATGCGTGGCCCGCGACACGAAGCTCGGCAAGGAAGAAGTCACGCGCGACATTCCGAACGTCGGCGAGGAAGCCCTCAAGGACCTCGACGAGTCGGGCATCGTGCGCATCGGCGCCGAGGTGAAGCCGGGCGACATCCTCGTCGGCAAGATCACGCCGAAGGGCGAGACGCAGCTCTCTCCGGAAGAGAAACTGCTCCGCGCCATCTTCGGTGAGAAGGCCGGCGACGTTCGCGACAGCTCGCTGCGCGTCCCCCCGGGCGTGGGCGGCATCGTCATCAACGCCCGCATCTTCTCCCGCAAAGGCACGGAGAAGGACGAGCGCGCGAAGGACATCGAAGACCACGAGCGTCAGCGCCTCGAGCGCTCGCGCGACGAGGAGATCAAGATCCTGCGCGATTCGTTCTTCCGTCAGATCAAGCGCCAGCTCGTCGGTCAGACGACGAACGGCAAGCTGGTCGACGACAAGGGCAAGGTCCTTCTCCAGAAGGGCGCCGTGCTCGACGAGGCTTCGCTGTCGGAGATCCCCCAGAAGTACTGGGGCGAGCTGCCGGTGGAAGGCGCCGAGGAGCTCGCGGAGAAGCTTCGCCAGCTGGAGGAGATCATCCAGGTCCGCGAAGAGCACTTCCGCGACAAGATCGACCGTCTGTCGAAGGGCGACGAGCTCCCGCCGGGCGTCATCAAGATGGTGAAGGTCTACATCGCCATCAAGCGCAAGCTGCAGGTCGGCGACAAGATGGCCGGTCGCCACGGCAACAAGGGCGTCATCTCCCGCATCATGGCGGAAGAGGACATGCCGTACCTGCAGGATGGTCGCCCCGTCGACATCGTGCTCAATCCGCTCGGCGTTCCCTCGCGTATGAACGTCGGTCAGATCCTCGAGACCCACCTCGGGTGGGGCGCGCGGGTTCTCGGCTGGCAGTTCCAGTACATGCTGGAGACGAAGTTCAGCCCACAAGCCATTCGCGAGCACATTCTTCGGATCTTCGAGGGCGACTCCCAGCTGCACAAGTGGCTGAGCAAGTTGTCCGACGACGAGATGAAGAAGGTCGCGCAGAAGCTCCGCGGCGGCGTTCACTACGCGAGCCCCGTGTTCGACGGCGCTCCGGAGCGCGGCATCAAGGACGCGTTGGCCCTCGCGGGTCTGCCGGAGAGCGGCCAGGCGGTGCTCTTCGACGGCCGCACGGGCGAGGCGTTCGATCAGGAGGTGACCGTGGGCGTGATGTACATGCTCAAGCTCCACCACTTGGTCGACGACAAGATCCACGCGCGTTCGATCGGACCGTACTCGCTCGTCACCCAGCAGCCGCTGGGCGGCAAGGCGCAGTTCGGTGGGCAGCGTCTCGGAGAGATGGAAGTGTGGGCCATGGAAGCGTACGGCACCGCCTACGCGCTCCAGGAGTTCCTCACGGTCAAGAGCGACGACGTCATGGGCCGCACGCGCATGTACGAAGCGATCGTCAAAGGCGAGCACACCCTCGAGCCGGGTCTCCCCGAGAGCTTCAACGTTCTCATCAAGGAGCTCCAGGCTTTGTGCCTCAACGTCGAACTCGTCGAGCCGGGTGCACTCGGGCGCACGAGCGACCACGCGGCAGAGGAGTAGCGGAACGGCCCCCCCCACCCCAGCCCTCCCCCTCCGGGGGAGGGGGCCCTTGCGGGCGGGGGGAGCAGGTCGCCGGGCCCAATGGATTTTCGATTTTCGTCTAGGTTTTTAGAGAGATAGGAACCACCAAATGCGCGACATTTTCAGCTTCTTCGAGAAGCCCAAGGATCCGCTTTCGTTTAGCGCGATTCGTATTTCGCTCGCGTCGCCCGAGAAGATTCGTGAGTGGTCGCACGGCGAGGTCAAGAAGCCGGAGACGATCAATTACCGCACGTTCAAGCCGGAACGGGATGGTCTGTTCTGCGCCAAGATCTTTGGACCGGTGAAGGACTACGAGTGCAACTGCGGCAAGTACAAGCGCATGAAGCACCGTGGCATCGTCTGCGAGAAGTGCGGTGTCGAGGTCATTCAGAGCAAGGTGCGCCGTGAGCGGCTCGGTCACATCAACCTGGCCACGCCGGTTGCGCACATCTGGTTCTTGAAGAGCTTGCCGAGCCGCATCGGCAACATGCTCGACATCACCTTGAAGGACCTGGAGAAGGTCCTCTACTGCGAGGCGTACATCGTCATCGATCCGAAGGAGACCGGCCTGGCGCGCGGCGACCTTCTGAGCGAGGAGCGATACCTCCAGCTGCTCGAAGAGTACGGCGACGACAAGTTCGCGGCCGGTATGGGCGGCGAGGCCGTACTCGAGATGCTCAAGCAGGTCGACGTGCACAAGCTCTCCGAGGAGCTGCGCCAGGAGATGCGCGCGGCGACGAGCGAGGCAAAGCGCAAGAAGATCGTGAAGCGCTTGAAGGTGTGCGAGGCGTTCCGCGAGAGCGGCAATCGTCCGGAGTGGATGATGCTGACGGTGATCCCGGTTCTTCCGCCGGATCTGCGTCCGCTCGTTCCCCTCGACGGCGGCCGGTTCGCGACCAGCGACTTGAACGACCTTTACCGCCGCGTCATCAACCGCAACAACCGTCTGAAGCGCCTCCTAGAGCTCAACGCCCCGGAGATCATCATCCGCAACGAGCGGCGCATGCTGCAAGAAGCGGTGGACGCGCTCTTCGACAACGGCCGTCGCGGCAAGACCATCACCGGTCCGAACAAGCGCCCCCTCAAGTCCCTCAGCGACATGCTCAAGGGCAAGCAGGGCCGCTTCCGTCAGAACCTGCTCGGCAAGCGCGTCGACTACTCGGGTCGTTCGGTCATCGTCGTCGGTCCGCAACTGAAGCTGCACCAGTGCGGTCTGCCGAACAAGATGGCCCTCGAGCTCTTCAAGCCGTTCATCTACAACAAGCTGGAAGAGCGCGGGTACGTCAACACCATCAAGAGCGCCAAGAAGATGGTCGAGAAGGAGCGTCCCGAGGTTTGGGACATCCTGGAAGAGGTCATCAGCGAGCACCCGGTTCTCCTGAACCGCGCTCCGACCTTGCACCGCCTCGGCATCCAGGCCTTCGAGCCGGTCCTCATCGAGGGCAAGGCCATCCAGCTTCACCCGCTGGTGTGCGCGGCGTTCAACGCCGACTTCGACGGCGACCAGATGGCCGTCCACGTGCCGCTCTCGGTCGAAGCGCAGATGGAAGCGCGCGTGCTCATGATGAGCACGAACAACATTCTGTCGCCCGCCAACGGCAAGCCGATCATCAACCCGACGCAGGACATCGTGCTCGGGCTGTACTACGCGACCCGTGAGAAGAAGTTCGCCAAGGGCAGCTACCGTGAGGGTGGCCTGTATCTCGACAAGAAGGAAGAGCACTTCGAAGGCTGGCTGCGGGGCGTGTACTCGTCGCCGGAAGAAGTGCGCATGGCGTACGACAACGACGAGGTCACCATCCACACGGGCATCCGCGTCCGTGTCATTGATCCGGAGACCAACCAGCGCCGCGTGGTGAACACCACCGTCGGCCGCTGCCTCATCTCGGAGATCCTCCCCGAGGGTCTGAGCTTCGACCTGGTCAACAAGACGCTCGACAAGAAGGCCCTCTCGGCCCTCATCGACGCGTGCTACCGCAAGCACCGCAACAAGGCGACGGTTCTTCTGGCCGACCGCCTCCGTTCGCTCGGCTTCGAGCACGCGACCCGCGCCGGCGTGTCGATCTGCATGGATCACATGACCATCCCCGCCGCGAAGCAAGTGCTCCTCGGCGAGGCGCAGGACGAAGTGCAGCGCGTCATCGATCAGTACCAAGAAGGTCTGATCACCGACGGTGAGCGCTACAACAAGATCGTCGACATCTGGGCAGGCGTGGCCGACAAGGTCACCCAAGTCATGATGCAGGAGATCGGCAAAGAGAAGGTCATTGACCCGGAGACGGGCAAGGAATCCATCGAGCCGAGCTTCAACCCGATTTACATCATGGCCGACTCGGGTGCCCGCGGTTCGACCCAGCAGATTCGCCAGCTCGCCGCCATGCGCGGTCTCATGGCCAAGCCCTCGGGCGAGATCATCGAGACGCCGATCACGGCGAACTTCCGCGAAGGTCTCAGCGTGCTCCAGTACTTCGTCTCGACGCACGGTGCGCGTAAGGGTCTCGCGGACACGGCGCTCAAGACGGCCAACTCGGGTTACCTCACGCGCCGTCTCGTCGACGTCGCGCAGGACGCGATCATCGCGGAATTCGACTGCGGCACCTTGGACGGTATCCGGGTGACGAAGCTCGAGGACGCGGGCGAAGTCATTCAGCCGCTGGGCGACCGTATTCTTGGTCGCGTGGCCCTGGAAGACATCGTCGATCCGCTCACCGGCGAGGTCCTCGTTCCGCAGAACACGGAGCTCGACGAGCCCACCGTGGTCTCCATCGAGGAAGCGGGCATCGAGGAAGTGGTCATCCGCTCGGTGCTCACCTGCCAGAGCAAGCGCGGCGTGTGCGCCAAGTGCTACGGGCGTGACCTCGCCCGCGGCTACAAGGTCAACATCGGCGAGGCGGTGGGTATCATCGCGTCGCAGTCGATCGGCGAGCCCGGTACGCAGCTCACGATGCGCACGTTCCACATCGGTGGTGCGGCCGCCCGCGGCAAGATCGAGCAGAGCTCGGTCGAGGCACGCAGCGAAGGCTTCGCGCGCATCCGCAACGCGAACCTGGCGAAGAAGCACGATGGCGTGGTGACGGTCATGAACCGCCACGGCGAAATCGTCATCGTCGACGACACGGGCCGCGAGCGCGAGCACCATCGCCTCGTGTACGGCGCCGTCCTCAAGGTCAACGAGGGCGACAAGGTCAAGGCGGGGCAGCTCCTCGCCGAGTGGGACGCGTTCGCGATGCCGATCCTCACCGAGCGCTCCGGCGTGGTGAAGTTCGGCGACATCGTCGAAGGCGTCACGATGGTGGAGAAGCTCGACGAGGTTACTGGCCTCTCGCGCAAGGTCATCATCGAGTCGCGTGCGGCGGATCTCCGTCCGCGCGTCACCATCAAGGACCCGAAGACGGGTGAGACGCTCAAGCTGCCGAACAGCCAGCTCGAAGCGCGTTACCTGCTCCCGGTCGGCGCGAACATCGTCGTCCAGGACGGCGACATCATCGACGCCGGCGAGGTTCTCTCGAAGATTCCGCGCGAGACCACGAAGACGCAGGACATCACCGGTGGTCTCCCCCGCGTGGCCGAGCTCTTCGAGGCACGCAAGCCGAAGGACCACGCGATCATCGCGGAAGTCGACGGCGAGGTTTCCTTCGGCAAGGACACCAAGGGCAAGCGCAAGGTGCTCATCACGCCGTTCGACCAGAACGGTGTGCAGCAGACGGACCAAGCGCGCGAGTACCTCATCGCGAAGGGCAAGCACATCCAGGTTCAGCCGGGCGACCGCGTTCGCGCGGGCGAGCCTCTGATGGACGGCCCGGCGAACCCGCACGACATCCTTCGCGTCAAAGGCGAGAAGGAGCTCGCGGCGTACCTGGTCAACGAGATCCAGCAGGTTTACCGCCTGCAGGGCGTTGCCATCAACGACAAGCACATCGAAGTCATCGTTCGCCAGATGCTGCGCCGCGTGCGCATCAAGGACGTGGGCGACACGAACTTCCTCACCGACGAGCAGGTGGAGAAGCACATCTTCGAGAAGGAGAACGAGCGAGTCATCGAGCGCGGCGGCCGTCCTGGCATCGCCGAGCCGCTGCTCCTCGGCATCACGAAGGCGTCGCTCTCGACGGAGTCGTTCATCAGCGCGAGCTCCTTCCAAGAGACGACCAAGGTGCTCACCGAAGCGGCCATCTCCGGCAAGACCGACCATCTGCGCGGTCTCAAGGAGAACGTCATCATGGGCCGCTTGATCCCGGCTGGTACGGGTCTCCCCGCGTACAAGCAGCTCCACATCGTCATTGAAGGCGATGCGGAGCATCGTGCGCCGCCCGTCGCGCCGCCGCGCCCCCCGGTGGCGGAGCCGCTGTCCGCGGTGAACGAGGAATAGCTGTAATCTGCAGCTAAGCGCGAAAAGGCGCGGACCCTACCGGGTTCGCGCCTTTTTGCTTGTGGGGTGGCGCTCGGGGTGGATTCCGATGGCGAATCGGATTCCGATGCCGATGTCGAGTCGGACGCCGACGCCGAGTCGGCATCGGATTCGGCGTCGGCATCGGCGTCGGCATCGGGTTCGGTCTCGGATTCGGATTCGGGGCCCTGACCCGGTGCAGCGCTCCACCGCCCCGCTCGTTTTCAGGTTCTCGAGCTCGCCCTTCAAGCCATTGAGGTCCTCCGGCCCGTCGTGGTACGTGTCCGCCGTCAGGACCGCGATCTCGGCGAACAGTCGCCGCCCGGCTCCGGCCGTCCCTCGACGTGCCACTAGCGAAAGGCCACGCTCGCTGCACCGTTTGCCTGTGTGACGCTTACCGTAAACAGTTTACTCGTGGCGTCCCACGTCAGCGGGCCCACGGCGCCGACGGAGGCCACCGCTGTGGGGGCGGTTGGCGCGTAGCCTCGCAATGTCACCGGGCCTTCGCTCGCGGCGAAGGCGAGATCCACCGCGAGAGTGCCGTCGTCGGCGACGTGCGTGACGCGCTTCTTTCCGAGGGACACGTACTTCCCGGCGTCGCCCACCAGCGCGATGCCTGACGGTCCTACGGGCACGATGATGTAGTAGCTGCGAGGGCCGTCGCCACTGAAGCTGAGATCCTCGGTGAAGGCGGTGCCGGCGTCCTGCACGTGGCCCTTTCCGCGGAACCAGTTGTAGACGAACACGTTCCCCGTGTAGCCGAGGGTGGCGGGCGCGAAGGTGAGCGGGCGGTTCCCTCCCACCTGCGTGTACGCCCACACGTACGACGCCCGCATCGCCGGCGAACCTCCGAAATCCGTGTAGGTTGCAGCCACAGTGGGGGCGTCCGAGCGTCTCGCGCTGTTTACGAAGGTCGTATCCAGCGGAACGAGTGGCATGTCCGGCTTGACGATGACGCCGTCGCTGCGAATGGACCGTGAAATGTTCGCCTTGTTCACGCTGCCGATGGCGTCGCCCGCGCCGAGCATGCCCGCGGACAACGTGGCCATGATCAGGTTGTTCTCTTCGCTGCTCATGAACACGTCGGTCCACGGCCAGATGCCGAGCGCGCTCACGAAGCGGGAGCCATACAGCTCGTCGGCCCATTTCTCGCGGCTGAATCGATCTCCGCTGACCCGCGACGTGACGAGATTGTCGTACTTCGTACCCTGCAGAACATGCCGCGGAAGCTGCAAACAGTATTGCATCGTGATGCCCTTCGCGGCCATCGCGTGCGCCATGTTGTCCATGAATGCGTCCTGGTCGTGCAGGTTGTTCGTCAGCGGTAGCGCATTGATGTTGAGCCAATCCTGCTCGTAAACCTCCACCCCATTCGCCGACAGGTATTCGGCCACCGCCTTCCAGAAGGCGGGATCCGTCGAAACGTTGTTGGACATCGTGTACCGCTGGCGATACGGACTCGCCGGATCGATCCACCGCGAATGCGTGACGAACGGCAGCCCGAGCTCCGTTCGAAACGGCCCTAAATCGTTCGGGAAGAGCGTCTTGTCGGCCACGTACTCGTAGATGCCGCCCGATTTGTCCCTCCAATCCACGTTGGGACCCTTGGGGTACCACCAGCTGTCGAGCTGCATGTAGGCCAAAGGAATGCCCTGCTGTTCGAAGTAGTTCCTTACATCGAGAAGCGTGCCCTGGTAGCCCTTGGCGGCATCATAATTGTAATAGTACGTGGCGCCATTGTCGGTCCAATAGCCAAAACGCTCCAGCGAAGGGACAGCATCGCTTGATGGCAGGTTCTTTCCCGACCAACGCGTGAGCGCCCGGCCCCATGTTTCGTAGGCGGCATTGATGCCCGGCTGCGCCACGAGCACCGTTTGGAATGAAAAGCCCGACGGGATGCTCGTGACCGCGGGATCCACACCGGTGGTCATGGCACCCCCCGCGAGCTGCGTCGATGCATTCATGAAATGGTTGGCGGCGGAAAGCACGAATGCATTCGCGTCGTCATCGAAGAAGACCCACGGGCTGTCTGCGGCAAGTTCGGTAAAGGAGTGCCGCGAGAACTTCCCGTTGTACGTGAGGTGATTCGGCACACTCGGGAATTTCGTGAGCTTCGGAAACGACGTCTTGTTCGGCGAGTCCTCCCGATAGTCGACGGTGAAGAGCACCACCGGCACATCCTCGTAGGCACGAATGGCCGCGCTTTTGAGCCCGAAATCCGCGTACACGAACCCGAGCTCCGTGTAGCTGCCCAGCGAATCCGAGCCTTTGATACCGGTGTCAATTCGCAGCGGACGGACGCCGAGGCTACCTCCGAAGGACCACCCCGGCTGCTGGAACGTCACGAGGTAGTCGCCGCGGCTGGACATCGAAACCTTCGTCCGCGCACTCTCGATTTCGCCACCGGCCAACGTGGCATTGGGCTCGCCCCCCGCGACCGAGCCATCCTCGACGCAGGCCGTGAGGGAAAAGGCCGTGAACATGCCCATCGTCATTTTGTGGAAGATACGCATCTTGGCGATTGTGGCCGATGCCCCGCGTCGGTCAATTCGCCGGCGCCGCCATATTTCGATATTTGCGATGTCGAAAGGCGCGGTTTGCGCCAATGGCGATAAGCGTCGCTAATGGTCTATTCAGAACATGCCTGCGGCGTCGGTCGTCAAGCCTCCCTGGGGCGGGGCAATGCCCATGCTGAAGCTCGACGGGCGTGGGCGGGACGCTCGGGCTGCTCAGCCTCGGACCAGACCGTATGAGCTCGCCTGAACTGTCGCGACGCCACGAACAATTCGGCCCGCGACATTTGCATCTCGATGCAGCGTTCGGATGAATGGTGAAGCATGAAACGCTTACCGTTCGTTGCTTCGCTTTTCGCGGTTGTCGCACCCGTGATCGCCTGCCTCGGAGACTCTGCCATGTCGCCTTCGCAGCCTCCTCCGAAGGATGGGGGGTTGCCAGAGGATGGAGGTCCTCCGAAGGACGGGGCCCCGCCGACGGATCGAGACGCGTCGGGTTGCGTCGATCTCGCCGCGTTGCCCGTCTGCTCTCCAGGTGGATGGTGTTGGGTCGACCCACTGCCACAGGGTTCTCTGATCTCATCGATCCACGGGCTCGCACCGGACGACGTATACGTGGCCGCCCAATCCATCCTCCATTGGGACGGGAAAGGATTCTCGCCCGTCCACTCCGATGCGACAGTGCCGTTTGTTCGGGTCTACGAGGCCGCACGTGGCGAAGTCTGGGCCGTGGGCAATCGGACCATGGATTACTCTCCCGGCGGTCGCATCGTGCGCATACGTGACGGGGTTGCCGAAACGATGCGCGAAACGCCGGCCAGTTTCGTTGCCGGAACAGGGCCGAACGATATCTGGTTTGTACATGGCAATACGGCCACGCATTGGGATGGCAGCACGTTCACTGATTCTACGGTCGCCCCCACCCCTGACGCCACCGCAACTTCACTCTCCGTGGCCGGAGGCCGTGCGTGGATCACGGTGGGCATCGAATACAGCACGAAGTCTTTGCTCTATTCATTCGCAAATGGAGTCTGGTCCTTCGAGACCAACGCGGATTTCGTGCACGCTTTCAATGCGAATGACGTGTGGATCTCCAACAAGAACCGCGCGGGTAGGCTCGGTTCGACGCTTCTCGAGAGCGAAGACCCTTACGACCGCTTTTACGAAATCGCGGGGGCCTCGCCGACCGACGTCTGGCTGCATCGCTTCACCGGAAAGTCGTTGGTGCACTCGGATGGCACATCGCTTCGTCCTGTTCCCGGACTCAATGATAGCTTCACGGATCTGTTCATTGGCGGCACGGATTGGGGATTCATAGGGGGGCCGGGCGGAGGATTCCTGAAGCGTGATGGAGCAGAGTCGTTCGTGCCGACGAGCCCCCCACCACTTCCTGGCATCATGAACACGAGCATGTGGGGGACAGGGCCTGCCGACGTGTACAGCGTCGGGAGTAACGGCTCTGTGGGCGTCGGTTTGGCCAAACATTGGGACGGGTGCCAGTGGAGCGTCGTGGACTTTGGCCGTAAGATCGGAACCCTTCGGGGCGTGTGGGCGACGGGCAGCGACGTCTGGATCACGGGATACGAAGAGCTGCCCGGCGACAGGAAGGATGGATTCCTGCTTCACAAGGACGCGTCGGGCAAGTGGACGTATCTCCCACAGGACCCCCATTCCTACTACGTCGGGGTGTGGGGCAGCGCCGCAAACGATGTCTGGTTCGCGGGCCCAAACTTCATGCATTGGGATGGCTCGACGTTCACCAAGGTGCCGCTACCCGACGAGCGTAGACCCACCGCGGACCTGCTATCCGGCTCCGCAGCGGACGATATTTGGGCCGTGCACTTAGGCAAGTCGAATCCGCTCTTTCATTACGATGGCCGGGCGTGGACGGCCCAGCCAGGGCCAGAGGTCAACTTCATCCGGTCCATTGCGAAGAATGACGTTTGGGCGACCAGTGCGGACGGCTCGGTTCATCACTACGACGGAGCGACGTGGAGGTCCGTCGGGCTTCTTCCCGGTAAGCGGTGGTCGTCGATCGGCTCGATATGGGCCAACGGTCCGAACGATGTATGGTTCGGCGAAAACGCGCACTGGGATGGTTCGGCCATCCAGTTCGTGCATCCGATCAGCAGCAGCGAGGATTTCATGAACCACTCGATGTGGGGTGACGGGACTCTCGTCTGGACGTCCACGGGTCATGTTCATGGAACACGCTGAATCATGAGCCGTCCTGGTTCGGCGAAAGCCTGCGCTGGGATGGCTCGGCCATCCGTCTCGTGTCTCCGATCCGGGGTCGGCAGCGGATGACGCTGCCTGACACCTCGCGCGCCTCGTAGAAGCCGCCTCGTTCCCGACAAAGGAAACGCGGCGGACGTTACGCGGGAAGGGCGGCCGCGGGTCGGTTGTCGTAGAACGAACCGATGGCACGCATCGACAGCATTCTCGCGGTGGTGGTTCAACAAGGGGCGAATGAGCTGCGGGTCGGCACGGATCGCGAGCCCAAAATGCTCGCGTACGGGACGGCGAAGCGCTTTCACATGGTGTCCACCTCCGAGCAGGAGCTGCGCGAGCTCCTCGGGGAGATTCTCTCGGACGAGCGAAGCGAGGCGCTGCGGAGTGCGCGCCGGCTCGACGTTTCGTACGAGGCGGGGGAGCTCGGGCGCTTCCGCGTCACCTTCACCGGGCGGCAAGACGGCGGGTTCGACGCCGTGTTCTTGCGCGATCGCAGTCGCCCAGCGCCTGCCGCGGCCGTGGCACCGCCTCGCGACATCCCCGCCGTGCGCGAGCGCGACATCGCACCGATAGCAGCGCCCGAGATGGCAGCGCCCGCCGAGGCACCGCCGCGTCTTTCCGTGGTGCGCTCCGCGGCCCCCACCGCGGGCGCGACGTCGGGGCCGCTGCCCTGCGAGCCGCTGCTTGCGCGTGCGCTAGGCATGCGTGCCAGCGATCTTCACCTCGTCGACACAGATGTCCCCGTCGTTCGGGTCGATGGCCAGCTGCATCGCCTGGAGGACGAGGGCATCGAGGACGTCGGCACGCGCCTCGGCCTCGATGCCACCACGCTCGGCGCCGTGACCTCGGGGCGCTCGCTCGACTTTGCCCTCGAAACGGCGGAGGGTGGGCGCGTGCGCGTCAACGTCTACCGCACCTCGGACGGCACCGCGGCCGCGCTTCGCTTTCTCGCGCGCAGCGCGCCGGCGGTCTCCTCGCTCGGTTTTCCTCTGCCCATCGACGATCTCGTGGACGGCAATCACGGCCTCGTCCTGGTCTGCGGCGCAACGGGCTCGGGCAAATCGACGACCTTGGCCGCCCTGGCGCAGGCCGCGCTCATGCGCCGGTCCATCGTATTGCTCACGCTGGAGGACCCCATCGAGTACACGCTCGCCGCTGGCCCCCGCGCGCTCGTTCGCCAGCGGCAAATCGGACGCGACGTCCGCGACTTCGCAAGCGGCCTGCGCGATGCCCTGCGCGAGGATCCCGACGTGCTCGTCCTCGGGGAAATGCGCGATCCCGAGACCATCTCCCTGGCGCTCACCGCGGCGGAGACCGGCCACCTGGTGCTGACCACGCTCCACTGCGGCGGGGTCGCGTCGGCCGTCCAGCGCATCGTGGACGCGTACCCCGCGGAACGGCAGCTCCAAGTGCGCACGCAGCTCGCCGACGTGCTCCGGGGCGCCATCGCCCAGCGCCTCGTCCCGCGTGCACGCGGAGGGAGCGGACGCGTCCTCGCCGCCGAAGTCCTTCGCGCGACGCACGCGGTCACCAACTTGATCCGCGAAGGCAAGACGGCACAAATGGCCAGCGTTCTCCACTCGGGCCGGCGCGAGGGCATGATCGCCCTCGAGCGCCACCTGGCCGACCTCGTGCGCAACGGCGAGATCCGCGGTGAAGACGCACGCGCCGTCGCCGGGGATCCCGATTCGCTCGCGATGTTCTTACGCAGCGCTACCTAGCGACCATCACGCGGCGCTTTCGACCAGGCCGAACGCGGCGACGCCATGGCGTCGGAGCTCGCGTTTGAGCCACTCGAACTTCGCCGGTGCCCCGATCATGCGCGCCAGAAAATCGGCAGACCACTCGTCGAACGTGCGCGCACCGCACTTGGAGAAATCGCCGCCCTCGCCGGCGAGCACGCGGCGCCATTCGGCGGCGACCCGCAGGAACGCGGCGGTGGCGAGGAGCTCCTCGCCGTCGAGGCGCGCGATGTTTCCATCGGCCAAGGCGGCTGCCGCGCTGGTCGGAAACGCCGCATACGGCGCGCGTCCCTCGTTGATGAACACGCGAAGCGCCTCGAGATGAATGAAAATGCTCGCGCTTTCGGCGGCACGAACCAGCGCTTCGAGCCACCCGTTGAACGGATCGTCGTCCGCCATCTTCGCGGTATCGACGACCTCGATCAGGAGCTCGATCGTCTCGAGCTCCACGGTCTCGGGCTCGCGCCCTTCTTCCACCATGGCTACTGGGGCATCGATCCACGTCGCATCGTCGCCGGCGAGCACCACGACGTCGGGGGACGAGTCGCTCTCCACCAAATGATTTTCCAGCGCGGTGGCAAAGTCGAAGGCTCCATCGAAAGCATCCTCATCGTCGAAAAAATCCGTTGAGGAAGCACGAGGTACTAGGGTCGTCATGGTCCCGAATCATTCGGGATCCGAGCGGCGCGGGCCAAAAAAATGGCCTGGTCCGCGCCGCCATCGAGACGCCGCGTTATTCGTAAAAGCCGGGCGCGTGGCGCAATGTCGCGCTCTGCTCGTAATCGTGCTGGATCCAGAGCGTCGCGTGGTTCGCCTGCAGGAACTGGTCGGTCTCCTGCATCGTCTTGATGGTGCGCTCCTTATCGAAGTTCCACGCCGGCACGCCGCGCGCCTTCCAATTGTCCGTGAAGTGCACCAAGTCGCCCGAGAGCAGAATGTTTCCGGTCTTGGGCAGCTTGAGGAACAACGCCTGGTGCCCCGGGGTGTGCCCGAGCGCTCGCTTGATGACCACCGAGCCATCGCCGAAGACGTCGAAGTCGCCCTCCAGCTTCTTCACCGGATTGGCCTTGAGCGTCGGGTAGGCCGCCGGATCGTTTCCAAACTTGAGCGAGTCCGGGCCGAGCACGGACTCGTACTCCTCTTTCTGCACCAGCAACGTGGAGTGCGGGAAGAGGCCGACGTTGCCGCGGTGATCCTGGTGCATGTGCGAGATGCCCAGGAATTTCACCGAGTCGGGCGCCACACCAATGGCCTGGTACTGCGAGGCGACCGTCTTTTTCACGCGAAGGGTGAAAAGATCCTTCATCGCCTTGATGCCCTCCGGCTTGGTCGCCAGCTCGTCCGGCAAACCCGTGTCCCAAGCCATCGTGCCCTTGGGATGCACGATGAGGTAGCACGAGCCAATCAGGTGGCGTTTGACGCCGGGGGTGTTCAGGTTCGCGTGGAAGATGGCATCGTCCGACACCTCGATGTCGCCGCACTCGAAGACATAAAGGCGGAGTCCCTTTTCCGCTGCGGCAGGACCCGGCGTCCCCTCCGCTTTACTGGCCGAAGTTTCAGGCGTTTGGGCAGGTTTCTCCGTTGCGCAGCCCATTCCCATCAAGGAGATGGCGAGCGTCCCGGTCAGCGCGGTGGCGCGAAGTGTGGTTTTCATGTGCGCAAGACGATGTGTCGCTCGTCGCCTTTGGCAAGAGCGCACGGGGCGTTGTGCCTCACGCGTGCGGCTGCGCCACGCAATGGTCTCGCTCGCTTGAGGCGATTTTTTGCGCCATTCGTGAAGAAACGCCCGCAGCCCAGCGGCCCAACCTTGCGGCCGAGGTTCGCACCGTTCTTGCGTTCGGCCCAGGACCAATATGGCTGTAGCAAATGGAACAACGAGCGATCGGGACGGAAACGGACGGGTTCAGGGGCAGGTGAATCAAAGCCTCGAACAAGTCCGCGAAATACTCTTCGGCGCTCCTTTTAGGGACTTGGAACGAAAGCTTTTGCGCGTGGACTCGCACCTCGCCAGCGAGGCGGAGGAACTGCGCAAGGAGATGAGACGCCGTCTCGGTGTTCTCGAGACGCACGTGCAGCGAGAGTCCGAGGCGCTTGCCGCGCGCTTCGAGGCGGAGCGCACGGCGAATGCCCAGGCACTCGCCTCTGTGAATCGCGATGCACGCGATACCGTGGTGGCGCTCGAACAGCGCGTGACTCGGCTGGAGGAGGCACTGGCCCGCGCGCAGCGTGAGTTGCGGCAACAGATCCTCGACCAGGCGAAGTCGTTTCTCGACGAAGCGCGGCAGACGCGCGACGAGATGGCGGCAGCCATGGAGCGCGAGCTCGCGGCCCTCACGGAGCCGAACGAGTCCGCGGATGCGGCCGATGTGAGTGGCGCGCGGTACATTGGCTCCGAGGCGCGCGCGCAGACTTCGGATCATTGAAGAGCGTGCAGGAGCAAAAGCGAAACAGCCAGGTCGTGCCCGCGCGGCGTTTGCGGCGCTTCGCGAACGACCGCGACGACCTCGAGGATCTGCGGCGGATCCTCATGGGGCCCGATCGCGCACGCCTCGAGAAGCTCGAGGGGCATATGTCGCCCGACGCCTTGGGGAAGGCCCTCCCCGAGGCGGCGGTGGCGAGCCAAAAGCAGGGTGAAGACTTGGCCTGGGCGCTGCGTCCCACCGTGATGGCGGCCATCCGCGATGCGGTGAAGACCGAGCCGCAGATTTTCATCGACGCGCTGGTTCCCGTGATGGGGCCGGCGATCCGCAAAGCGGTGACGCACGCGTTGCGTTCGTTGCTGCAGCAACTCAACGAGACGCTCGCGCACGGTCTTTCGCTGCGCGGGCTGAGATGGCGCGTCGAGGCGGCCCGCACCGGTCGCCCGTTCGCGGAAATCGTGGTGCTGCGAAGCTTGCTCTACCGCGTGGAGCAGGTCTTCCTGGTGCACCGCGAGAGCGGTCTGGTGTTGCACCATTTGGTCGCCCCCGGGAGTCCGCCGCAGGATCCCGATCAAGTGGCCGCGATGTTGAGCGCGATCGACGCATTCGTGCACGACGCGTTTCGCGAGGACGCCCGCCTGGCGCGCTTTCACGTGGGCGAGTTGGTTGGTTGGGTGGAGCACGGCCCGATGGCGGTGCTCGTCGCCGTCGTGCGCGGGACGGCGCCCGACCATTATGGAGATGTGATGCGCGAGGTGCAGGAGCGCATCCATCTGCAATTCCGCTCGGATCTCTCGTCGTTCCGCGGTGAGGTGGAGCTCTTCGAGCAGACCGAGTCGCTGCTGCAGCAGTGCCTGCAGAGCGAAATGCGTCCCGCGGCGAATCCGCGGCGTTCGCGGGCGTACTCCCTCGTGGCGTTGGCCCTGGTGGCGGTCGTGATAGGGCTGGGCATCGCGTGGAAGACGCATGTGAACCACGTCGAGGAGGCGCGGTTTCAGAGTGTGGCGACTACGTTGCGACAGGAACCGGGACTGATGCTGACGGACGCGCGCCGCGATGGGAAGCATTACGCCTTCGCGGGGCTGCGCGATCCGCTGGCGCCGGAGCCTGCGTCGCTCGTGGCGCCGCTGGGGATGAAGTCGGGCGATGCATCGTTCGACTTCGGCGCCTTCTATTCCTTGGACCCGCGGCTGACGGAGCGCCGCGCGATTCGCGTGCTCCAGCCGCCCGACGGCGTGACGTTGGCGGTGGATGGCGAGACGCTCGTGGCGCGAGGAAGCGCGCCCCGGGCCTGGATCGATACGTCGCGCGTTCTCGCGCTGGCCCTTCCCGCGGTATCGCGCTTCGACACGAGCGCGCTGCGCAATACCGATGCGGAACGCGACTTCGAGGGCGCGAGCGAGACGCTGACCTCGTCGATGGTGCTCTTTCCCTTGGGCTCGGCGGAGATTCGCCCCGAGCAACGCAGTGCCCTCGAGCATGTGGCCCGCGCGGCCGCGAAGCTGTTCGCCGTGTCCCGCGAGACGGGAAAGACCGTGAATTTGGTGGTGACGGGCCATACGGACGCGCGCGGTGCGGAGGGGCTCAATCAGTCGCTCAGTTCGGAGCGCGCGGATCGCGTGGTGCGTGAGTTCGTCGCGTTGGGCGTTCCCGCCGAGAACATTCGCACCGTCGGGGCAGGGGTGACGATGGTTCCCGATTCGGAGGCGTGCGCCCCGCCCGCCGTTTCCATCGGGACGTATCGCGGAGCGTCGTGCGCGCGTCGCGTCGATTTTCGAGTCGAGCTTCGCTGATGGCGACGAAGAAAAAGAAGATTTGCATGCTGGGCGCCACCGGCGTGGGCAAGACGAGTCTCGTCGCACGCTTCGTGCACAGCATCTTCTCGGATGCATACCGCACCACCGTGGGGGTCACCATCGACAAGGCGCACGTGCGCGTGGACGACCACGAGGTGGATCTCGTCATGTGGGACTTGAGCGGCGAAGACGAATTTCAAAGTGTGCAACTTGCCTATCTGCGCGGCGCAGCGGGATACCTATTGGTCGCGGACGGAACACGGCGCGAAACGGTGACCACGGCGCTGTCCCTCCAAGAAGCGGCGGTCCGTGTCGTGGGCAACATTCCTCTCGTGCTCGTTCTGAACAAGGCGGATGTCACCGCCACGTGGGATATCGACGAGGACATGGAGAAGCAGCTTCAGGAAAAGAAGTGGACGCTGGTGAAGACGAGCGCCAAGACCGGCGATGGCGTCGAAAGCGCCTTTTCCTCGTTGACCCGCGCGATGCTCGCGGCGGACGGGCTCGTCCAGGACAGTGAGGGCCGAAGATGATCGAAGGCGCGGGGATTCTGACGGCGCTCGACATATTGGTGCTCGAACGTCACGAAGGGCCATGGTTCGTCCCGCGCGGTGAGCTGCCCTCGTGGTGCGATTCGCTAGGAACCGGGACCATCGTGCGCGACGTTCCGTTTCTCGCATCCGACGTATTTCCGTTTTTCGCGCTCTTCATCGCGGATGCCGAGGGTACGTGGGCGGGGCAGGGGTCCGCGAGGCTGGACTCGGGTGGCTTTACGCAGATCGTCGACGGAGGCTCCGAGCTGCATCTGGTCGCCACGGCGTTGCGGGTTCCGGAGGCGGAGAAGGCGCTGTCGCTGCTCGTGGTGGCGGAGAACGAGCGAATCTTTCGCGAGGAGCGCACCATGCTGCAACGCGCCCGCGAGCTGCGTTTTGCGCACGACGCGCTTTCGCGCGAGGTGGAGCAGAAGGAAGTGCTGGCCCACTGCATCGTGCACGATCTGCGCAATCCTTTGAGCAGCATCCTCGGGGCACTGGCCCTGCTCGAAAAGCAGCCGCTGCCAAAACCGGATGCCAAATTGGTCGAGGTGGCCCTTCGCGCGGCGAGCCGCCAGGACGAGCTCATTCGCGAGATCCTTGCGGTGTTCGCCGCCGAACACGATACCGCAGCCGCCGCGGGCGAGGCCCCACGCGCCGACGTTTGCGCCGTCGTTTTGCAAATTGCCAATGTGCTCTCGCCCAAAGCGCGCGCCCGCAGGGTGGAACTCTTGCCGCGTATTCATATTGCGCACGGCGATACCCTCGTGGCGGGCGACGAACTGCGGCTGTTTCGGGTCATTGGTAATCTGGTGCAGAACGCACTGAAGTACAGTCCCGCCGACGCCGTCGTTCGCATCACCGTCGACGACGATGTGGAGGGCTTCATTCTCGTCGGCGTCGAGGACTCTGGCACCGGCGTTCCGGCGGCATTGCTGCCCCATTTGTTTCGCAAATTCGCCCGCGCCGGCGATGGCACGCCGGGCACGGGCCTGGGGTTGTATTTCTGTCGCATTACCATCGAGCGCTGGGGCGGCACCATCGGCTACGAACCGCGCCCCGAGGGCGGTTCACGCTTTTGGTTCCGCTTGCCGAAGCGGCGTGGCATTGCGCGGCCCTCCTAGGGCTTGGAGATCGCCACCACGTTGTAGGAAGTCGTCGGTGTCGGGTCGGTGGTGAGGCGCCCGTTAGGGAGGTACAAGCGTGGTCCGAAGGAGGCAACCGTGGTTGGGACGTCGAAACGCGAATCGGTCAGATGACCGACGACCTTGCCCGAGCTTGCAGAATCGTCGAGTTCCACCACGGCCACCTCGGCGGGGACCAGACGATTGCGTACCACGTACAGCGTGTGACCCTCGCGAAGGAGTCCGTCGCCGAATGTCAGCGATTCACCGCCGACATCGATGAGCCGCGTCACACCGGTCTTCGGATCGACTCGATAGAGTTTTCCGACATTGGTGGCCACGACGATCAGCGAGCGACCATCGGGCGATGTCACGATGCCATTTGCATTGAATCCTTGCGCAAATACGAGATCGCCGGTCAATGGGACGGGGACGGCTTGTGCAGGCAAAGCGCCATTTGGTCCAAGGGGTAGCTTGTACAGCGTCGGCGAGTACGAGTCGGTGAACCATGCCGCGTCGCGCGTGAGAAGGACGTCGTTCACGAAGGTGGGGGAGCTGTCGAACGAATAGCTCTGCAGTACCTTTCCAGTGGTCGCGTCGATGACCCGCGCATTGCCTGCGATTCCGCCGGCGACGAAGAGCCGATTCCGGTCATCGATCTTCAATCCCTGCGAAGGCGTTCCTGGTCCGACGCTCAGAATCGAACCCCGGCCCGTGCGCAAGTTCACCTGATAAATCGAGCCGTCTTTCCGCGAGCCGAAGTAGGCTCTCGGCAACCTGCCGATGGCGATGCCTTCGGGCTGGAACCCATCGGGGAGTGAAAAATTCGCAGGCCACGGCGCACCGTCGACGGGGGCGTTCTCCGCATCGATGCGATTCTCGACATCCGTTCCCGGGTCGATGTCATCGGCCGCCGCCGAACATGCCATCCCCATCATGGCGCACATGGCCATCGCTACGAGTCTGTAATTCATGGTTCCGATTTTCTCCCAAAGTTGCATTCATTCGCATTTGCGAGTGCCGCATGAGATTGGCACCACGCGATCGGGGAACGGCACCGTGGAGGGGGCGAACGGACATGGAGTGCGGTGAACGGAATGGTGTTTAGCGCCATGGCATGCAGTGCCGGATGGAGAAAAATGCCGTTTGCCGCCTTGGCAGACCGTTCGACCGCAATCGGGGGCCGTTCATCGACGTGGGTTGGAAATGTCGTGTCGCGCGCTGCATCTCTTGGTGTCAGGAGGTGAACGCATGGGAAAGAAGTCGATTTCGATACGTATCGTCGGCATGGCCTTTGGGTGCATCCTGCTTGCAGGTTGCGATCGGGCCGCCCGCCCCGAGGGAGTCGCGACCACCACGACCACGGCGGCCAGCGGCCAGGGGACTGCCGAAGTGGGAAATCCGGCGCCGGACTTCTCGTTGCGAGACCTCGACGGCAAGACGATCAGCCTTCGCGACTACCGCGGCAAGATGGTCGTGCTCGAATGGTTCAATCCAGATTGCCCGTTCGTCCGTGCATCGCATACGAAAGCATCCCTCAAGACGTTTCCGTCGACCCAGCTCGCAAAGGGGGTGGTCTGGCTCGCGATCAATTCGAGTGCACCCGGCAATGCGGGGCACGGCGCCGCCAAGAACGCCGAAGGCAAGAAGCGTTATGGGATGACATACCCGGTACTGCTCGATGAATCCGGTGAAACGGGAAAGCGCTATGGTGCGACCAACACGCCGCACATGTTCGTGATCGATCCTCGCGGGGTGCTCGTTTACCAAGGTGCCATCGACAACTCTCCCGACGGCGAAGGCGAGTCGCCCGAGGGCGGAAAGTTGGTGAACTACGTCGGAGCTGCCCTCGATGCGGTCGCGGCTGGGCGGCCGGTCACGGTGAAGAGTACGAAGGCCTACGGGTGCGGTGTGAAGTACTAATGCGCCAAGCCGCGGTGGGAAGTCGCATATCACACGATCCGAATCTCGATTTTGCATTCGCGTGATTGCGTACGGCGCACGTATTGTGAAGGCCATGTTGCGAACGGTCCTCGCGTGGTCGATGGTGGGCGTCGTTACCGTGTCCGCATTGGCGTGCCAGTCATCGGACGGCGCGCCGTCGGCGGAGACGCGGCAGCAAGCTTTTCGCGGGGCGGCGCAGGAGTTCGGTGTGCCTGAGAGCGTGCTTCTCGGCGTTTCGTACATGGAGTCACGGTGGGACTCGAACGGTGGGCGGCCCAGTCGTGCAGCGGGCTATGGCCCCATGCACCTCACGGGCGCAGGCTCGCTCGCGCGGGCTGCGGCGCTGACCGGTTTGGACGAAGCGACGCTTCGCACGGACCCCGAGCAGAACATCCGGGGAGGCGCCGCCCTGCTCGCGGAGTATCAACGCGAGCTTGTCGCCACGGGGCCGCATGCGGATCCTGCCGAGTGGTACGGCGCGGTCGCGCATTATAGCGGGGCGATGGACCGCGGAGCCGCGCGCCAGTTCGCCGACGATGTGTACGACGTCATCGCGGAAGGGAACCAGCGCGTCACCGACGATGGGCAGCGCGTCGAGCTCACCGCGCAAGCGAGCCTCCAACCGCGGAAGGCGCAGCTGGACATCCTAGGGCTCCGCGCGTCGGTGCAGGGCGACGTGGAGTGCCCGCCATCGCTCGATTGCGAGTGGATTCCGGCTCCGTATCAGGAACTGGGCGAGGGCAAATTCGGAAATCACGATTTGTCGGATCGGCCCCGCACGCAGCAGATTACGCACATCGTCATTCACGATGTCGAAGGGTCGTATTCGAGTGCGGTGAGCGACGAGATTCTCGACCCTCACGGCGTGAGTTGGCACTACACGATTCGCTCCAACGACGGACACGTCGCCCAGCACGTGAAGACCAAGGATGTCGGTTGGCAAGCTGGCAATTGGTACATCAATTCCAAGTCCATCGGCATCGAGCACGAAGGTTTCGCGGCGCAAGGCACCTGGTACACTGAGGCCATGTACCGCAGCTCGGCCAGGCTCGTTCGATACCTTGCCGCGCGGTACGGTGTTCCTCTGGACCGCGCGCACATTCTCGGCCATGACACGGTGGCGGGCCCGACTCCAGATGCGATCAGCGACATGCACTGGGATCCGGGGCCGTATTGGGATTGGGCGCACTACTTCGCATTGTTGGGAGCACCGTTCCGTGCCACCGGCGGTCCGCACTCGGGCCTGGTGACGATCGCTCCCGATTGGGCTCGGAATCAGCCGTCATTTTTCGGCTGCGACGACGCGCATCCCGAGGCCGTGTGCCCGGCCCGCCCATCGTCCTCCGTGATTCTGCACACCGAGCCGCGCGTCGACGCCCCGCTGCTCGATGACGTTGGGACGCACCCGACGCATGGAGCGAGCTCGATGCACGTATCGGACATCGGAAGTCGCGCCTCGACGGGGCAGCAATACGCCATCGCGGACCGAAGCGGGGATTGGACCGCCATTTGGTATCTCGGGCAGAAAGGCTGGTTCTACAATCCGCCGAGCGCCCCAAGTGCGCTGCCGGCGAGCGGTTTGACCGTCACGCCCAAACCGGGAAGGGCATCGATTCCCGTTTACGGGCGCCCGTATCCCGAGGCGGAGGCGTATCCTTCGCACGTACCCGTGCAGGCCATCGTGCCGCTGCAATACGAGCTACGTGCCGGCCAGCGCTACTCGGTTGGGCACTTTCCCTCGACGGAGTACCTGTGGGCCGGCACCTTCGACCCCTCGGAGCACGTCGTGGTGCGTGGCCGTACGCGGTATTTCCAGATCCAATTCGGCCACCGCATTGCGTACGTCATGGCGGACGACGTCGAGTTGCAGCCTTAGGTCTTGGTCGAGCAGCGGCCCTCCTTGGGGGGGCGTCGCGGCATTCGCGAATCGCGAATCGCGAATCGCGAATCGCGATTCGCGATTCGCGAATCGCGAATGAGGCACGACGCCCTCTGCCCAGCAACGTCTACACGGCTGCGCTAGTCGGGTTGCGGGAAAAGGAAGTTCCAGAGCTCGCGGGTTCGCTTGGTCATGGCTTCCGGTGGGGGGAGATGCCATTCGCTTCTCGGGGCGTAGACCTTGGCGTAGATGGCTTCGAAGACGCGCTTGGGGCGGTTCGGCTCGATCATGTCGACGTCCCACGCAGGCATGATGCCGACGATTTGAAAGCCGTATCGTTCGGCAATGACTTGCTGGTGCCTCGTCTTCATCGTGACGAACGAATACGCGACGCCGGCGCCCATGGCGCGCGCCGCAGCGTCGAGAAGCAAAACGCCGAGAAACCCAACGGCCCCCCGTCGATGTTCCGGTGCGAGCGCTCCCATGCGCGATGTCACACTTTGGCTTTGCGCATCCTTGGTGAGCATCATCAACCCGACGATGGTGCCCTCGAAGCGCAAGACCAGTCCAAGCGTGTCACGCTCCTCATCCGCCCGGGCGAGTTGTACGTTGCGATAGTAGAAATCCTCCGTCAAATGGTGGCTTTCCGAACCGATAACGACATCTGGGTACCACTGCTCCAACGCACGCGTGACGAACGGCACATCGGACTTGGACAAGAGGTCGAGACTGTATCCCTGAGGGAAAGAGAGCTTGCTCGCAAGCTCGTCAACGGTGCACCAACGCATGACGGATGCGGGCTACACTAGCACTACTTCGGACGACCGACGGCGCATTGGCTGCCGCTTTCCGTAGGCGAGTGTGCGCCATACCCACTCCATCGGCCCGAGCTCGTAGCGACGGAGCCAGAGCGTGGCCATCGTGACCTGCACGGCGAACACCGCAAGGCCAATGAGTCCTGCCTTCGGTCCCTGCACGTGGTGTGCAAGGCCAAGGCCCCAGCCATAAAACAAGAATGTAGCCATGATCGATTGCGAAAGATACGTCGTGAGCGGCGTTTGGCCGATCGGAATGAGTACCGACAACCAGCGCCGCCACCGTGAATTCTGCATCAGTAAGACGACCAGTGAAATGCCCAGCGCGACGGAGGCCACGACCGAGGTGTCGTCGACCAATCGCACGACCACCTTGCGCGTCGGCCCCAGCTCCCGACCCACGACCGCGATGCGGATCGCCGCTCCGATGAGCGCGATCAGGAATCCGGCCACGGTAAGCTTGCGAAAGAGCTGCAGATGATTTGCCCCATTCTTCTGGAAGATCCGCTGTCTGCCGGCGGCGAATCCCAGAACGTACCGTCCCGCAAGCCAAGGAAGAAACCAAGGCAGCGCGCGCACGTGGATATAGAACAACGTGCGCAGGTGCGCTGCGAACATCTGCGCGTGGTCGCTTCCGTGGATGGCCGCGAGCATGCTCTCCCTCGTCTGTTGCATGATCGCTTTGTCGGGCACGAGCGCGGTCTCGATAGCAGGAATTGAAACGATGACACGCGGCAAGATGGCAAGCGCCAAACCGACGCCGATGAGCGTGCGCGTGCCGGCCCTACGGCATGGAAGTAGCACCAACCCCGTAAGCGCGTAGATCCAGAGAATGTCTCCCCACCACACGAGCAAGACATGGCAAACGCCGAAGGCGAACATGATCGCGAGCCGTCGCAGATACATCGCCGTGACCTCACGCTCCTTGGCGCGCGTGAGTTGGATGGAGAATCCGACGCCGAAGAGGAAGCTCATGACGGTCATCGACCGAAGGCCTACGAGAAGGCGAAACAGCATTCCCGAGAGGCCTTCGTTGTGGATGTAGTCCGATGAGGTTCTCGGCAGAAACGAGGAACCGCTGAACGTCGTCATGACGTTGTCTGCCAACACGACGCAGAGTGCCAGCGCACGTAGCACATCGAGCAGAGGTTCGCGGTCGGCTCGATGGATGGGGACAAGGGCAGTCATTCGACTTGAATGTCGGCCTCGTCTCTCTAACGTTGCTTGAAAAACGCCCCTGGGCTAGCCAAGTCCTGACGCGAGTTCCTGAACGATGTGCGCGGCCGGTTCGACGGAGTGCACGAGGCCCACACCTTGGCCGGCATAGTGCGCCATGGCCTCCGTATTCCCCTGGGCAGCGCGTGTCGGGGAGCCGAAATCGTAACGAAGCATGTTGGCCCCGTTGGCGCGTTGGCCCACGATTTCGCCTTCGCCGGGGCGGTTCGGTGCGGAGGGGCGTCCGGCGGCTTCCCATGCGCGCACCGTGCTATTTCGCAATGTGCGAAGTGCGGCGTTTGGCCACCCCAGGTCGAAGAGTTCCGAGTGCACCGTGTCTTCCTCGGACGACGCGAGGATGCGCTCCTGATAGATGGAATGGATGTCGGCCTCGCGGGATGCGAGAAAGCGGGTGCCGACCCATACACCCGCTGCGCCGAGTGCAAGGGCGGCGGCCACGCCGCGGCGATCGGCGATGCCACCCGCCGCGATGACGGGGATATCGCCTGCGACGTCGACCACGCGTGGAACGAGGACCATCGTCGACGCGGTGCCGCGAACGTGGCCTCCTGCTTCGTACCCTTGGGCGACGATGGCATCCGGGCTAACTTTGACCGCGTCAATGGCTTCTTGGACCGAGCCAATGACCTGAATGGCCAAGGCGCCCGCCGCGTGCACGCGCGCAATATGCTTTTCCGAGACGCCCCAGAAGAAGGAAACGATGCGCACGCCTTCTTCGAGCGCAATCGCCAGGTTCTCCTCGATGGGAAACTCGAGCACGAAATTGACGCCGAACGCGCTCGTGTGCGCGCGCACCTCGCGAATGCGACGGCGAAGATCGTCCGGCTTGTCCCAGGTGCATGCCAGATGCCCCACTCCGCCGGCCTGCGCGACGGCCGCAGCCAACTCCGGCGAGGCAATGCGCCCGATCGGCGCTTGAAAAATGGGAACGCGAACGCCGAGTCGCGCGCACAGCTTCTCGGCGGTACTCATGGCGTCGATCCGCCCCGGGCGACGACGAGCCGCTCCACCACCTGGCCAAGCATCGCCGCGTCGACAATCTCGTCCACGTCGTCCACCGTGACGTGGCCATAGACGACATGCTCGGGCTCCTGCACGATGCTGACCCCTGATTCGCACATATCGAGGCAACTCGCCGTGCAAGCGCGCACCGTGCGCGCTACGCCCTTCGCTTTCAGCGCGCCTTTCAGCTTGGCGGCGATGATCTCCGAGCCTTTTTGCGCGCACGAGCCGCGCGGATTGGCATCATCCCGCCGATTGATGCACACGAATAGATAATGCTCTCGGTGCGGCATGTTCCGATTATACCCGTTTCCAGTGCCGCCCCGGCCGGTCCGTGACCATATGCGCCTCGTAGGCTGCATCCTGCTCTTCCGGATAAAAGACGCGATCGGTCGCATCCTTCCGCTCGCCAATGGTGAGCAGGGTGCAATCCTCACTACCTCGATTGACGAAGGTATGCGCAATCCCCGTTCCCGCCGGGAACGCCACCGTATGCCCCGCCCGCAAGGCGTACTCCCGCGGAGCCTGCCCAGGCTCCACGAGCCGCACGGCACACTCCCCGGCGACAACGTAGACGAGCTCCTCTTCCTCGGAATGCGCATGCGTAAAGCTCGTACGCCGCCCCGGCGGAAGCCGGGTTTTGCTCATTCCGAGGTTCACCGTCCCCGCAGCCCGCCCAAGATCGCGATCCCAAGAGAGCGCCTCCCCGTCGAAAGGCGCCCGATAGCGCCCTTCGACCTCGGGAACGTCGTCCTCGTGCACGATGAAGGGAGGCACTTTGCTCATTTGGCGTTGCCCAACAGGTTCTCTTTGAAGAATCGCAAAATGTGCCCGAACTGCAGCACGCGGTTGTCGCGTTTCTGCGCGCCGTGCCCTTCGTCGGCAAAGATGATCAGCTGCGAGGGCACATTCTTCTTCTGCAGAAGATCGTACATCTGCAGCGACTCCCCGACGGGCACCCGAGGATCGCTGGCACCCTGGATGATCTGCAGCGGTGCCGACAGCTTGTCGATGTGCGTGCTGGGCGAAAGCTTGATCAACGCATCCTTGTCGCGCTCGGGGTCGCCATATTCGCTGATGCGCAGAATGCGCCGATAGGGCGCCGTGTTCTGCAAAAAGGTCATCAGATTGCTAATGCCCACGTTGGACGAGCCTGCATCGTACGCCCCGGCGAACATCGTCATGGCAACCAAGGTCGAATAACCACCGTAGCTGCCGCCCCAGACTCCAATCTTGGGAGCTTTGCCTCCCTCCCCCCAATTGGCGCGGATGAACTTCGATACGTCTTCGATGTCGGTGATGATGTTGAGGCGCTTGGGCCCGTCGTCGGCATGAAGCCACGTTTTCCCATAGCCGCTGCTTCCTCGGACGTTCGGCTCCACCAGGATGAACCCCGCATCGACGAAGGCCTGCAGCACCGGCGAGAAGCCCGGGACAGCTTGGCCCTCCGGGCCGCCGTGGAACATGACGAGCACGGGGCACGGACGCGCCGCGCAACGTGACGGTTCCGGCCTCCGGACGAACATTGGAATGGCCGTTCCATCGCGCGCGGGAAAGCTTTCCAGCTTGGCGGGCGCGAACGTCGCACCGTCGACCTCCGGCGAGCTCGGAGTGTGCCATGCGGTGAGCGAGCCCGCCTTCCAATCGTAAATGTAGCTCGTCCGTGGTCCTTTTCCGTTATCCACACTGACCGACAGATACCGGCCGTCGCGTGACACGGTTCCGAAGCTGACGTGGTCGCCCGTGAGCTTCGCGATGGCTGGCGGCGTGATGTCCTTGTACGTGCGGGCATCGATGATCTTGAGGCGTGTATAGCCCTGATCGTTGATCGTGTAGGCGATTCGCGTCTTCGCGTGGTCCACTTCGAAGTTGGAGATCTCGTGCGGAATCTCCGCCACGATGGGCGTGAACTTCTTCTGCGCAAGGTCCCAACGATAAAGTCGCTTGAATTCGCTCAGGTGGGACGTCTGCACCAGGATTTCGCCATCTTTGGCGCCGTACGTCGCCTCATAATCCTCTTTCTCGCCCTGACCGAAGAGTGGCGTGAGCGTCTTTTTCGACGTGTCCCACTCGTAATACTCGTTCATGTCGCCCCCCACTTCCTTTTGGAGGAGGAGCTTCAACTCCGGCGAATTGGGAGCGGCCGGCCGATGGTCGGCAATGCCCCAAATGCCTTCTTGATCGAAGACGACCTCGCGCGCGTTCTTGGCGCGGTCGTAACGATAAAGGACGTACGAGCTCGGTTTGACGTCATTCGAGCGATAGTAAATGTACTTTCCGTCGTCGCTCAGGAACTGGAACGTCGACTGCACGCCCGGCTTGTGGGCCACCACGGTGAGCTTTCCGCCCTTGGGATCCTGAAGGTAGATCCCCGGGTTCTCCTCGCCTTTGCGATCGCGTTGGAGCACGAGAAAGCTGCCATCGGGCGCGACATCGGCCAAGGTCGTCTGATCTTCGCCGCCCGTCATTTGAACGGGAAAGTGCTGCGCCCCGTCCACCCGCCAAACCTGACTCGTCCCGGTGACGTTCCAGGTCATGTACAAGGTCTTGCCATTCGGGCTCAGCCGCCCACCCGAAGGTGCTCGCACGTCGAGCATCGACTGGAAGGTGCGCGACAGGTCCTCGGGAAGGGGAGGCGCCGCGAACTTGGCAATGACCTCTTTCGGCACACTCGACGCACCGTGGCCCGAGTACGCATGCGACGCCGCTCCCGCATCCGCTTCCGTGGTCGCCGGCTTGGTGGCGTCCTTCAGCGCATTCGTAAGCGGTTGATTCCGATGCGGTGCCTCCGCAGCGGGGGTCTCACCGCCACACGCCGCGGCCACCGCAACGATGGGCACGAGCGGCACGAGCGGCACGAGCGACAGCAAGCGACGACGAAAGGACGGCGAACCAGGGTGAATCGGGCGGATCATGGCGGAATCCGTGATACACCCGCCCCCGGCCGAACGATAGAGGAAAGGCCGGGGTAGGTCCCCCTTTGCTTGGCGTTGCGATGTTCGCGTCAGTGCTTTGACGCGTCGGGACCTTTCGCCGGTGAAACCTGGCACTTCAGCGACGTCATTCGAGCGTGCGCAGCCTGGCTCGTGGTTCCTTCCGACCAGCGCTGCACGACCTGCCGATACAGATTGCAGGCTCCGCCTACGTCGCCTTTCTGTTCGAGCAGCTTTCCATAGTTCAACAATGCCCAGGTATGTTCGAAGGGATTGTCGAGCGCGGCGCAAGACCTCGTCGCACGTCGTAGGTACCGCTCCGCATTCTCGAGATCTCCGACGAGAAGATATGCCCGGCCAATGGCTTCGTCCGTTTCGAGAGCTCGCGCAGCGCTGCTGGTCAATGGCAGGTATTCGGGCAACACCGCGAGCGCCTCGCGAGCATCTTGTTGGTCGCGAATCGGACGCGCATAGGCGGTGTCCCATTGCTTCGATTTGAAAACAAGCGGTTCTCGTGACGCTTCGACCTTCAACCAAGTATCCCGTTGATGGTGATATTCTTCGCGCGTCGTTATGCCCGCAAAGTAGAGGGCCGATTGTGGAATGATTTCATGATTGAAATAGCTTCCGGGCCGCCATGCGGTCCGATGCTCCTGATGCTCGCGACCCAGTGCGGCGATTGCAGCAGGGTTGCCCATTTCATACTCGAAGAACATGCTCATTCGCGTGAACATCATGTGAGACTCTTCGTCTCCGGCGCATTCGGAAAGATTAGTGCGCCGGGGAGGCGCAGCGTAAGTTCTGGAACCGTTTGCGTGCCTCGTTAGCTGTCACGCTCCGGGATTCCTTTCCCCATCGCCTGAGTACAGTAGTGTACGCTTCGCATGCATGCGGTAAGTCGCCGAGCCGTTCGTAGGCTATGCCGAGATTCATATGCGCCCAGGTGTGCTCGAACGGAAGCCGGGTTGCCCTACACGAGTTTGCGCCGCGTTGGAGATAGGTCACGGCAGTTTTTGCATCGTTATTCAGCAAGTACACGCGTCCTATCGCGGCGTCTGCTTCGACATCGCGATCGAGTTTGTCGGGGAGCGGCAGGTAACTCGGTAAGACGCGAAGCGCCTCTGCTGCGTCTTCGGGCGTCAAGGCCGAGCTCGCGTATGCCGCAATCCAGCGAAGGTTGGTAGAACCGACCAGGTTTGGTCGCGTCGCCTGCTGTTCGAGCCAAGTTGCGCGACGTTTTTCGAGGAGATCACGTGGGAGTCGTCCCGCGAGATACTGAATACGAAGCGCCATCATTGCTGAATCGTTGATTGCGGTGGAAACCAGTGACTGGCGTTCGTGCAGTTGCTCTGACGCAAGTCGAGCGGCCAGTTCGTACTCACCGAGCTCGAGTGAGATATACAAGTCTAGCTTTACAGCCCTTGTTCGCGGAGTTTCATATCTGGTCCCCGAGAGGGCATTCCTCCACTCCTTGACGGTGCGCTTGGCGTCAAGAAACTCGCCTGCGAGTACATGGATCAAGGCCTCATCTTGTAGTCGCGCGACTTCACGTTTCGGTCCTGAACTAAGCTGCCAACCCTGCTCTAGAGTACGGAGTACGCTTTCCAGTGAGCCGCCGCGGGCATAGATTGTTGCGGCAAGAAACGTAGGCCAATAGTTGGCTGGATTTGGCATCGCCATGAGCGTGCGAAATCCTTGTTCAGCCTCCGGACAACGGCCTTCATTCATGTCTAGCTTGGCGAGAGTTTCCAGGCATGAAGATGCATATGGCGATAGTTGGATGCACATGCTGAGCGAATCACGTGTGCCCTCGATATCCTCGAGCAGCCCTAATGCGATGGCCTTTGCCTCCCATGCGAGCGCAAGAGAAGGGTCAACTCGCATCAGCTCATCGAGCACCTCGATTGCTTGGGAGAGCTTACTCGTCCTGATGAGCATGTCCGCTAATGAATACAGTACGAGCCAGTCAGATGGGTAAGATTCCTTAGCGGCAAGTAGGTGCTCTACGCTAGCGGCCAGGTTGGGCGGCACTGCCATCGCTGGAGTGTAGGCTTCGAGTAGGATTCGGTCGCGGGGACTCAGGAGATTACGATTTAACGAGGCGGAATGGTGGTGGGCGCGCGTCTCTTCGGCCGTCCACGTCGACAGCATCGCGAGATACAAGTGAGCCGAAGCCAAATTAGGGTCAAGCTCGAGTGCATGGGCAATGGTTCGTTCGGCGCCCCACATCGAGGCATCGCGCCAACTCTGAACACCCGCGGAGAGTTCTCTAAGAGCCGCCGAATTCGCCCCTGAAGTGGGGGATTCAGTCGGCGCGAGGGGTTCGTTCTTCGTTGTCGTACGGGCGGAACTCCCGGCTGCCGCGTGCAGTGCCAAGAAACCGGATACGGCAAGACCCAGTGTAATGATGATGCCGACTAAACTATTCCACACACGGGTAGAAGGGCGACCGAAACCGGCGGCTGTTTGGGGAGGGTCGCCGACGATGCCCTCGGGCGTATGAGCGCCGTATTCTGCTGAAGGCGCGGGTTTCAGATGTTGAGGAGTTGCTGGCGGGGACAATGGCCCTTGGGCACCATCGTCGTGCTTCGTACTCCCGCGTTGAGTGGCAGAGTCGTCGTGATACAGCGAAAATTCAGCGGTTATCTGCGCGCGCAGCTTAGGAGCGACGGTGGCGAGAGTTTCGCCAAGTGTCTCTTCGAAAGCATTTAGCAATGCTTCTCGCATCTCGTAGCCCGTGCGCCAACGGTCAGAGATCTCGAAAGCGAGAGACTTGTCGACAAATCGTACGATCGAAGCAGGGATGGTCGTGCTGACGCTAGCAAGTGAGCGTGCGCGTTGCGTGGCTGCTGACGCGAGCAGCGCTTCTGCGCTGTTCGCCACGTGAACGAGCTCACCGGACAATAGTGTAAAGATAGTGGCACCGGCAGCCCAGCAATCGCTAGCCGGTCCGATCTCCTCTCGTTTTCCGAGCGCCTGTTCAGGGGGCATAAAAGCCGGCGTCCCTATCATGCGACCTGTAACGGTTGCATTGGCCTCGGTATCAATATGACGCGCAATTCCAAAATCGAGCACACGGATATGGCCGTTCGAGTCGACGAAGAGGTTCTCCGGCTTGATGTCTCGATGCACAATCCCTTTGCTGTGCGCGGCCGCGAGAACATCAAGAACATCCCACATCAGCACGCCGACTTCCGCCACCGACAGTCGTTTGCCGGTGCGCTCCCATCGGGCGCGCAGCGTCTCCCCATCGAGGAGCGGCATGATCAGGAGTATGCATCCATGTTCATCCTCGGCGTCATCGAGTACAGGCACGACACCGGGGTGATCGACTTCGTTTGCTACGTATGCTTCGCGGCTGAAGAGCCTCCGGATGTCAGCATCGTCTGACAAATGCTCGTGCAAGTACTTGATGGCGACGCGATGGCCATTGCGGTGTGTTGCGGCATATACTGCGGCCATCCCGCCGACGCCGAGCAGTCGAGTGATCTTGTATTTCTGCAGGACCACCTTCCCAATGCGAGTCAGAGCACGCGCGGAACTTGAAACCTGGGAATGTGGCGGCATGAGGAAGCTCGCGAGAGCGCGTATGATGGCGTTCTGGCGTAGAATGCGTCAAGGGCCGCGCTCCGCTATCGGGTCTGTCGCATCGCGGGGATTCTACCCGAGAGGTAGTGTCAGGTGAGGTGTTGTGGGGGGGGCGTTGCATTTTTGCGCGGCTCGACTCGTCGAACGATAGAGGAAAGGCCGGCACACGCTGCGGCGTGCCGGCCTTCCGTTGCCGCTCTTGGAAGCGGGAACTCGGTTACAGGATGTTCGACGCGGCGGCGATGCGCGACATGCGCACGCCGCTGTTGGTGCCGCCGCTCGAGGTGCAGCCGCCGTTGGTGTGAACGCCAACGACTTGGCCCGATGCGTTGAGGATGCCGGAGCCGGAGCTGCCGCCCTGCGTGTCGATGTTGCCGTAGGTGTGGTAGTCGCCGCTGTTGCCGGTCTTGGTGCCCGCTTCGATCTTCTTGGGCAGGCGGGCCGGGTGCTGGATGATCGCCAGGGTGCCGCCTGCGGCGACCTCGGTGGCGTTGGCGGGCGTCGTGCCGAAGGTGGTGCCCGGGGAGCCTTGCAGGCGGACGATGGCGTAGTCGAGACCGCCCAGACCATCTTCGACGATGGCGGTGATCTTGACGTGGGTCTGCGTCAAGACCGTCGTGGAGCCCTTGGCGCGCTCGTAGTTGAATGCGATGTAGTCGTTCGCCACCGTGCTGCTGTCGATGCAGTGGCTGGCGGTGAGGAACAGATCGTTCGCAATCAGGGTGCCGGAGCAGTATTTCGCGCTCGAGGCGTCGCTGGCGCTGCTCTCCATGGCGCCGACGGGGTTCTTGTGCGCGTTGACGTACGCCGTCGAGACGCCCAGGTTGCCCGTGTAGTCGTTGACGTATACGGAGTCGTCCGTCGAGCCGCAGGTGCTCAGGACACTCGAGCCGCGGTGCTCGGCCGGCTCGCGGGTCACCTTGTAATTCGTCGGGTCGGCGACCTTGCGCAGGAAGTCCGGGTGATCGAGCGTGCCGTTGCCCTCATCCACTTGCGGTGCGGCGGGGGAGTCGGCCTCGTTCGTCGCGGTTTGGTCCGCGCTGCTGCACGCCACCAGAAACAATGCCGGCACTGCTGCGATTGCAATGAGCTTCTTCATAGGTGGAACCTCCGCCTTTACGCAATAGGAAATAGGTTGATCACGTGCGAATGATCGAAGAATCGATTCATCACTAATTCGAATAGTAAAGCGTGTGCGCCGTTGTCGAATTCGCATCGACGGAGAAGCCGCAGGTCGGCGAAACGCTCCAGCGCTTCGGACCATACGCCGGCGACAGCGTGGTGCTTCCCCGGCGGACGACCAATTGCGAGAACGTGATGTCCCCGTCCGTGGGATAGTGCGCGCATTGGCTCACGCTATAGGCCTCGAGCACCGCGCCCTGGGCTTGGGTATACACTTTGCCGTCGTTGGCGTGATTCAGCACCGTGGAAACGCCGGTGTTGACGTCCGTGCTGGTGATCTTCCAGGTGCACGCGCCCGAGGACGAGCAGTTCGAGCCTTCCATCAGCCCGTCGATCACGTCGCCGGAGGAAACCCGCCGGAGCGCGCTATGTTCGGCATGTCCCGCGTTGTCGACGTACCACGATGCAATGGCCCAGTATCTTCCGCCACCGGCGGCGCCTACACCCCATTGCAGCACGGGCTGAATGATGGCCGTGCCGCCGGAGGGCTCGAGGCTGGGGAAGAAATAGAGAAGCTGGTTGCCCGCCGTCCGCGGCGCCGCGGGCACGGTAAACCGGCCATGCATGTACGTGGCCCCGCTGGAAAGCGTGGCCCACGAGGCTTCCACCCAGCCATTCGTCGCGGGCACCTGCCCGCCGGCGGCGAATGATGCGTCGGCGCTCGCAACGCGCGGGTGTGCGCACGTTTCCTGCGCATTTCGCGCTGGTGCATTTTCATCGACTTCATGCACGCAATCGGGATGCACCAGCCCAAATGGCGTGCGCAGATAGCCCGCGCTAAGGGCCTGTTCTTCGCTGATGGCGACGGTTTCCTCCGCGTCGGACTCGGATGCCGATGCTTGGCAGCCCGCGGCGGTGAGCGCCGAGCTGCACGCGATGGATAAATAGACGAAGGTCGAAATCGAAGACCGATGTCTCATGTGCCACTCCGTGGACAAAGCTCGCCGGCGTGACCGGAGAGCGCGTGGAAAACCCTAGAAAAACGGAATGCACCGCGGCCGTCCAAATACCGCTTTCGGGGACGGCTTCGGCTTTCAGTGCAACTTCCGCAAGGGCATTCGCAGTGGTTGGCGTTGGGGCATCACGCCGCTGCAAACCCACTCATCCGGACCGGGCACGGTTACCATCTTGGTGATGGCGCCGCTACTTTTTTATGAGCTGACAACGACAATCCCAATGAATCATGTCGCCCATTGCACCGGCATGTGGGCTATGCACAACAATGACGCGGCGCGCTCGCGCTAACGACTATCGTGCCAGCTCCGCGAGCATCTCGCGGGCATTTCCCGCGCTGCGCGCGAGCTCCATTGCAAAATAGCGTGTAAGTGCACGTTCATTGGCCGCAGTGATGGAAATGGACGCGGCGAGCCGGCTGCGTTGGTCGGCACAATCCCCGACGCTGGACCGCAAGAGTTTCCCTCGGTGGAGTCTCAACAGAGCCAGCAAATCCAATGAGGCGCCATTGTAGGCCTCGAGCTGCTCCACGAGAAAGGTCGCGAGGGATGACGCCATCCGCGTCCCCGGCCGCACGTCCAGCAGCGTGTACTCGAACACAGCGCCCTGGTGCGATGGGTCGAACGTCGTGTGATCGAGCGCGTCATCGCAGCCTTGGAAGACTTGTGTCGTGGGCAACAGAATGCGTGGCTTTTTGCGTCGCGCTGGATCTTTCGCACTCGCGAGAAGGGGGCGAGGCTCCCAGGCGGCAATGGTGTGGTTCCAGGTTGGCCAAAAAAGACCAACGCCGCGGACCTCGAGCTTCGTGGCGAGGAATGCCGTGAGGGCGGATATCTCATCGCACTCCGCGGTCACGCTGGGGGCGCCCTGCAATGGCGGCGTCTCTTTTTGCCACGATTGCCAAATGGCCTTCGACGTCGGCTCGCGGTTGGTCACGGCCCAGCGCACGCGCCACATTCCGCCATCGCGCGTGGCTTCGAACACCGATTGCAATCGCACGAAATCGCGAAACAGCTCCGCGGAGTTCGGGTCCAGGCCATGCCGTTGGCACATGGCCTCGAAGGCGGGTCGCCATGCCGCGTGATCCGTGCGGTCGATGGTGTCGCGCATGCGCGCCACGACCTCGTCGAAGCGGACCGTGTCCTCCGCGGCGTGCGCAGGAAACGCGGCCAGCGCGGCCAGCGCGAGCAGCGCCGCGATGGCGGAAACGCTGCGCCTCAACGCACCCCCGCTGGCGCGAAGTTCGTGCGGCGCACTTCGCGAATGCGGCCCTCGTCCTGGCGCCCCTCGACGATCTCGTATCCGAGCAGGGCGAACACCCTCCCGCGCAAAAAGATGGGGCGCGCATTCCCATACCAATCGACGCACGAAGCTTTGCACCCATCGTCGCGACCCGAGCCCGCCGATCCCGATTCGAGCTGCCCGATGTCGCGGAATGCGAGGCGCTCGTTGCGCACGAAGAGAATCGACGCCGAATCGTGCTTCAGATGCGCATACCCCGGCTGATCGCCGCCTCGAATGGGCAAGCCGAAGACCCCGCGCTGTTCGCCGTCCGGCTTGTAGAAGAAGCCATGGCTGCGAAGCTCACCCTGCGCGGCACCGGTGCGTATGTACTTCCCGCCCAGCGCCGGCGTCGCCCCGAGCGCCACGCTCGAGAAGTGCAAATCCTTGCCGTCGCCGCCCACGACCACCGCATCGCTGCCCATCGCCTCGATGCGATCCACGCCATGGCCCAAGGAGAGCTCGCGCGCCGGAGCATTCGACCCGTAACGGTAGGCCACGAGCTTGCTCTCGGTTTTGGGCGAGCCATATCCCCAACTCGCGCCCGTGCCGTAAAGTAGGTAATCGCCGACGAAGCGATTTTGCATCACGTACCCTTCCGCCTTGGGCAATCGCGTATACGCCGTAGAGGGAGCTTCCTCTGCGGCGCGATTGAACGACGTCAAAGGCACCCGCAAGAGCGCAAGCTCGCCGCCCGTGGCCTCGGGAAGCCACATGGCCTCGCCCGCGGTCTCGCTGCGAACGAGCACGTTGAGCTTTCCGTCGCCGCCCTCCAAAAAGGAAAATTGATCGATGGGCCCACCGCTCACGCGCAGCACCGACGGCTCCTCGCCCGAAAGCGGCAGGCGATAGAGCAGCGACCGCGAACGCGCGCGTTTCTCCCCCTCGTCCTCACCGTGCGACCACGGCGTCATCCACACGAAGACGGAGTCTTGCGACACGTAAAACACGCGCCCCGGCGGCCCCATGACCGCGCGCGCGGTGCATGCGAAATCGCCTTTCGCAAGATCGCACGTGGTCACCGTGTGGAGCGCGAGCTGGTCGCTGGGATCGATCGGGCGATACACGCGCGAGGGCTCGAGAATGGACACGAAGTCGTTCGGCGTGGCGGCGGGCGTCCAGCGCCGCACGGCGGGAAGCCACTTCGCCGTATCCCGTTCGGCCAATGGCACGTAGAGCGGTGCATAGAAGACGAGCTTGTTCCCAATGAGACGGCTCGCATAATTCCGCGACGAGTAATAGTCGTTGGAACGAAGGTGGTACGTCGCGCGGTACGAAATGCGTCCGTTGCCGTCGATGTCGAAGAGCCCGACCTCCGTCCCGCCGCGTTGGTAGCTGTATCCAATGACCGCGATGGTGTCGCCCGAGACGAGCATCTCGTCGTACCACGCGCCCGCGGGGCTGACCCCCGGCCCATAGCAATCCGCGGCCGAAACGGGGGTGAGCGACTCGTCTCCGACCTTCAACGAAAAGAGGCGGCCCCGCCGGAGCACGACCAAATGGTTCCCGTGCACCTTGACGATTCCGCCTTCGTCGACGCCCGCATGCTGATTGTTCGTGATGGACTCGTCCTTGTCGGCCGCCATCTCCGAAGCCGCCGACGCCGCGGGCGCCATCGCCGCATTGCCCGCGCTCTCTCTGGCGCGACGTGCCAAGCGCTGTTTGCGCTCTTGAGCCTCGGCCGCGTCCTTGAGGTACTTGTCGAACTCGGCCCGCGAACCGAAGGGGACCAATTTGGTCGCCCCGGGCGCGCGAACCAACTTGCTGGGCTCTGCTTCCGCCTCGCGACTACAGCCGCTTCGGCAACCAACCACCGTGGCCACGAGCAACATCAACGCGCCCGCGCGGCGGGCAAAGTCCGAAGGTTTCATGGGCGATGCCCAATCCGACGGGCACCGCCCCGAAAAGTTCTTCGCTCAGTGCGACGTCACGCGCGCGTGCTGTAGTGCTGGCGCGCCCACTCGTTCATCACGATGCCCGCGGCGATGGCGAGCGGAAACGAGTGGTTCACCCCATACATGGGAATCGCGATGATCTCGTCGGCACGCGCGATGAACTCCGGCGCGAGCCCGGCGCGCTCGCTGCCGAAGGCCAGCACCACCCCACGCGGGAACGCGTGCACGTCGTACAAGCTTCGCCGCGCGTGATCTTTCTCCACGGCCCACACCGGGCGCCCCGCCACATGGGCGAAGAAGGCCTCGTCGTCGGGAACCGCGACGATGGTCTCGTACTTCTCCATACCCATCGAGGCTTTCTCGTAGTAAGGCGCCCCTCCTATAAGGATGATCTCCCGGACGAGGAAACTATGCGCCACCCGGATGATGGCGCCGACGGCGAAGGCATTGCCTGCCGTGTGGAGCGCCACCGAGAAATCGTTCCGAAGCGGGCGCAACGCTTCGCGGACCTCCTCGGGGGAGGCATCGAGCGGGGGAAACAGGGCCACGGTGGCCTCTCCTTATAATGGGGGCTGGCGCCAACCCACCTGGAAAGAGGTGCGCCAATCCATGCTTGACAGAGGCGGGGCCACGAGTAGAGTGCGCGCTCCCATGCGGGCCATGGTCTGCCCGCTGCCTCAGCTGACCGTACGAGGATTTCCGAGGATATAACGTGCCGACCATCAATCAGCTCATCAACCAGGGCCGCGAAGCCGCCCGGTTCAAGACGGCGTCGCCCGCGCTGAAAGCATGTCCGCAAAAGCGCGGCGTCTGCGTGCGCGTCTACACCACCACCCCGAAGAAGCCGAACTCCGCGCTCCGTAAGGTTTGCCGCGTGCGGCTCACCAACGGGATGGAAGTCACTTCGTACATTCCGGGCGAGGGCCACAACCTTCAAGAGCACTCCGTCGTGCTCATCCGTGGCGGCCGCGTTAAGGACCTGCCGGGCGTGCGTTACCACGTCGTCCGCGGCACGCTCGACGCCTCGGGCGCCATCGGCCCGTCGTCGACGAACAAAGTTAATCGCAATCGCAAGCGCTCGAAGTACGGCGTCAAGCGTCCGAAAGGCTGATCGAGGAGAACCATGCCCCGTCGTCGTGAAGTTCCGAAACGCCGGATCATTCCGGACCCGAAGTACAAGGACAAGCTCGTCTCCAAGTTCACCAACACGCTGATGTACGGCGGTAAGAAGGCGACGGCCGAGGGAATCCTCTACGGCGCTTTCGGCATCGTCAACGAGCGTTTCAAGGAGGACCCGATCGAGGTCTTCCGTAAAGCCCTCGACAACGTCAAGCCGAAGCTGGAAGTGAAGAGCCGCCGCGTCGGTGGCGCCACCTACCAGGTGCCGGTCGAGGTTCGTCCCGAGCGTCGCGTTGCCCTGGCCATGCGCTGGCTGGTCAACTACGCCCGCGAGCGTGGCGAGAAGACGATGCGCGAGCGCCTCGCGGCCGAGTTCGTCGATGCGGCGAACGGTCGTGGAAACGCCGTCAAGAAGAAAGACGACACACACAAAATGGCCGAGGCCAACCGTGCGTTCGCTCACTATCGCTGGTAATCGGCTGGAATGGTCGCCTTTGGTGAGCTAAAGAAGGCGCCCTCAGTGGAGAAGCAGTCGTAAGGAGATACGAAGCGGAGATGACGAAGCCGACATAAGGACCGGGTCTCGACAATTGATCGATCCCCGGCACCCTCTCTGGACTCACCGGTCAGTCCTGCGCGACTAACCGGCCCCTTCCAAAATGCGGAAGGGATGGCCAGAGGGGGTTTCGTGCATTCAATGCACGAAAAAGTCGTCCCCGCAGCGTAAACTCCCAGGTTTTCGCCCCCCGAATCAGGAGAAGTCCCGTGGCCCGCGAATACTCACTCGAAAGAACCCGCAACATCGGAATCATGGCCCACATCGATGCGGGCAAGACGACGACGACGGAGCGCGTTCTTTATTACACCGGCGTCAATTACAAGATTGGCGAGGTTCACGAGGGCGCCGCGACCATGGACTACATGGTTCAGGAGCAAGAGCGCGGGATCACCATCACCTCGGCGGCGACCAACTGCTTCTGGCAACCGGCCGAGGGCCCGCACGCGGGCATTCGCCACCGCATCAACATCATCGACACGCCAGGTCACGTCGACTTCACCATCGAAGTCGAGCGCAGCCTCCGCGTGCTCGACGGCGCGGTGGCGGTTCTCGACGGCGGCAACGGCGTCGAGCCGCAGACCGAAACGGTCTGGCGTCAGGCCGACAAGTTCCGCGTTCCCCGCATCGTGTTCGTCAACAAGATGGACAAGGTCGGCGCGGACTTCGAGATGAACGTGAACTCCATCAAGGAGCGTCTCGGCGTCACCCCGGTGGCCATCCAGTGGCCGGTGGGCGAGGAAGATCAACACAAGGGTGTGGTCGACCTCATCAAGATGAAGGCTGCCATCTTCGACGAGGAATCCAAGGGCCAGAAGTACACCTGGACGGACATCCCCGAGAACCTCGTCGAGAAGTGCAAGGCGGCGCGCGAGCACATGATCGAAGCGTGTGCGGACATCGACGAAGGCATCATGGAGAAGTTCCTCGAGGGCAACCTCGATGGGATCCCGGAGGCCCAGATCGTGGCCGCCCTCCGCAAGGGATGCACCTCGTTCAAGTTCTTCCCGGTCCTCTGCGGTTCGGCGTTCAAGAACAAGGGCGTGCAACTCCTGCTCGACGCGGTGGTGAACTACCTCCCGTCGCCGCTCGACATTCCGCCGGTCAAGGGCGTGAATCCGGACAAGCCGGAGCAGGAAGACACCCGCCTGGCCGACGACAAGGCGCCCTTCGCGGGCTACGCCTTCAAGATCATCAACGACCCGCACGGGAACCTGACGTTCTTCCGTGTCTACTCGGGCACGATCAACTCGGGCACCATGGTGCTCAACTCCACGCGCGGAAAGCGCGAGCGCATCGGTCGCATCCTCCGCATGCACGCGAACAAGCGTGAAGAGCTGACGGAAGCCGACGCCGGAAACATCTACGCCGCGGTGGGTCTCAAGGACACGCGCACCGGCGACACGCTCTGCGACGAGAAGCAACCGATCCTCTTGGAGAAGATGATCTTCCCCGAGCCGGTCATCTCGATCGCCATCGAGCCGAAGACCAAGAGCGACGTCGAGAAGCTCGGCGTGGGTCTGCAGAAGCTCGCGGCCGAGGACCCCTCCTTCCGTATGCACACGGACGAGGAGAGCGGCCAGACGATCATCAGCGGCATGGGCGAGCTGCACCTCGACATCATCGTCGACCGCCTCCGCCGCGAGTTCAAAGTCGAGTCCAACGTCGGCAAGCCCGAGGTTGCGTACCGCGAGGCGATCGCGAAGAAGACCGCCTGCGAGTACAAGTACGCGAAGCAGTCCGGTGGCCGCGGTCAGTATGGCCATGTGCTCATGGAGATCGAGCCGGGCGAGCGCGGAACGGGCTTCGTCTTCGAGAACGATGTCGTGGGCGGCGTCATCCCGAAGGAGTTCATTCCTGCGGTGGAGAAGGGCGTGCGCGAGGCCATGGCCCGCGGCGTTCTCGCCGGCTATCCGCTCGTCGATATGAAGTGCCGGCTGTACGACGGCACGTACCACGAGGTCGACTCGAGCGCCCAGGCGTTCGAAATCGCAGCGTCGCTCTGCTTCCAGGACGGCGCGAAGCGGGCAGGGTTGCACCTGCTCGAACCTGTCATGAAGAACGAAGTCGTCGTTCCCGAGCAGTACATGGGCGACGTCATCGGAGACGTGAACTCGCGCCGTGGCAAGATCCTCGGCATGAGCCAGCGCGGCAACGCGCAGGTGGTCGACGCGGAAGTTCCGCTCGCGACCATGTTTGGTTACGTGACCGATCTGCGTTCGATGACGCAGGGCCGCGCGACCTCGTCGCTCCACTTCTCGCATTACGCACCGGTTCCGGTCGCGATCCAGGAAGAGATCGTGGCCAAGGTTAAGGGTACCTCGAGCCACTGAGTGGCGCGGGAGCCCATGGATATGCAGTACTGAGCCCCCTCGGAGAAAGTCATGGCGAAAGAGAAATTCAACCGAAGCAAGCCCCACGTGAACGTCGGCACCATTGGTCACATCGACCACGGGAAGACGACTTTGACGGCAGCGCTCGTGAAGGTTCAGTCCAAGAAGGGCCTGGCCAAGGTCATCAGCTACGCCGACATCGCCAAGGGCGGCACGGTTCGCGACGCGACCAAGACGGTCACCATCGCGGCCTCGCACGTCGAGTACGAGAGCGAGAAGCGTCACTACGCCCACGTCGACTGCCCCGGCCACGCCGACTACATCAAGAACATGATCACGGGTGCGGCGCAGATGGACGGCGCCATCCTCGTGGTGAGCGCGCTCGACTCGGTCATGCCGCAGACGCGCGAGCACGTTCTCTTGGCCCGCCAGGTCGGTTTGAACCACATCGTCGTCGCGCTCAACAAGTGTGACGCGGTCGACGACGCGGAAATGCTCGACCTGGTCGAGATGGAAGTTCGCGAACTGCTCTCGAAGAACAAGTTCGACGGCGACAACGCGAAGGTCGTCCAGGTGGCGTCGTTCCCGGCGCTCAACGGCGAGCCGAAGTGGGAAGAGTCGATTGGGAACCTGGTCAAGGCGCTCGACGACGCGATTCCGGAGCCGCAGCGTGACGTCGACAAGCCGTTTCTGCTCGCGGTCGAGGACGTGTTCTCGATCAAGGGCCGCGGCACCGTCGCGACGGGCCGTATCGAGCGTGGTGTGATCAAGGTCGGTGAGGACGTCGAGATCGTCGGCTTCACGGACTCGCGCAAGGTCACGGTCACGGGCGTCGAAATGTTCCGCAAGCTGCTCGACCAGGGTCAGGCAGGCGACAACGTCGGCCTCCTCCTGCGCGGCATCGAGCGCACGGACATCGAGCGCGGGCAGATCCTCTGCAAGCCGGGCTCGGTGACGCCGCACAAGAAGTTCACGGGCGAGGTCTACGTCCTGAAGAAGGAAGAGGGCGGTCGCCACACGCCGTTCTTCACCAACTACCGCCCGCAGTTCTACATGCGGACGACGGACGTGACGGGCACGTGCGAGCTGCCGGAAGGCACCAAGATGGTCATGCCGGGTGACAACATCACCATGACCATCACCTTGATCACCGCCGTTGGTCTCGAAGAGCAGATGCGCTTCGCGATCCGCGAAGGCGGCCGTACGGTCGGCGCCGGCATCGTCACCAAGATCCTCGAATAAGGAATTCACGGAAAGGTGGGTCGCTCGCTCTCGGTCTTCGGAACTCTGGCTCTCACGCTCAGTGCATGTGGCGCCAGCGCCTTCGAAACGGCAGCACACCAGAGAGCAGCGACCGACTTTGGATGTCCCGATAACTTGGTGAAACTGACCAGCGTCGGGGAAAAACAATTTCACGCGACAGGCTGCGGGAAATCCGACGTTTACAAATGCCTGAAGACTGGCGCGAGCGAGTCGGACGTCGCTTGCGAACCTCAAGACGTTCAACAGGGGAATAGCCCTCCGACTCCCTAGAGCCTGAAGAAGCAACAGACTGAAGAAGGTTAGACCATGGCCAGTGCCACCAAGATTCGTATCCGCCTGAAGGCGTTCGATCATCAGCTTCTCGATAAGTCCGCGAGTGACATCGTGGAGACGGCAAAGCGGACCGGCGCGCGCGTCGCAGGCCCCATCCCGCTCCCCACGCACATCTCGCGTTACACGGTTCTCCGCGGACCACACGTCGACAAGAAGTCGCGTGAACAATTCGAAATCCGCACGCACAAACGCCTGCTCGATATCCTCGAGCCGACGCAGCAGACGCTCGACGCCCTGATGAAGCTGGACTTGTCCGCCGGGGTGGACGTCGAAATCAAGTCGTAGAGTTCAGGAGTTTTCCAATGGCAACCGTCGACGTCTACAACATGAAGCGCGAAAAGGTCGGTTCGCTCGACCTCGCGGACGAAGTGTTCGGCGCAGAAATAAAGGAGCACCTCTTTTGGGAGGTGGTCAAAGCGCAGCTCGCTTCTCGCCGCCAAGGCACCGCCTCAGCGAAGGAACGCTCCGCAGTCAGCGGCAGCACCAAGAAGCTTTACAAACAAAAGGGTACCGGGCGTGCGCGTCACGGTTCGATCCGCGCTCCGATTTACGTCGGTGGCGGTCAGGCCCACCCGCCGCGTCCGCGCGACTGGAGCTACCGCCCCCCGCAGAAAGTCCGCGTGGGTGCGCTCCGTAGCGCGCTGTCGAAGTTCGTGAAGGAAGGCCGCCTCGTCGTGGTCGACCGCTTCGACCTTCCCGAGATCAAGACCAAGGGCCTGCTCTCCGCGCTCGACACGCTCAAGGCGGAGAAGAAGACGCTGGTCGTTGACCATCGTACGAACGAGAACCTCGTGCTCTCGATTCGCAACGCAAAAGATCATCAGTTTCTCCCGCCGGAAGGCGTCAACGTGTACGACCTCCTTCGCCACGACACCCTCGTGCTCTCGAAGGATGCGGCCAAGGCACTCGAGCAGCGTCTCGTCGCGGGATCCAACTCGGACGGAGGCGCCGAATGAATCCGGAACAAGTCATTCGTCGGCCGATCGTGCTGACGGAAAAGTCGAACCTGTTGCGCGCGCAGAATCAGGTCATCTTCGAGGTGTCGCGCAACGCCAACAAAATCCAAATCCGCAACGCGGTGGAGAAGCTTTTCAACGTGAACGTCGTCAGCGTGAACACGCTGCTCGTGCGCGGTAAAGAGCGGCGCATGGGGCGCGGCCACGCCAGGATGCAAAATTGGAAGAAGGCCATGGTTACCCTCAAAGAGGGCGAGACCATCGATTTCTTCGACTCGAGCGAATAAGCCATGGGCATCAAGAGCTATAAGCCGACCTCCCCCGCGCGGCGTTTCTACTCCGGCTCCGACTTCAAGGAGCTCACCAAGGGCGCGGAAGCGCCGAAGCACCTCACCGAGCACCAGACGTCGACCGGCGGGCGCAATGCGCACGGCCGCATCACGTCGCGCTTCCGTGGCGGTGGACACAAGCAGCGCTACCGCATCATCGACTGGAAGCGAAACAAGATTGGCGTTCCCGCCAAGGTCGCGTCCATCGAATACGATCCGAACCGCACGGCGCGCATCGCGCTGGTCAACTACGCGGACGGCGAGAAGCGCTACATTTTGGCCCCCGAGGGGCTCAAGGTGGGTGACCAGGTCATCTCGAGCCGCAACGCGGACATCAAGCCGGGCAACGCGATGATGCTGCGTTACATCCCGCTCGGCACGACGATCCACAACGTCGAGCTCAAGAAGGGCAAGGGCGCCCAGATCGTGCGCTCCGCCGGTTCGGGCGCGGTGCTGATGGCCAAGGACGGCGATTACGCGCAGGTCCGTTTGCCGTCGGGCGAGGTTCGCATGGTGCACCTCGATTGCCACGCGACGGTGGGTCAGGTTTCGAACGTCGACCACGCGAACATCTCGCTCGGCAAGGCCGGACGTTCGCGCTGGCTGGGTCGCCGCCCGCACAACCGCGGCGTGACGATGAACCCGGTCGACCACCCGATGGGCGGTGGTGAGGGTCGTACCTCGGGTGGACGTCATCCGTGCTCGCCGTGGGGTCAGCTCTCCAAGGGGCTGAAGACCCGCAACAACAAACGAACCGACGGCATGATCGTCAAACGCCGCGGCCAGAAGGGCTAATTTAGGAGCATACGATGGCTCGTTCAGTCAAAAAGGGTCCGTTCGTCGACGGTCACCTCGCCGAGAAGATCGCCGCCGCCGGTGCCACGCAGAGCAAAAAGGTCATCAAGACCTGGTCGCGCCGCAGCACCATCACCCCCGACGCCGTCGGCCTGACGTTCGCCGTGCACAATGGACGCAAGTTCGTGCCGGTCTTCGTCACCGAGTACATGGTCGGCCACAAGCTGGGCGAGTTCGCCCCGACCCGCACCTTCCACGGCCACTCTGGCGACAAGAAGGGTAAGGTCAAGGGCGGCGGACCCGGCGGCGCCAAGAAGTAAGCGCACCGGTTCTTCCGGAACCAAGCCCGCACGAAGGGCCGCGTTGGCGACAGATCGTCGCCAGCGTGGCCTTTCTGCATTTAAGGCGCGAGCAAATCGATGACCACGTCGTCGACGAGTAGGTCCCAGCCGTTGTTCGTCAGCTCGGGCTGCACGATGCCGAGCAATACCTTGGCGCTGGACGCCGGCGAGATGACCACCGCGAGGTTTCCTTCGTTGGTCGAGCCATCGAAGGCCACGACGACGCGTGTGGGCGTGCCGAACGTGATTTCCAGGCTCACGCGCACCACGCTGTCGATCGGAAAGGGCACCTTGACGCCGAAGCCGCTGTCCTTGATGCCGCCGTCCGCGTAGCGATGATGCTCCTTCACGCGGGCCGCGAGGTGATCGGGCGTGTCGCTGTCATCCTCCAGGGTGAGCGAGATCTGGCTGGTTCCGCCGCCGTTCGGTAGCTCGATGCGGACCGTCTCGTACGCCTTCGACTGGCCTGCGAGCGAAGGGGCGGTGAGCGCAAACTCGAGGGATACGCCGCCTGCCTTCTGCGTGAAGTCCTTCTCGAGGTACGCGTACGCGTTGGTGCCGCCGCTCGGAACGCGGATGGCCGCGGCGCGTTTCGCGGGCAGCACGGAGCCACCGCCTTCCGCGGTGGTGCGCCAGCTCGGATCGAGGCCCTTCTCGAAATCGTCACAAAATGTGGCCTGGTGCGAGAGCGTGGCGCAATACGAGCCGCCCGGCGCCCCCTGGCCTTGGTCGGACCCTCCGGCGTCGGAGATGTCGCCCCCACCACCGTTCTTGCCGAAGTCGCGCGAGAGGTACTCCAGCGAACACGCGAAAAGAAGGCTTCCCGCGAGCAACATCGCAACGCTTCGAGCAGCGGATTGTCGCATCCCGCGTGCGAAATTAGCATACTCACCCACGCCATATGCCCAGGTTACATCCACGAAGCCAAAGGGGGGATTTGCTCGGCGTTGCATTGGCAGCGTCTCTGGTCGCCGTGTTCGGCGGGATGTCACGACCGGTTCACGCCGCCGACGATCCGCGGGCCGCGCGATGCGTCGCCGCCTACGAGCAAGCGCAACGCGAACGGCGCGAGGGCAAGCTTACCGCCGCCCAGGAGCTGCTGCGCACGTGCACGGAGACGTGCCCCGCGCGCTTCTCGCGCGACTGCCAGCGCTGGCAATCGGAGATTGAGTCCGCGATCCCGACGGTGCGATTCCGCGTCGTCGACGACCGTGGTCGCAAGGTGGAGTACGCGCGCGTCCTCGTCGACGGTGTCCTGCTCGGCAACGAGATCCCCGCGGGGCCGGTACCCACGGATCCTGGAGAGCACGAGTTTCGCTTCGAGCGCATAGGTTCGCCGCCCGCCACCGTGAAGGTCACCCTCAAACCGGGCGAACGCGATCGAGAAATTGCCGCGTCCATCGCGCCATCCTCCGCGTCATCCGTTGAAGTGGCGCCCGGGAGCTCGGCACCCCCGGGCGAGGTTTCGCACTCCGAATCGGGCAACCGACCTGTCGCCTACGCCTTCGGCATCGTAGGCATTGCCGCACTCGCCACCTCCGGAGTGCTGCTCGTGAAGGGACACCTCGATCGCGGCGATTTGTCGAGCTGCGAGCCAAGGTGCAATCCCGACGACGTGGATCCGATACGGACGCTCTGGTGGCTCTCCGCCGCGAGCGCCGGCATCGGCGTGCTTTCACTGGGTATTGCCTATTGGCAATGGCCGCGGATCAACACGTCGCCGAAGACGACCGTCTCGCTCGTGCCCCTCCCCGGAGGCCTCGCCATTCGCGGCGAGATGTAGTCACCACCATGCACCGCAGTGGCGGACCCCCCTGCCGCTGATTTGGCACACCCTGAAGAGCAACCGGTTGATCCCCTTGTAGGGGCTATTGAATTTTCCGACTCTCCCGCTCGTGACGCGTCGAACGCCGAGGTCACGACCATCGAATTTCGCCTGCAGCACCGCACCGTGGGAGGCGCCGTAGAGAACACCTTTGTAGGTACCGTGGTAGCCTTTTTCGCCTTCGTGCTTGTACCAAGTCTTTTTGATGGTCGCATGCTCGTCACCGAACTTGGCCCAGAGCGTCGTGGACGCCCAGCTCTGTGCCTGCACATCTCCGTCTCCGGATTCGGGGGACACCCCCTCCGCTTCGACGGTCTCCTGCGCATCCTCGGCATCGGCTCCTTCCGCCCACTCGAAGCTCTCGTCGGATGTCGCAATGTCTTGATCCGTTGATTCCACGGGGTCGTCGATTGTCCCATCCGAGCCCGAGCAACCTGCGGATGCCATCGTGATGGCAAGCATGACAACCGGCGCGCAAATCGTTTTGAACATGATCGTGTTTCCTCCCAATCAACGTCGCTTCGTCGTCGATTGGAATATGGAAAAAGCACGGGCCATGCCGCCAATGTGTTTGAATGATCCCTCGACGAATGGCCAAAGGTGTACCGGGTGTACCCGACAACCCGTCATTGAATTCGACCACTAGATGGATAACGAATCAGACCTCACCCGGTCGCAAACCATATCGCTCGAGAAGTCGATAAATCATCTGCCGCGACACGCCCGCAGATTGCGCCGTTCGCCCGACATTGCCCGCGTGGTCCTTGAGCTTGGCCTCCAAGTACGACGATTCGAATCGCTCCACCAAGTGTTCACGCGCCTCGCGCAGGGGAAGATCGAACAATTGGGACCAGGCTTCGGCGTCGTTGTCTTGTGCACCCGGGGACGAAGTCCGCGTGCGAATCGGTTCCAGGGCGTCGAGGCCGAGGCGCGGAAAGAGGGCCAAACGGGTCAGCACGTTGCGAAGCTCGCGCACGTTGCCGGGGAAGGCGTGGGAGCGCAGCATCGCCATGGTCGTCTTTGGCAAATCGTGGCGGGTGAGGGGCGGCGTCTGCGATGCGAGGAAACGGTCCACGAGGAGCTCGAGGTCGTCTTTGCGTTCGCGAAGCGGAGGCACCCGCGCCTCGATGACCGCAATGCGGTAATAGAGATCGCTGCGGAACGATCCATCGCGCACCGCCGCCCGCAGATCGCGGTGGGTCGCCGCCACGATGCGCGCGTTGAAGGGCTGCCATTTGTTGCTGCCTACCGCCCGGAACTGCCGCGCCTCGAGGGCGCGCAGCAACTTGGGCTGCACATCGAGCGGCAGCTCGCCGATTTCGTCGAGAAACAGCGTCCCGCCGTCCGCGTGCTGGAGCAGCCCCACGCGCGCGTCCACCGCACCGGTGAAGGCTCCGCGCACATTTCCGAACAACTCGGCCTCGATCAAGTTGGGCGAAATCGACCCGCCGTCCATGACCACGAAGGGCCCGTCGCGTCGAGGGCTTGCATCATGGATCCCTTGCGCCAAAAGCTCCTTGCCCGTGCCCGACTCGCCCAAGAGCAAGATGGTCTCGTCGCTCTGGGCCGCCTCCGCGAGCCGCGCAAACAGCGCGCGCATCACCAGCGAGCCGCCCAGCGCCTCGCCGAACTGTGGCGTGGGATGGAGCTCCAGCACCGAGGGCGCGCCCGAAACGCGCACGGCCAGCTGCGTCATTCCCACCGTGAAAAGCACCTCCGGCACGAGGACCGCTTCCCGCACCGCGATCTCGCCCAAGAACGTGCCGTTTTTGCTCGCGAGATCGCGCAGGACGATGCCGTCGTCGCCCAAGGCAATGCTACAATGTCGCCGCGAAACGCGCCGATCGCTGAGCACCAATTGGCACTCATCGGATGAGCCGATGGTCACGGGCTCGAGGCCGAGGGGCACGGAAACCTCGGGCCCTTCGCCGACGATGGCCACGCGCAGGGCCGGTACCTCGATGGTGTTCGAGCGTAATACCGTAATGGTGCTGCCCTTGCTTCGATCCGTCATGTCGCTACCTCGGCGGTCGTTGTCACATCAGCATTTTCAGCATTTTCCGCGACGGGCGTACCCTACGGGACGGCGGCCCCCAAGTGCGCTAAAGAACCTAAGCATGGCCGTTTCCGACCCGCGAAATGTAGCGCGCGTCGAACACCGCATTGGGCGGTACGAGATGTATGGCGAGATCGCGTCCGGCGGCATGGCGACCGTGTATTTTGGCCGTCTTGTCGGGGATGCGGGGTTCGTGCGTACGGTGGCCATCAAGCGCCTTCATCCTCATTACGCCAAAATTCCTCAATTTTCCTCGCGCTTCGTCGAAGAAGCGCACCTGGCCGCGCGCATTCGTCACCCCAATGTCGTGGCCACCCTCGATACGGTGGCCGAGGGAGACGAGCTCTTGCTCGTCATGGAGTACGTGCCCGGCCAATCGCTTGCCGAGCTCCAGCGCGCTTGCCGCGAATCGGGTGAGCGCATTCCCGTCGGCGTTGCCTTGCGCCTTGCGGCCGACGCGCTCTACGGCCTGCACGCGGCCCACACGGCCACGGACGAGGCCTTGCACCCGCTGTTCATCGTCCATCGGGACGTGTCGCCGCAGAACATCCTCGTCGGGGTGGACGGAATGGCCCGCGTGCTGGACTTCGGCATTGCCAAGGCGCGCACCAGCGTCGATACGACCCAGCAAGGACAACTCAAGGGCAAGCTGCGCTACATGTCGCCCGAGCAGGTGTTCAACGATCCCATTTCGGCGCGCACCGACGTGTACGCGCTATCGGTCGTCCTCTGGGAAATGCTCACCGGCGATCCACTCTTTGCCGGCAGCAACGACGCGGCGACGCTCGCGCAGGTGCTCTCCGGCGTGGTGCGCAAGCCGAGTCTCCTTGCGCGGCAGGTTCCACCCCAGGTCGACGACATCGTCCTGCGCGGTCTGCAGCGCGATCCGTCGCTTCGCTTCGAATCGGCGCACGACATGGCCGTCGCCCTCGAGTCGGTGATGGTGCCCGCGCTGCCGCGCGAAGTGAGCCAATGGATGCAGCGCATCGCCGCCGGCGCCATCGCGTGGCGCGCGCAAGCCGTCGCAGCCATCGAGCGATCGGCGATGGTCGAGCGGCCTGTCACGCTGCGCGCGCCGAAGGAAGCTCCGTCGGCGCCCGCACCTGCCGTGTCGGCGCACGCCGTATCGGCGCACGTACCCATCGCAGCCATCGCGCCCGCGTCGCGGTCGGAGATAACCGAGCAGAATACGATTACCGACTTGGGGCGCAAAGGCGTGTCGTATTCGCAAGAACTCGGCGCCCTGTCCCATGGCTCGCACGGCGCGCCCGAATCGAAGGCCGCGTCCCGATTGAAATGGGCCTGGGGCCTGGCCATCGTGAGCGGGGCCGTTGCAGTGGGGTTGGGCCTGGGATCCTTCGCCGGCCGGCCGGAGGCGAGTTCGCAGCCATCGGCCGATCCCATCACGGTGACGTCCAGCGCGGCCGCAAGGCAGGCGCCAAGCGTGGGCGTCGTCGTCGCGTCTTCGGCGTCGGCCTCCGCCTCCGCCTCCGCCTCCACCGAGGCCAGCGCGCCGTTGCCGCGTCCTTCGGCCAAGACCGCGCCCAGCCCACGTGCCGCCAAAGCGTCGAGCGTGGTTCGTGCCGACGACGGCCGCTCGTGCAATCCGCCCTATTACGAAGATGCGCAGGGCATCCGGCACATCAAGCCCGAGTGCCTCAAGTTCGAATAAATCGGGTGAGCTGTAAGGTCGCCTAGCGTACAACGTTTCCTCGAAACGAGGACTCGTCCATGTACATTCGGATTACGCTTATCCTTCTTCTTGCGCTTTGCGCGCTCGGTTGTCCCGGTGAGTCCAAGGTTCCCGTTTCGCCCATTGCCAAAAAGGACGGGGGATCGCCCATGTGGAAAGTCTCCAAATCGGGTGTCGGTTTTCGACTGAGCAACGCCGAGGCCGTGGAGGACCGCACGCCCACGCCGCCCGCCGCGTCGCAGCCGCTCTCCGCGAACGACACGCGCAAGGTGCTCGACCGCCTGCCCAAGTTGGCACCTGTGCCCGGGGACGAGAAGGACTTCGCCCTGCGCGCGGGCAGCATGCCCGCCCCGCGCACCGGCAAGACCGTGTCCGAAGCTTTTCCCCCGCCGCCCTCGACGGCATCGCAACCTGCAGCGGCCGAATCGGGCCCCGCCCGCGTGCTCCGGCACCAACCCGACGGCGCCGTCGATCTGGCGCGGCAGCTCTCGGTCACGTTTTCGAAGCCCATGGTGGCCGTCACTTCGCACGGCGACCTCGCGGGGCAAGCGCCGCCGGTTCGCATCGCGCCGCAGCCGCCTGGCCAATGGCGTTGGGTGGGCACGAAAACGGTGCTCTTCGAGCCAACGGCGGAACGCTTCCCGATGGCCACGGACTACGAGGTGGAGGTCCCCGCGGCGTCGGAGCGTTGGCGCTTCTCGACCCCTCCGCCGAAGCTGGTGGCGTCGTATCCGGAGCCCCATACGCCGGTGCGGTTCGACCCGATTCTCTTCCTCGCCTTCGACCAGGCGGTGGACCCGGCGGCCGTGCTCAAGAGCCTCGAGGTCACCGGAAACGCGCGGCCGGTGAAGCTTCACCTCGCGACCGCCGAGGAAGTGGAGTCCGAGCGCGAGCTCGCCGCGCGCATCAAAGACTCGCAGCCCGGGCGCTGGCTCGCCGTTCGCCCCGACGAGCCGCTCTCGCCCGGCGTGCATTTGACCGTCCACGTGCGCGCAGGCACGCCCTCGCGCGAGGGCCCGAAGAAGACGACGGCCGCTCAATCGTTCACCTTCGAGACGCATGGCCCGCTTCGCATCACCGGGCACCAGTGCGGGTGGGGTCAGACATGCCGGCCGCGGATGCCGTTCGAAATCACCTTTTCGAATCAGCTCGATCTCGCCGCGTTCGACAAGAATCTCGTGCGCGTCGACCCGCCCATTCCGCAGATGAAGGTGGTGGCGCAATACCAGAGCATCTCCATCAGCGGTCGCACGCGCGGCAAAACGAAATACAAAGTGGCCATTGGCGGTACGCTCCGCGACGAATTCGGTCAGTCGCTCGGTCGCGAGGAAAGCGTATCGTTCACCACCGAACGCAGCGAGCCGGAGTTGTTCCGCTCCGAGCGGGAGATGACCGTCCTCGATGCGGCTGAGGGCACGAAGCTGCCGGTCTACAGCGTCAACCAACCCTCGCTTTCGGTGAGCCTCTACGCTGTGACGCCGCAGGACTGGTCCAAGTACACGGCATGGACCGCCAAGGCCTACCGTGAGCGTTCGCCGGGCCCGCCGCCCGGCGAGCTCGTGTCCAAGCGCACGGTGACGCCGGCCAACAATCCGGACGAACTCGTCGAAACGAACCTCGATCTCGCGTCCGCCCTCAAAGGTGGCGTGGGTCACGTCATCGTGCTGGTGGAGCCCACCACGCCGGCACCGAAGGATCGATTCAGCACTCCGTTCCGAACTTGGGTGCAAGTTACACGCATGGCATTGAGCACCTTCCGAGACACCGAGGAGCTCGTGACCTTCGTCAGCGAGCTCTCCACGGGGGCGCCGCTGGCGGGCATCGACGTGCAGATCGCTGCCTCGTCCGCGAAGACCGGCGCCGACGGCATCGCGCGGCAACCGGGAGGGAACGACACCGTCATCGTGCGAAAGGGAAACGACGTCGCGTTCTTGTCGTCGATGGTGCCGTGGCAGGGAGCCGTCACCACGCGCCCGGAGGTCAAAGACGACGTTCGCTGGTTCGTCTTCGACGATCGCAAAACCTACAAACCGGGCGAGGAGGTGCATGTCAAAGGCTGGATCCGGCGCTTGGGCATGAAGAAGGGGGGCGACATCTCTCTGGTCGACGGCGCGTCGAAGATTGGTTGGGGGGCTGCCGACGCACGGGGAAACGACTTTTCCAAGGGATCCGCGGACGTCGACAAGACGGGGGCTTTCGACCTCGCCTTCAAGATTCCGGACTCGGCCAACCTGGGGCATGGGCAAGTGAAGTTGCACCTGTTCGGTGCGGCGACGTCCGTCGTCGGCGCCGACGCGACGCACAGCTTCGTCATTCAGGAGTTCCGCCGACCCGAATTCGAGGTCACCACGGAAACGACGGAGGGGCCCCATCTGGTTGGCGGTCATGCCGAGACCACCATGACGGCGGCCTATTACGCGGGCGGTGGCCTTCCCAACACGGAGGTGAATTGGACGGTGACGCGCGACCAAGCCGTCTACACGCCGCCAAATCGCAGCGATTACATTTTCGGGAAGCAGCCGGACATCTTCGAAGGGTTTGGAATGCGGGGAAAGGCCTTTGGCCCGCACCACGGCGAGTCGGTTTCGGAGTCGTGGAAGTCCATCACCGACGGCCAGGGCAAGCACCGCCTGCGCATCGACTTCGAGGCGATGGAGCCTGCGTATCCCATGAACCTGCACGTCGAGGCGCGCCTTCAGGACGTCAATCGGCAGACGTTCGCGTCGAGCTCGAACATCCTCGTGCACCCCGGCTCGGTCTACGTGGGGATCCGCCGTGCGCGTGCGTTCGTGCGTGCCGGTGAGGTCATCGATGTGGCTACGATTGCCACGGACATCGACGGGCACGCAATGCGCGGGCGCAAAGTCACCGTGTCGAGTGCGCGCCTCGATTGGGAGCAACGAGGGACGGAGTTCCACGAGGTCGACAAGGATGTGCGCACCTGCGAGGTGACCTCGGCGGACGACGCCGTGCATTGCAACTTGCCGACGACCACGGGCGGCCGCTACCGCGTGACGACGTGGGTGACCGACGATCAGGGGCGCAAGAACCAGAGCGAAATACTGGTTTGGGTTGCCGGCGAGGACATGCCGTCCGATTCCCGGATGCCCGAGGACACGCTCACCGTCGTGGCCGACAAAGAGGAGTACCAGATCGGCGAGACGGCGGAGTTGTTGGTCATGTCGCCCTTCCCGGGCGAGGCCGTGGTCACGGTGGGGCGCCAGGGGATCGTGCATCTGCAGCGCGTGAAGATGAGCAAGTCGAGTACGACGGTGCGCATTCCCATCGAGCCCACCTGGCTGCCCAATGGGCACGTCATCGTGCAGGTCACCGGCCTCGCCCCGCGCAAGAACGAGGCAGGCGAGGTGGACGCGCGCCTGCCGAAGCGCCCCGCCTACGCGACGGGGCAGCTCGAGCTCAAGATTGCGCCGCGCGATCGCAAGCTGGCCATCACCGTGAAGCCGCGCGAGGCGAAGATCGAACCCGGCGGTCGCACCGTGGTGGAGCTCGATGTGCGCGACGCCAGCGACCGTCCCGTGGCGAATACGCAATTGGCGGTCATGGTGGTCGACGAGGCCATCCTCGCACTATCGAATTACAAAACGCCCGATCCCATCCCGACGTTCTACGGATGGCGGGCGGGCTCGGTGGAGGCCGCGACGTTGCTCGAATACGTCCGCATCGCGAAGGTGACATCGCCGGAGGCGAACGTGGCGCAGGACATGGCCGGCGGTGGGGCCATGCGGCGAGCGGGCTTTCCCGCGCCGCCTCCGCCGCCCATGGCGCCCTCCCCGGTGATGCTGTCCGCCCCCGGGGGGATGGCGATGGAGAAAGCCGCGGGCGATGGCGGTGCTTCAGCCCCGATCCACCTGCGCAGCGATCTCACACCGCTGGCGGCGTTCGTGCCGCGGGTGACCACCGATGCCAAAGGCCACGCGAGCGTCGAGGTGAAGCTGCCCGATAGCCTCACGCGCTACCGCATCATGGCCATCGCGGCCGAAGGGGCCGCACGCTTTGGCTCGGGCGAATCCGCAGTGACGGCGCGGCTGCCGCTCATGGTGCGGCCCTCGGCGCCGCGCTTTCTCAACTTCGGCGATCGCTTCGAGCTGCCCATCGTCGTGCAGAACCAGACGGACCAAGCGATGAGCGTGGACGTGGCCGCACGCGGCGCGAATGCCGACGTGGCGGCCACCGGAAAGCGGGTCACCGTGCCGGCGAACGACCGCGTCGAGGTGCGCCTGGCCGCGAATGCGCGGCGGGCGGGCACGGCGCGCTTTCAGGTGGGGGCCGTCTCGGGGCGCTGGGCCGATGCGAGCCAGATCGAGCTGCCGGTGTGGACGCCCGCCACCACGGAGGCGTTCGCGACGTACGGGCAGATCGACGAAGGGGCCATCGTGCAGCCGGTGAAGGTGCCCTCGGGCGTCGTGACGGAGTACGGCGGCGTGTCGGTCACCACCTCGTCGACCGCACTGCAGGCCTTGACCGACGCCGTGCTGTATCTGGTGAATTATCCCTTCGAGTGCAACGAGCAAATCGCCTCGCGGATCATTGCCATCGCCTCGCTGAAAGACGTCCTCGCGGCGTTCCAGGCGAAGGATCTCCCGCCGCCGGACAAGCTGATCGAGCGCGTCCAGGCCGATGTCGAGCAGCTCCGGCGCTTCCAGCAGGCGGACGGCGGCTGGTCCTTCTGGGGCAACCAGCTGGAGAGCTGGCCGTACCTGAGCGTGCACATCGCCCACGCGATGGCGCGTGCCAAGGACAAGGGTTTCAAAGTCGATGCCGGCATGTTGGAGCGCTCCAAGAAGTACATGCGCGACATCGATCGGCACCTCCCGTCGTGGTACTCGGTCGATGCGCGTCGTGCAGTCAAGGCGTACGCGCTCTTCACGCGGCACCTGCTCGGCGACACGGACCGCGCGGGCGCGCGGCGTTTGGTGGCCGAGGCGGGCGGCGCGGCGAAGTTGCCCATCGAAGCCGATGGCTGGCTTCTGCGCGTGTTCACCGGCGACGCGGGCTCGCAAGGGGAGGTGGCCGCCATTCGGACCCACCTGAGCAATCGCGTGAGCGAGACCGCGGGCGCAGCCCACTTCGTCACGCAGTACGAAGATGGCGCCCACGTGCTGCTCGCCTCCGATCGGCGCGCCGACGGCGTCATCCTGGAGAGCCTCATCGCCGACCAGCCGAAGAGCGATCTCATTGCCAAGATCGTCGCGGGCCTTCTCGCACACCGCACGGCGGGTCACTGGACGAGCACGCAGGAAAACGCCTTCGTGCTGATCGCGCTCGACCGCTACTTCCGCACCTACGAGGGCACCAAGCCGGACTTCGTCGCGCGCGCCTGGCTCGGCGACAAGATGGCCAGCGAGCACGCCTTCCGCGGGCGCTCCACGGACCGCGTGAACACGGACATCCCCATGCGCCTGCTCGACGCGGGGTCGAAGATCACCTTGGCCAAGGACGGCCCCGGGCGTCTCTATTTCCGAATCGGCATGACGTACGCCCCCTCCGATTTGAAGCCGCTGCCCGCCGACCATGGCTTCACCGTTTCGCGCAGCTACGAGGCGGTGGACCGACCCGATGACGTGCGGCGCGACGCCGACGGCACCATCCGCGTGAAGGCCGGCGCACGCGTTCGCGTTCGTCTGACCATGGTCGCGCCCTCGCGCCGCTATCATGTGGCGCTGGTGGATCCGCTCCCCGCCGGGCTCGAGCCGTTGAACTCTGCGCTGGCCGTCACCGAGTCGGTTCCCGCGGATCCCAAGGCTCCGGCCAATGGCCCCATGTGGTTCTGGACCCACAATTGGGTGCAGCACGAGAACATGCGCGACAACCGCGTGGAGGCCTTCGCCACGTTGGTATGGGACGGCGTGCATCCGTACACGTACGTCGCGCGCGCCACCACCCCAGGTACCTACGTCGTTCCCCCGCCGAAGGCCGAGGAGATGTACAATCCGGAAACCTTTGGCCGCGGTCCCGGCGACCGCCTCATCGTCGAATGAAACAGAAGCTCCTCGCCTTTTTCGCGCCCATCGCGTTCGTCGCGTGTACGCATGCCCAAGAGACGAAGTCGCCCGAGCCGTCAGGCAACTTCGTCTCCATCACGGACATCGACCCAACCATCGTGGTCGAGGCGCGTTACCACGGGGGGCATAATTTCCTCGGCACCCCCGTGCGTGGCTACAACGCACCGAAATGCCTTTTGACGCGCCCCGCAGCCCAAGCGTTGGCCAATGTGCAAGCGGAGCTGCGCCCCATGGGGCTCGCTCTGAAGGTCTACGACTGCTACCGCCCGCAGCGCGCCGTCGACCATTTCGTCGAATGGGCCAAGGACGTCAACGACCTGAAAATGAAGACCGAATTCTATCCCCAGGTCGACAAATCCAACTTGTTCCACGATGGCTACATTGCCGAAAAATCGGGCCACACCCGCGGCAGCACCGTGGACATCACCATCGACGGTCTCGATTTCGGCACCGAGTTCGACCTCTTCGACCCGCGCTCGAACACGGCCGATCCTCGCCCCAATGCATCCCAACGCGCCAATCGCGCGCTCCTCAAAGCCGTGATGGACAAGCACGGCTTCAAGGGCATCAAGACCGAGTGGTGGCACTTCACCCTACGCGACGAACCGTTTCCAAAGACGTACTTCGACGCCCCCGTGGAGTGACGGAAGCCGCACATCAAGTGCTGGGGTAACGACAGCTACTTTGTGGAGCTAGATCGGCGAGGCCACGTAAATCGAGTGGCGGCCATGGTCCGTAATCCGTCCGACGAGATGCGCCATTCCGACGCGTGGCGACGGCATCGTAAATTTGGTCCAAGGGATCGATGTCGCGCGATGGCCACTTCGTAATCTTCCATGAATGGAAACGAGGCTCCGGTGCCGTTGTACCGAGAGTCGGCGACTTTTGTCGTATGCGAAGGAGAATGCGATGATCCAGTTCAAGAAGATGGGCATGCTCTTTGGGATGCTCTCGCTCGTCGGGACGATGGTGTGTGCGTCCGATTCGACCGCCGGCGAGGCGACGAGTCATGACCAGGCGACCGCGCTGGCCGAGGGCACCTACCGCGTCGAGGCGAACAACCCGGATGGTGACGTTTCGGTGCAGACCGTCTTGACCTTCCAGAATTCGTGCGCGCCGGACGCGTGGGTCACGACCGATGGCGTCGCCGTATACGAAGCCGGTGCGTCGTGGTGCCTACGGCGAGATGGGTCCAAGCGCTACAACCCGTACTGGTCGGGGTACTGCACGGGCAACGTGAACAACAACAACGGCGAGATCAACTGCGGCCCGTAGTCGGTCATTTCGGTAGTCCGAGTTGGGAGCGCTTTCATTCTGCAGGGTGAAGGCGCTCCTGCATCGTGACGGTCTGGTTCGCTCGCCGGCTACGGCGCGCGGCCCGTCGCTTCGATGATGCGCTTGAAGTCGCAGTACGAGGCGACGATTTTCGGAGAGCCCCAGGTTTGCTGCGCCATCGAGCGCAGAAGTGGGACGATGCCCTCCTCGATCTGCTGTTCCGTTTCGGCGTTGGGAAAGTCGCACCATACGTGCGCTTTGGCCCCGCGCAGGCGCGGCTCGTCCGCTGCGACCGTGTGTCCGCCCTGGAAGCGCGGCGGTGCCCACGACTCGTAGGTGTACGCGTCATCCGGATGCCGAATCCCCAGCACATAATACGTCGGCGTGTAACTCGCGTTGAGGATGGTGTGCCCGGCGTCCAGATGCTGCTGGGGTGTGAGCCCCAGGTTGAACCAATATTCGATCACGATGTTCGGATTCGGCCGAATCGTATCGCTCCCGGGCGCGTGAATCCCATCGTTCCAGATCCGCGTCGTCTTCCCCGCCGCGCGCACGATACCGTTGGCCCAGTTGATGAAACCGTAATACGTGTCCCGCCCGGTGGCGTTGGGGCCATAGTGACTTCGCGCGTACGCCTGAAGCTGCGGATACAGCGCGTACATGCTCACGTATTCGTCCGCGCCCAAGTGCCAAAACGGGGCAGGGAAGAGCGGCAGGTACTCGGTGATCAGATCCTTCATCAACGCGTACGCGCCATCGAGCGACAGATCGATGAAATCGGTATCGCGAATCCCAAGCGCGTTCTTCAACTGCAACTCGGGGTGCGACTCCAGAATGCCGCCCATGTGCCCCGGCATGTCGATCTCGGGCACGATGAGCACGTGGTACTTCTGCCCTAGCTCGACCAGCTCGCGGATTTGGTCCTTCGTGTAGTGCTGGGCTGCAACCACCTCGGGGTGCGACGTGCTCTCCAGGCGAAAACCCTGTGTCTCCGACACGTGAAGATGAAAGTAATTCATCTTCAGGTATGCGAGCTCCTTGATGTGATTTCGTAGCCAATCCATGGAGAAATATTTGCGGCCCACGTCCACCATGAGCCCCCGCTCCGTATGACGTGGCCAGTCCCGCGCGACGCCTGCGCCGAGGCTGTGCGTTTGACGTAGCCATTGTAAGAGCGTGCGCGTGGCGTAAAACGCCCCGGTCGGGGCGTGCGCGCGTATCGAAATCGAAGGACCCACCTGCAACGCATACCCCTCGTCGCCGAGCAGGGGATCGCCTGGGTCGAGCTCCATCAGAATATCGCCCGGGAGCGCGGTGGCGCTCGTTCCGGGAAGGATGGCCGGCGTCACGCTGGTGAGAGCTGCGAGATCGCTTGCAAACACGGTGGCGGCTTCGGCCAAGCTCGCGGCGTCGTCAACGTGAACGATGATTCGGCTTCTCGACGTAAAGGCATATCCCTCGGACGATGCCGGAATCCATTCTTGCAAAGCGGGAATCGTGGGTGGAGGAGACGCCAGCGCCACGCCTTCCAGTGAGGAAGAAGACGTGGACGCAGTGTCGGGCACGGATGACGCACAACCGAGGAACAGCAATACCGCGACGGTTGCGATCCAACGCAACGTGTAAAGCATCGAACCTCCCTGCTGTCGTTGTTTGATAAAGTGGCTAGTTCGATGTCGTCGAACTTGTAGTGGTCGTCTTGCTTCCGTTACGAATTTCGAGACGCACGCAACGACATCGCCACGCAGGCCGATACACGGGCATGGATCGTCTCCGTCCCATCACTTTCGCGTTCTTGCTCGCAGCGCTTGGCTCAATCTCCGCGTGCACTTCGTTCGGCTCGTCCTTCGCGCCACGATCGTCGTCGGCATCATCCACATCGGCCTCCTTCCATGCACGGCACGCGCCGGAGGAACTTCGCGAGATCGTCCCGCCGAGCCATTCCGCGTACGCCAGCGAACCATTGCCCGTACTGCAGCGGCCCGACGGATTGGCCGCCGTGGTCGATCGCACCGTGGTGCGCCTGCTGCGCGAGCGCGGGGACACCTTTCATGCAGACGGGCGCATGTCGCAAGTTGCGACATGGGTTGCGACCCGCGACGAGATCCCGGCGAGCGGCTCCACGCTCGATACGATGTCACGCCGGGTTGGACACGCCGCCCCCACGCTCTGGCTCGTCTACGTGCGCGACGCCAACGTGACGGAAGCGCGCGTCGAAGACGCTCTCCGGCGTCAGCTCGAGACGGTGCCGCGCAACTTCCCCATCACGCGCTACGGCGTCGGCACCGTCCACGTTCCGGGCGGCGACATCGTGGCCATCGCCTTTGGACCCGTCGAGCTCGAACTCGATCCCGTGCCCAAGCACCTCGCGCGCGAAGAGCCCCTCCATCTGCGCGGCGCCGTGGGCGATCGCTTCACGCGCTCGACGGTCGCCATCACCCGACCCGATGGCACCGTGCGCACCTTCGAGAGCCGCACGCGCAGCTTCGCCATGGACTACGTCGTCACCGACGTCGGCCTCTACAAGGTCGAGGTGTTCGGCCAGGGCACGAGCGGCCCCGTGGTCGTGGCCAATTTTCCCGTGTACGTCGACGTGCGCGAGCCCGAGCCCCCGCCGCCCGCTTCCAGCGCTGAACAAGAGCCCGCTATGGTGCTCACGCCCGCCCTCGCGGATCTGCGCATGCTGACCCTGCTAACCGAAGCGCGAGCGGAAGCCCACCTCCCTGCCTTAATAGAAGATGAGGAGCTCTCGGCCCTGGCCCGGGCCCACTCGGAGGACATGGCCGATCACGGCTTCTTCGGGCACGTCTCCCCGACCACCGGCACCACCGAGGAGCGATTTCGCCGCGCGAACCTGCTCCTTCCGCTCTACGGAGAGAACGTGGCCCTGGGGGATTCGCCCGAAATGGCGCATCATGCCCTCATGGACAGCCCCGGGCACCGCGCGAACATGCTCGAAAGCCGCTTCACCCACGTGGGGATCGGCTCCGTCGTTCGCCCGGACGCCTTCGGCCATCGCATGCTCACGGTCACCCTAACCTTCGGCCGACGCCCCTCTCCGCCCAAGCATCGTGCCGAGAAGTAGGCTCCCACAGTTTTTTCCTTGCCAACAGCAGCGCCACGCGTAGAGTACGCGCCTCCAAGCCCCCCTGCGGGCAAGGTTCTCGCGGTCGTAACGGCCCCTTCTGTCGCTCGAACAAGAGCCTCGAAGCGGTACGACGAAGCACCTCGTTTCTCGTAGTCACGAAATCGTCGCAGTTGCAGCTAGCTCGAGCTGCCCGAGCTTCCACCCTGGAAGAGCGGGAATCGCAAGGCGGCTGCCTCGTTATGTACCGTCAGTCAGATTCGAAAGGCGTTCGAAAGGTCCACCATGGTTAGCAAAGCGATTGCCCGCTTCGCGCGGATCTCCCCGCGGAAGGCCCGAGTCGTCGTCGACCTCGTTCGGGGCAGGCAGGCCGGAGAAGCGCTGCAGCTTCTCGAGTTCACCCAGAAGGCGGGCGCGCCGGTGCTCAAGAAAGTCATCGAAAGCGCCGTTGCCAACGCGCGGACCCGCGCGCCGGGTGTGGACGTCGATGCGCTCTTCGTCGAGACCGCTTTCGTCGACAAAGCCCCCAACAAGTTCATGCGTCGCTGGCGCCCCCGCGCCATGGGTCGCGCTACACGGATTCAAAAAGGTATGAGCCACATCACCGTCATTCTCGGGGAGAGAGCTTAATATGGGTCAGAAAGTCCATCCGTACGGCTTCCGCCTCGGCGTCATCAAGACCTGGAACTCGAAGTGGTTCGAGGACAAGTCGTACGCCAAGTGGCTCCACGAGGACATCCGCATCAAGCGGGCCGTCAAAGACTACCTGATGAACGCGAACATCGCGTCCGTCGAAGTCGAGCGCGCCGCGAACAAAGCGAAGGTCATCGTCTACACCGCCCGCCCCGGCATGGTCATCGGCAAGGGTGGCAAGGGCATCGAGACCCTGAAGGTCGGCAACCTGAAGACGGCCGCCAAGGGCGAGACGCTCTTCGCGGGTGTCCAGTCCTTCACCGACAACGAAGTGTTCATCGACGTGCAGGAGATCCGCAAGGCGGAAACCAGCGCGCAGCTCGTGGCCGAGAACGTCGGCACCCAGCTCGAACGCCGCGTTGCCTTCCGCCGCGCGATGAAGAAGGCCGTTTCGACGGCGATGAAGTTCGGCGCCAAAGGCATCCGTATCCGCTGCTCCGGTCGCCTCGGCGGCAGCGAGATGAGCCGCGTGGAGACGTACCGCGAAGGTCGCGTCCCGCTTCACACCCTGCGCGCCGACATCGAGTTCGGCATCGCCGAAGCCCGCACGAAGTACGGCATCATCGGTATCAAGTGCTGGATCTTCAAGGGCGAGGTCCTTCAGCGCCGCGTCCGCCGGCCCATTTCCTAAGTGTAGAGAGCGATCACCATGCTTTCCCCCAAGCGAACCAAGTTTCGAAAGATGCAGAAGGGCAACAATCGTGGTCTTGCCCACCGCGGCTCGGACGTGAGCTTCGGCGACTTCGCGATGCAGGCCGTCGAGCCGGGACGTCTTACGTCTCGTCAAATCGAAGCCGCCCGTATGGCGATCACCCGTCACGTGAAGCGCGCCGGCAAGCTCTGGATCCGGATCTTCCCGGACCGTCCCGTCACCAAGAAGCCGCTCGAAGTTCGTATGGGTGGCGGCAAGGGCGGCGTCGAGGCTTGGGCCGCCGACGTGCTCCCCGGCCGCGTGATGTACGAGATTTCCGGCGTCGACGAGAAGACTGCCCGCGAAGCCTTCCGCCTCGCCGGCCACAAGCTCCCCGTCGGCTACAAGTTCCTCGCCCGCGGAGTGCTCTGATCATGTTGAAGGCAAAAGACTTGAACGAGCGCTCGCTCGAAGATCTGAAGGAGCTCGAGAAGAGCCTTCGCGCGGATCTGTTCCAGAATCGCCTGAAGAACTTCACCAACCGGCTCGACGACACGAGCAGCATCTCCAAAGCCCGCCGCGACCTCGCGCGCGTCCTCACTGTCCTCAAGTCCCGCGCGACGAAGGAAGGCTAACCGATGGCTACCGAGAACCCGAACAACGCCGTTCCGCCGCCGAAGCACTCGACGCTCGCCGTCGAGCGCACGGCTCACGGATTCCGCCGCAAGATGACCGGCTTCGTGATCCGCGACAAGATGGACAAGACCGTCGTCGTGGAAGTGGTCATCTCTCGCCGCGACCCGCTGTACGGCAAGTACATCCGCCAGCGCGCTCGCTACAAGGCTCATGACGAGAAGAACGAATTCCGCAACGGAGACCTCGTCGAAATTCAGGAGCACAGCCCGATCTCGCGCGATAAGCGCTTCATCGTCGTGCGCCTCGTCAAGAAGTTCGTCGAAGAGTAGGCCGGGAAGAGGAAATCGCCATGATTCAGACGCGAACCATACTGGAGGTCGCCGATAACTCCGGCGCCAAGCGTGTCCAGTGCATCAAGGTGCTCGGCGGGTCCCGCCGTCGCTACGCCAGCGTTGGAGACATTATCGTCGTCTCCATCAAAGAAGCTCTCCCGGGTACGAAGGTGAAGAAGGGTGACACGGCCAAGGCCGTCGTTGTCCGCACCAAGCGCGAGCAGTCGCGCCCCGACGGCAGCTACATCAAGTTCGACGAGAACAGCGCCGTTCTCATCAATGCCCAGTTCGAGCCGATCGGCACCCGCATCTTTGGACCGGTTGCCCGCGAGCTCCGTGGCAAAAAGTTCATGAAGATCATCTCGCTCGCTCCGGAGGTTTTGTAATGGCGGCGCGGCTGCACACCGGCGACACGGTCGTTGTCATCACCGGTAAGGACAAGGGCAAGAAGGGCAAGATTGCCCGCATTCTCCGCGAAGACAACCGAGTCGTCGTGGAAGGCGTGAATCTCGTTCACCGCCACACGCGCCCCACGCCCCGCAATCCCAACGGCGGGATCATCGAGCGCGAGCAACCGATTCACGCGTCGAACGTGATGCTGGTCGACCCCAGCACCGGCAAACCGACGCGGGTGCATTTCAAGACGGACGACAAGGGGAACAAGATCCGCGTCGCCAAGAGCGGTGAGGAAATCGTCGCTCCGAAGCGGGAGAAGAAGTGATGGCCAGCAAGAAAGACAAGAAAGAGCAGAAGGGCAAGCCTTCCGCCGCTGCTGCAGAGGCGAACGCCGACCGCGTTGTCTCGACGACGGAAGCCGTCGCGCCGCGCTTCGCTGCCAAGTACACGAAGGACATCATTCCTGCGTTGACGAAGCAGTTCAACTACAAGAACCCGATGCAGGTTCCCCGCCTGGAGAAGGTCGTCATCAACATGGGCCTCGGCGCCGCGGTGACGAACCCGAAGATCGTGGACGCGGCCGTCGAAGAGCTCCGCGCGATCACCGGGCAGAAGCCGGTCGTGACCCGCGCTCGCAAGGCCATCGCGAGCTTCAAGCTGCGCGCAGGCATCCCCATCGGTGCGATGGTGACCCTCCGCCGCGGCCACATGTGGGAGTTCATCGATCGCCTCATCACGATCGGCCTCCCGCGTACCCGTGACTTCCGCGGCGTCTCGCGCAAGGCGTTCGACGGCAAGGGGAACTACACGCTCGGTCTCAAAGAGCAGATCATCTTCCCCGAAATCAACTACGACCGGATCGACGTCATCAAGGGGCTCAACATCTCCTTCGTGACGACGGCCAAGACCGACGAAGAGGGGCGCGCCCTTCTCCAACACCTGGGCATGCCTTTCCGGGCAGCATAGTCGAGGACTGACCAATGGCTCGTGCGTCTCAATTCGCGAAGCTCAATCGCGCCCCCAAGTTCTCGGTACGCCACCGCAGTCGTTGCAAGGTGTGTGGCCGTGCGCGCGGTTACTACCGCAAGTTCGAACTTTGCCGTGTATGTCTCCGCCTGTTTGCACTGCGCGGTGAAATCCCCGGTGTGATCAAGGCCAGCTGGTGATCTCATGATGACCGATCCGATCGCCGATATGCTTACCCGCATCCGCAATGGCGCCCTCGCGCGGCACGACCGCGTGGAGATGCCGTACTCGCGCCTCAAGGAGCACTTGGGGCACGTGCTCAAGTCCGAAGGTTTCCTCGACGACGTTCGCGTCAGCGAGAGCGACGACCTCACGGCTCCGCGCACCCTGACCCTCATCTTGCGTTACGGGCGTGACCGTCAGAGCGCGATCGACGGTCTCCGTCGCGTCTCGACTCCGGGTCGCCGCGTCTACGTTCGCTTCGACCGCATCCCGCGCGTTCGCTCGGGCCTCGGTGTGTCCATTCTCAGCACGAGCCGCGGTGTTATGACCGACCGCGATGCGCGCAAGCAGCGCGTAGGCGGCGAGCTTCTTTGCGAGGTTTGGTGATGACTCAGCAAGCAACTGCGCCCACGGGAACCGTGGAAGGGCTGCGACAGTCCCGCATCGGCAAGCGTCCGGTGGAGCTCCCCAAGGGCGTCACCGTGGGGCTCAAGGACGGCATCGTCGAAGTCAAAGGCCCCAAGGGCTCGTTGTCTCGTCGTCTGCCGGACAATGTCTCGTTCAAGGTGGAAGGCACCACGCTCACCGTGTTGCCGACCATTCCGGGTCGTGACGGCGCCCGCTTCCAGGGCCTCGCCCGCGCGCTCATCAACTCGATGGTCGTGGGTTCGAGCACTGGTTACACCAAGACGCTGCAACTCGTCGGCACCGGCTACCGCGCCGAGCTCAAGGGCCAGGTTCTCAACCTGTCCCTCGGCTTCTCGCACCCGGTCAACTTCCCGATTCCCGCCGGCATCAAGGTGGAAATCCCGGGCGACTCGAAGGGCACCATCGTGATTCTCACGGGCGCCGACAAAGAAAAAATGGGCGAGACCGCCGCGAAGATTCGTGGCTTTCGCCCGCCGGAGCCTTACGGTGGCAAAGGCGTTCGTTACCAGGGCGAGAAGGTTCGCGAGAAGGCCGGTAAGGCCGGCGCCAAGGGCGGAAAGTAGGAACTGATCATGGCCATGCAGATTGTTGGGCGGGAGCGACGCAAGCTCCGTATCCGCCGAAAGATCAGCGGCACCGCCGAGCGTCCGCGTCTCACCGTGTTCCGCAGCGCGAAACACATCTACGCGCAGGCCGTCGACGATGCTTCGGGCAGCACGCTTGCCCACGTGTCGACGCTCGCGAAGAGCCTCAAAGGCGCCGACGGCACCAAGACGGACGATGCAAAGCGCGTCGGCCAGGCGGTCGCCAAAGCTCTCCTCGCCAAGGGTGTCTCCAAGGTCGTGTTCGACCGCAACGGGTACCTTTACCACGGGCGTGTTCGCGCTCTCGCTGACGGGGCCCGCGAAGGCGGCCTCGAGTTCTAAGACTCCCCAGGGAATACGAACATGGCTTTCGATCAAATCGACGAAGACAAGCTCAAAGAGCGCATCATCCACATCAACCGCGTGGCGAAGGTCGTCAAGGGCGGCCGTCGGTTCTCCTTCGCGGCGCTCGTCGTCGTCGGGGACGAATCGGGTCACGTGGGTGTCGGCCTGGGCAAGGCGAACGAAGTTCCCGAGGCGATCCGCAAGGGGAACGACCAGGCCCGCAAGAACATTTTCAAGGTGCCCCTCACGGGCGTGACCATCCCGCACGAGGTGCTCGGTCACTTCGGCGCCGGCCGCGTCTTCCTCCGTCCCGCCACGGCGGGAACCGGCGTTATCGCCGGTGGCGCAGTGCGCGCCGTGGTGGAGAGCGCGGGCATCCACGACATCCTCACCAAGTGCATCGGCAGCGCGAACCCGCACAACGTGGTGCGCGCCACCGTGAAGGCGCTCAAGTCCCTCAAGAGCGCCGAGATGGTCGCGCGTAAGCGCGGCAAAGAAGTGAACGACATCTACCAGGCCGACCGTAAGTCGACGGCAAACGTCGCCGCGGCAGTGGCCGGCGAGGCGTGACATGGCAGCACTCAAAGCCAATCTGAAGGTCGTGCAGACCCGCAGCGTCATCGGTCAGGAAGAGACGATGCGCCTGACGATCAAGGGTCTCGGCCTTCGTGGACCGGGGTCCAGCGTGACGGTGAAGAACACGCCGTCGTTCCGCGGTGCGATCAAGAAGGTGATTCACCTCGTGACGGTGGAGGAAGTCGATGGCTGACACTCTTTCGAAGCTCATGAAGCCCGTCGGCGCGAGCCGCCCGAAGACCCGCAAGGGTCGCGGCGTCGGTTCCGGCCTGGGCAAGACCGCTGGCCGCGGTCAAAAGGGCCAGTACGCCCGCAACGGCATCAAGCACGGCTTCGAGGGCGGCCAGACGCCTCTCATGCGCCGTCTACCGAAGCGCGGCTTCAACCCGCCGTTCCCGATAAAGACCGCTGAAATCAATGTCAGCGATTTGGAAGTCTTTGCGGCTGGCGCCAAGGTCGACGAGACCGCGCTGCGCGACCGTGGCCTCATCAAGGGCCCCGTCGATCGCATCAAGATCCTCGGCGATGGCGAGATCACCAAGTCGGTCATCGTGACGGCGCACCGCTTCTCCAAGAGCGCCGCGGCGAAGATCGAACAGGCAGGGGGCAAGGCGATCGTTCTCGGCGCCGAAACTCCGGTGTCCGCCTAACAAGGCAAAGACCCGAACATGGCTCTCTTTTCCGGTTTCGCGAACATCGGCAAGGTCCCGGAGCTGCGCAAGCGGCTCCTCTTCACCTTGGTCATGCTCGCGGTATACCGGATCGGTGTCTTCGTCACGATTCCGGGTGTCGACCGGAACGTGATGCAGGCCGTCGTCAGCAAGCAAGGCGGCGGTCTGCTCGGCCTGTTCAACATGTTCAGCGGTGGCGCGCTGGGTAATCTGTCGATCTTCGCGCTCGGCATCATGCCGTACGTCAGCGCGAGCATCGTGCTGCAGCTTCTCACCATGGTCTTCAAGCCGCTCGACGAGCTGCGAAAAGAGGGTGAGCAAGGGCAGCGCAAGATCAACCAGTACACGCGCTACGGGACGATTCTCCTGTCGGTCGTCCAGGCTTTCGGCATTGCGATGAGCCTCGAGGCTCTGAACAACCAGGACCTCTCCGACAGCGCGCGGGTGGGTGACGTGGTCGTTCACGCGGGCTGGGGCTTCCGCATCATGAGCATCATCACGCTCACGACGGGTACGGCCTTCATGATGTGGGTCGGGGAGCAGATCACCGAGCGCGGCATCGGCAACGGCATCTCGCTCATCATCTTCGCCGGCATCGTCGACGGCATCCCGACGGGCCTGTTCCAGTACTTCGCGACGAACAAGGGTAACATCCAGCCGCTGAACCTCGCGGCCGTTACCGCGGTCATCCTCGCCACGGTGGCCACCATCGTGTTCTTCGAGCGCGGCCAGCGTCGCATCCCAATCTTCTATGCACGACGAACCGTAGGCCGGCGCGTCTACGGCGGCCAGACGGCGCACCTGCCCCTCCGCGTGAACACGGCGGGAACCATTCCGCCGATCTTCGCCTCGTCGCTGCTCATGTTCCCGGCCACGCTCGCGAACTTCAAGGTTCCCGGCATGGCGCAGCTCCAGGGCGCGCTCTCCCGCGGCGACTGGGTGTTCAACGTCTTCTACGTCGGGCTGATCATCTTCTTCTGTTACTTCTACACGGCGGTCACATTCCAGCCGGTGGATGTGGCGGACAACCTGAAGAAGCAGCAGGCGTTCATCCCCAGCATTCGCCAGGGGAAGCAAACCGCCGACTACATCGACCACGTCATGTCGCGTCTCACCTTCGGTGGTTCGCTCTACGTCGCGGCGGTGTGCATCGTTCCGACGATCATCAGCGAGGCGTTCCACGTCCCGTTCCGATGGGGCGGCACCTCGATCATGATCGTGGTCGGCGTCGCGCTCGATACGGTCAACCAGATCGAAGCTCATCTCATCACGCGCAATTACGAAGGGCTCTCCGGCTCCGGCGGGAAAGCCACGCGCATTCGCGGCAGGAGGGACGTGTAGTCATGGCCAACACGCGACTCGTTTTGGTGGGCCCGCCGGGGGCGGGGAAGGGCACGCAAGCCAAGGTGATCTGCGCCCGTCTGGGCATTCCGCAGATCTCCACGGGCGACATGCTCCGCGCAGCCAAAAAAGCGGGGAAGCTGCCCGAAGAGTTGGTCAAGCAGATGGCGGCCGGCGGGCTGGTGCCCGACAGCGTCGTCCTCGGCTTGGTCGATCAGCGCGTGACCGAGGCTGACTGCAAGCCGGGCTTTTTGCTCGACGGCTTTCCGCGCACGACGCCGCAGGCTACCGGCCTCGACGACGTGCTCGCTAAAAACGGCGTGAAGCTGGACGTGGTGCTCGCGATCGATGTCGCGAAGGACCTTCTGGTCGAGCGTGCCGTGTTGCGCCGCACCGACAAACGCACTGGACAGATTTACCATTTGAAGTACAACCCCCCGCCGGCCTCCGTGGCGGAGGCGGATCTCGAGCATCGCCCGGACGATCATGAAGACGTCGTCGCCAAGCGCATCGACGTCTACGAAGCGATGACCGCCGAACTTCTCCCCTTCTACGAGAAGCGCGGCAAGTTGAAGCGGATCAGCGGGGTGGGGACGGTCGATGAAGTGACCCAACGAGTTTTGGCAGCGCTAGAAATCACCAGCCAAGAAGGACAAGCCGAGCGAGCATGAGTGAAAGACGCGAGCGCAAGGAGCCCAAGGGCGACAAGCTCGAGTTCGACGGCGTGGTGCAAGAGGCGCTGCCGAACGCGATGTTTCGTGTGAAATGTGATAACGGGCTCGTCGTACTTGCGACCATCAGCGGGCGCATGCGCCAGTTTTACATTCGCATCCTCCCCGGCGACCGAGTCACCGTCGAAGTTAGTCCTTACGACCCGAGCCGTGGGCGAATCACCTACCGGCACAAGTAGTTTTCGAGTATAAGCGCCCCCCCTTCCCGGTTTTCCGCATGGAGGCGGGGGGTCTCAAAAGACATAAAGGTTTTCGTCATGAAGGTTCGTCCGAGCGTCAAGAAAATTTGCGATAAGTGCAAGGTCGTGCGCCGCAAAGGCGTGGTCCGAATCATCTGCGAAAACCCGCGCCACAAGCAGCGTCAAGGTTAAGGAATACCCATGGCTCGTATTGCCGGAGTCGACCTCCCCCGTCACAAGCAAATTGCCTACGCCCTTCCGTACCTCTACGGGGTAGGTCATGCTCTCGCGCGCGTCATCTGCGAGCGGGCGAACATTCCCCCGACCAAGAAGACCGAGGAGCTGACGGAGGCCGAAATCAAGCGCATCCGCGAGTTCCTCGAGACCGACTACAAGGTCGAAGGTGACCTGCGCCGTGAGGTGCAGACCAATATCAAACGGCTGATGGACATCGGCTGCTACCGCGGTTTGCGTCATCGCAAGGGCCTGCCGGTCCATGGTCAGCGCACGCACACCAACGCCCGCACCCGCAAGGGGCCGCGCAAGGGCATTCTGTCGCGCGCGCGCAAACCGAGCTGATTTCCTTTCATCTATTCACCACCGAGTAAGAAGACATGGCCACTGCGAAGACGCAAACCACCGGCACGGGCCCGAAAGCCAAGGGCACGAAGCGCAAGGTGAAGAAGAACGTCGCGACGGGGATCGCGCACATCCAGTCGACGTTCAACAACACCGTCGTCACCATCACCGACGTGAATGGCAACGCGATTGCCTGGTCGAGCGCCGGTTCGCGCGGTTTCAAAGGCTCGCGCAAGTCGACGCCGTTCTCGGCGCAGCTCGCCGCCGAAGAAGCAGCCCGCCGCGCGATGGATCACGGCATGCGCTCCATCGCCGTCTTCGTGAAGGGCCCCGGCGCCGGCCGCGAGAGCGCACTCCGCGCCCTGCAGACGGCTGGCTTCAAGGTCACCTTGATCCGTGACGTCACGCCGGTTCCGCACAACGGTTGCCGTCCGCCGAAGCGCCGCCGCGTCTAATTCTCACCGGCCAGGTTCCACTGGCCACGGTGGTTCGCCAGAAAGGCGTCGATGCTTGCATCGGCGCCTTTCGTCGTTCATGCCCGCGGAGTACCTCCAAGTTGCGGCGAGAAGAACGGCTGGAGAAGTTCACAGGAAGACGCGAAGACGGGAAGGGAACCTGCGCGCGCGACGCGGAACGCTTTTTTTAGGGTTCCAGTTGGCCCATTCGGCGGATTGGAAACCTCAAAAACTTCCCGTCTTCCCGTCTTCCTGTGAACTCTCTCCTCCGGAAAGCGCTCCTCAGGGCTCGCAGGCGCACGCGTTCGTTGCGGCGCCTTGCAGGATCCAGCTCGAGATGCGCTGCACCTCGCCGACGGTGAGGTTCTCGCGGCGGTCGCCGCTCCCGGGATCCGGAGGGTAGGGCATCACGTTGCCGGGGATGAAGTCGGCGAGGCGCGCGCGTTCGGCCTCCGAGAGAACCGCGTACGACACGGGCGGCTGAAACCCGCCTTGCGGTGGGGTGCCCTCGGAGCCGTCGCACTTGCGCCGCACACTCGGCGGTGTGCCTGGAGGCGGGGGTGGCGCGATCAGCAGCTTGTAAAGGAGCCAGCTGTTCGCGGGCGACCCCGGATCCACGAGCGGCATGTCCACGCCGAACATGCGGCCCGGTGACTGGGCCTGCGTGCGCGGTCCGGTGTTGGAACCGATCGCGACACGGCGGGTGCCGATGCCGATGGCCGTCGACACGACCCCGGTGGCATTCTCCAGCACGAGGCCCGCGGCCGGATGCGACTGCCCGTCGGGAAAGCGCGAGCTCGGTGTCGTAGGCCCGGGCTCGCCATGGCACTGCGATGCCGAGCAATGCTGCTGAAAGATGGGCAGCACGTCGTTGCAGAAGTCCATGTGTGGTGCGCCGCTCGTCCCGCCCGCAACCGTGTCGGTGAAAAAGCCGATGACGCGCTCGGAGCCCGGATCGAGCGTCGCGCGGTCGATGGCCCGCAGCCCATTGTTGTCCTCGTCCCCGTTCGGGACGGTGAGCACGATCTTGTACGGCTGACCGGGCTTCAACCACTCGCCCGGGCGCGGACTGCCCAGGGTCACCACCCGCGTCACGGGGTCGTACTGCACCGTGGGGGAAAGGGCGACATTGAACCCGTCGAAAATGTAAATCGACTGCCGGACGATGGTCGACGGCAGCAGCAGGCGATCGAACGCCAGCAGCACTGCCCCGTCGGGCGGCAACCTTTTGCCGGGTCCGACGTTGGCAGCGACGAGGTGTAAGTAAGGTGCAGGGGAGGACGCGTCGTGCTGGACGCCTTGGTCACATCCCGATGTGGCAGCCAAGAAGGCGCCGGCGATCGCAACGAAGAAGGCGCCGGCGCTCCAAGTCCAAGAAGATACGGAGGCTTTCAGCTCTCCGAATAGAGGGACAGTTGCTCGCGGACGGTCTCTTCTTTGATTCCGTTGCGAATGTGTTCCTTCAGGCAGTCGGCCAGGGTGATCAACAAGTCGTCGACGCCCTTGTCCTCGATGAGCTTGGCCAAGAGCTGCTTCGCTTCCCGGCTTTCGTCGCCTCGGAGGAACTGGCGTACCTGGTCCAAGGTGATTTCCCCCTGGAAATCGAGGTAGAGATTCTCGAGTAGGTACCGCACAAGCTCTTTCACGTGGCTCCTCCTTCGACCTAGCCCGGCCCCCGGACATGTCGCTATACGCTGTCCACAGGAGCCGAGGCAAGGAAAAGAGCAGCGTTCTCAGCGGCATGGAGCGAGCACTCCGTCGTCCGGCATGTGGCAAACGAAGCAAGGTCGCGGATTTCTTCGCATCTGCGTTGCGCAACCCCCGGAAAATCCGCTCTTGTGAGGGTTGAATCCACCGCCAATTCCCGAGCCGCCATGGCAAACGACGCAATCGCGCTCGACGTGGCAGCTTACGCAGGCGTTCAGGTTTCGCTGCGCCTCGAACGCGTGGTGACCAGGCCGCCGAGGCGCGTCACTCCAGATGCCCTTGGGCGGGTGGAAGCGTCCCGACTCCCGGGTGGACGGTGGCCCCGACATGGTGATGCCGACCCGTTGGTGGCACCCGAGGCAAAAGTTCTGTTCGTTGTGGCAGCTGGTGCAGCGTTGCGTTTGCTGCCGCGCCTCGATGGGGTGCATCGAGAGGTAGTCGCTCGGGTGAATGCTCTTCGGGCGCACCCGACCGTCGTGGCACCCGACGCAGAAGTCCTCCTTGTGGCAGTTGGCGCAAAACTGCGAATCGTTTCCCGCCACGTACTTGTGCCGCTCGATGAAATCCGGCGTGTGCGCGGCATTGTGAAGCCAGCGCGGCGGCTCGAGCACCCCCGAGGCAAACGCCGTCTTGATGCGTCCACCCGGGTTTTCCGCCCGCACCAACGCATTCCGCGCCGGCGCGTCCCGGTCTTTCGGGTTCGACGGGATGTGGCAGGTGGTGCAATCGCTCTTGGCCTCACCCCGGGCGGCGGCATCCGGCATTTGGTGGCACTTGAAGCACCCTCGCATGCGCGGCAATTGATCGCGCGTCGCGAGCTCCACCTGATCGAGTGCACCGTGGCACTGCCCGCAGCCGATGTTCCGCACCGCGTGTTTCTGGTGGTTGAACACCATGTTGGCCCGCGGCACCACGAACCGCGCCACCGCATTGCCGTCCGACTCTTTGTAGCCGAGATGGCAAAACGCGCACTGCCCCGAGGCCTCCGGGCCCGCGATCACCTTGGCCAGGTTCGAGTGGTCCGATTGATGGCACGCATCGCAAACGGCGCCCTTGGGGGTCAAATGGTCCGCCACCGAGTTGCTGGTCAGCGCGCCCGGGTGGCACGTTTTGCAGGTGGCTCCCTCGGTGAGGTGCAGCTTGTGATTGAACTTGATGGTCAACTGCTGCGGCGGAAAGATGGCCTGACTCGGGCCTCGGTCGTCGTCGAAGGCGCCGGGCGGGAGTACGCGCGCCGACTTCGGCGGATCCCCGGCAATGGCCACGGTGGCCGCGAGAACCATCGCGATCACCAGCAGGACATAGCGCCCGATCATTTCGTCACCGCCACGGTCAGCCAGATCATGGCGCGGTTGCGCACGCCCACGAGCCGGTTCACGTCCGCCTGGTACTCGAAGAGAACCTTGCTCCGCGGCGCAAGGCGGTAGCCAACGGCGGCCACGGCGCCGTAGCTCGTGGCATCTCGGCCTTCGCGCAGGCGATCCTCCCAGTGCCAGATCGACGCGCGCCCCTCGAAGAGGTAGCGCCCATCGTAGACGCGGTTCACGAAGAGGTCGCCGCCCACACGGTTTCCTTCCTTGCCGAAATTCCCGTTCGAGCGAAGGCCATGCACATTCTCGCCCAGCTTTTGCGTGATGGACAGGTACCCGCCTTCGTCGAAGGTGGCGCCGCTCGAGGGGTAATAATTCGGGTCCGCGTCCGTGCGGATGTTCGGCGAGCTGTTCTCGTTGAAGCTCGACGTCTGCGTCTGGAAAATGCGCAAATTGAAGCGCGCCGCCGCGGACACGTCGTCGGTGATGTCCCAGTTGGCGCGGGCGGCGATGTCGTTCATCGGCGAGCCCGCGAAGAAGTTCCAGATGGAGTCGGCGTCGTACGTCGGCGAGTAGTAGTCGTAGTCCACGCTCAGGGTGAGCTTCCGCGTCACGAAGGCATCGACGGACGCGAAGATGCTCGCCATCTTCGCCATGTACAAATCGTAGGCGAACCCCGCCCGCGCCCCGAGTACGTCGGGCAAGGTGCCGTCGATGCTGTAGCCCACGCGCTCCTGCGAGATGCGGGTCTCGTCGTAATGCACCGGCGGGGTGAGGCCGCCGGCGAACTGGGTGACGGTGGATTCACCTGTATTGTACACGCGCCGGTAGGTGAGCCGTCCGTGCAGCCAGGTGAAGCCGGTGGTCTCGGCGGCGATGCCGATGGCCGGTGCAATCTGGCTGGGCTGAAACGACGGGTAGAGCGAGGCGTCGTACCCGCTGCGGTCGCCCCGCCACACACCGTTCTGCTCGAAGCGCGGTGTGGAGAGCGGCATACCTCCGCGCACTTCCAGTCCGCCGTAGGCCTCCAGCGCCAGGTAGAAAGGTGTGGTCACCCGAACCGAGGCGCCGTCGAAGGACCACCAGCCCAACGGGTCGACCATGTACTGCCTACCCAGCTTGAAGCCGAGCCAGCCACCGGCGAACTTTCGGCCTTCGATGTACGCGTACATCAGGTCGACCGGACCGCGGGAAAACCCGGGAACCAGGCTGGCGAAGTTGTTCGGATCGTCCACGCCCCCACCGGGGCCGTAGTCCGGGTCGTAGCGGAGCCTGGCCCGAAAGGTCAGCTCGGGCAGCTTCTCGCGCCCCTTTCGGTCGGGCTCCCTGTTCCCCAGTAAATCGAACGCGCTGACGCCCAGCGTGGTGGTGAGACGCCGTCGCGCCACGATGGTTTCGCCTGTTGGGCTGCGCACGTCGTAGAACTGAGCCGACGTATCGCTCGTGACCTCCGGCTCGATGGCGAAGGCTGGCCTTGTCGCCGCCGAAATGGTCGCGACGCTCGCAACAAGGAGGAAGAAAAGCCGGGGGCGCATCAACGCCGATCGCCTTCCTCTCGCGTATCAGCGCTTCCGCCCGCCGGACAAGACCCTTTCTTTCTGCCCCGTACACGTGCCCGTGCCCCTGCCCGTGCCCGGTCTTTTCCGGTCTCCGGGCACCGGCACGGGCACGTGTACGGGCACGGGGGACAGGACGGCAATCTCGCTGCGTGTGCTTGACCCTCGGACCCTGCGGATGGCACGCTAACGAACGAGCATGTCGGATTCCGCGCAGCGCTATCGCGTCATCGAGAAACTCGAGTCAGGCGGGATGGCCGAAGTGTTCCGTGCGGAGAGCGAGGGCCTGCAGGGGTTCAAGAAGCAGGTCGCCATCAAGCGCGTTCTGCCGCACCTGTCCGAGAAGAAGAAGTTCATCTCGATGTTCCTCGACGAGGCGCGTCTTTCCGCGCACCTCTCGCACTCGAACTGCGTGCAGGTCTTCGACATCGGTGTCGGCGACAACGCCTACTTCATCGTCATGGAGTTCGTCGACGGGGCGAACTTGAAGACCATCGCGGAATCGCTGAAGAAACAGGGGAAGCAGTTCCCCGTACCGGCGGCCGTCCTCATCGCCCACGAGATTTGCAAGGGACTCAGCTACGCGCACGAGCTCTGCGATCCCAACGGCAACCCGCTCAATATCGTCCACCGGGATATGTCCCCGCCCAACGTGCTCATCACGAAGTACGGCGAGGTCAAAATCGTGGACTTTGGTCTCGCCAAGGCCAACTCGCAGCTCGAAAAATCCGAGCCGGGCATCATCAAAGGCAAATTCAGCTACCTGTCGCCCGAGGCCGCAATGGGCCAGGACGTCGACCATCGGACGGACATCTTCGCGGTCGGCATCATCCTCTGGGAGCTGCTCGCCGGGCAGCGTCTCTTCTTGGGCGAGACGGATTTTCAGACGGTCAAAAAAGTCCAGCAGGCCGTGATTCCGTCGGTCAGCCAGTACAACCGTCACGTTCGGCCGGACTTGGAGCGGATCGTCAACCGCATCTTGGCGCGCGATCCGTCGCTGCGTTACCAGTCCGCGCGCGAGCTCGGGCGAGACCTTGCAAACTGCATGTTTCGCTTGGCCGAGCCCGTGAGTTCGTTCGACATCGAGTCGCTGGTGCACGTCGCCGTGCGCGACAAGCAGCGCGTTCGGCCGCAGCAGCCGTCGATCATCGACAAGCTCATCGAGGAGGCGCTCTTCGAGTTCACCTCCCTCAAGGACGACGACCGCAGTGCGCCCGAGTCGAAGCATGCGAGCCCCAAGGCCGCGCCGCTCAACCTGGGCGACTTCGAGGATCCGTCGCGCTGGATGAGTGAGATCAACACCGGGGAATTCCCGGGGACGGGGGCTCCCCTGGGCGGTGCGCTTCCGGGCGATGCCCTCGGCGAGGGGAACCTCTCCGCGCTGGAAGATCTCGAGGAGCCTCCGCGCCCACCGACCCCCATCCCGCGCCAACCGCGCTATCCGCTCCCGCCGCGTCCGCGAGGTGGCGGAGGAGGAGGAACTGGCGGTGGAACGGGCTCGGGCGGTGGCTTCGGCGGCGGCCCGTCGGGCACGATGCGCATGTCCGCGCTCCCGCCCATGGATTCACCGCTGGTGTCCACACCGACCCCTCCGTCGGTCGCGTCGCAGTTTCATCACCCCGCCGTGGCGGGTGGTGCGCCGGCCATGGCGATGAAGAAGCCCACCAGCACGGCCACCGTGGGGATCGTGGTGGTGCTCGCCGCGCTCATGGCGACGGGCGTCGCGTGGTTCGCGCACCTGATCCCGCATTTGTAAGGCGCACAGCGATTTCACCCCGCCCGCCCCCTTGCATGGAAGGCCGTGACCGGGTGATACCTCGGCCATGCTCAAGATCGATCTGACGGGGCGCAGGGCACTGGTGGCTGGGGTGGCGGACGATGGCGGCTTCGGGTTTGCCATCGCCAAATCGCTGGCGGAGGCCGGCGCGAAGGTGTGCGTGGGCACATGGCCGCCCGCGCTCGGGATCTTTCAGACGCTCCTGCGGCGCGGCAAGATGGATGCGTCGCGCAAGTTCGCCGATGGATCGCTCCTCGAGTTCGAGAAGATTTACCCGCTCGATGCGGCGTTCGACACGCTCGAGAGCGCGCCCGCCGAGGTGCGGGAGAACAAGCGCTACAAGGAGCTCGGCGACTTCTCCATCGCCGGGTTAGCTGCGCAGCTCAAGAGCGACTTCGGCGAGCAGCCGCTCGACATCGTGGTGCACTCGCTGGCCAATGGGCCCGAGGTGAAGAAGCCGCTGCTCGAGACGAGCCGCGCGGGCTACCTCGAGGCCGTGGGCGTGAGCGCTTACTCGATGGTGTCGATGGTGGCGAATTTCGCGCCGCTGATGAAGAAGGACGGCTCGTTCGTGTCGCTCACGTACATGGCCAGCGAGCGCGTGATCCCCGGCTACGGCGGAGGCATGTCCTCGGCCAAGGCGGCGCTCGAAAGCGATACGCGCGTGCTCGCCTACGAGGCGGGGCGCAAATACGGCGTGCGCGTGAACACCATTTCCGCGGGGCCGTGGGCCTCACGCGCGGCGAGCGCCATCGGCATCATCGACGCGATGGTCGAATACGCCTCGAACAACTCGCCGCTGACCGATGCCATGACCGCGGAAGACGTCGGCAACGCGGCGGCCTTTCTCGTGAGCCCGCTCGCGGCGGGCATCACCGGCACGACCATGTACGTGGACAAGGGCTACCACACGATGGGCAAGGCCACCGACGCGCGCTACGCCCCGCCGGGCGATCCTGGCCGCAATGCTTAATCTTCCCGTGTGACCGAGAGCGAGCTTCCACCCCGTATCGTCTTGTTCGATGGCGTTTGCGGCCTGTGCGACGCCCTCATCCAATGGTTCGTGCGCGTCGATCGCGCACGGGCCCTGCGCTACGCGCCCATTCAGGGCGAAACGGCGGCGCGTCTGCGGGCGATGCACCCGGAGATCCCGTCGGGGGTGGACACGGTGATCTTCGTCGACGAAGGCACCGTGCATCTGCGCTCCCGCGGGATCCTCGTGAGCATGCGCTACCTGCCGCCACCGTGGCGCTGGGCGCGGTTTCTCCGGTGGATCCCGCTCGCATTGTCGGACGCGGCGTATCGGCTGGTGGCGCGTTTCAGGTACCGCATCTTCGGCAAACGGGAGGCGTGCAGGGTGCCAGGCCCCGAGGAGCGAGCCCTCTTTCTCCCGTGAGCCTCACTCGACGCTCTTGAGCGCGACGGCCGACCCGGCCTTCAAGAACGATGCGTGCACGCTCGGCGGCAGGCCCGCGCGGTGCGGGGTGTCGAACTGCGCGTAGAAGCGGCCGTGGACCACGCCGCCGGCGTACTCCATCACGTCGTAGGGGAAGCCCATCGCGATGCGCGACACCTCGTCGAGGCGCGCGAGCTGCGCGGCGTCGAGCTTCACCTCGAGGCACGTGAGGTTCGACGCGAGTTGCTCTGGAGTGCGTGCTCCCACGATGGGCAGCACCCCCTGCGCGCGCAGCCACGCCAGTGCGACCGCCGCAGGCTCGTACCCAGCGTCCCGCGCGACGTCTTGAACGACGGCGGCGATGCCCAAGGCTCGCTCGTTCACGTTCGGCAAGGGCATGGCTTCGTGGCGGGTGGCCGCATGGGACGCGTTCTTGGCATTGTATTTCCCGGTCAAGACGCCGCCCGCGAGCGGACTCCAGGCGAGGACGCCGATGTCGAGGGCGCGCGACATGGGCAAGAGCTCGCGCTCGACGGTGCGCTCGACCAAGCTGTACTCGATCTGCGTGGCGATGAAGCTCGTCCAGCCGCGCAACTCGGCCAGCGTGTTGGCTTGGCTGACGATCCAGGCTGGCGTATCGGACACGCCGACGTAGAGGATTTTGCCCTGCCGCACCAGATCGTCGAGGGCGCGCATCACCTCGTCGACGGGTGTCGTGTACGACCATGCGTGGAGCCAGTACAGATCGATGTAGTCGGTGCCCAGGCGGCGCAGGCTCGCCTCCACGGCGCGCACCATGTTCTTGCGCGCATTGCCGCTGGCATTGGGGTTGTCCGCGTCCGTCGAGCAGGTGTACTTCGTGGCCAGCACCACGCGATCGCGCTCGTTGCGGATGCATGCCCCGACGATGCGTTCGCTCGCGCCGTTGGTGTAGAGGTTCGCCGTATCGATGAAGTTGCCGCCCGCCTCGCGGAATCTTCGGTACACGGCCTGGCTCACCTCGTCGTCGGCGCCCCATCCCCAATCCGTGCCGAACGTCATCGCACCGAGGCACAGCTCCGACACCTTGAGACCGCTTCTTCCGAGAAGTACGTACCGCATCGTGAAATCCTTTCCAGCGCCCGCCCCGTGCGAGCCGCGGAGAAGGTAGGAGCGAGCCCCAGGCCCTTTCTTTCGCCGGCTTGCCCTGACTTTCGCGATCTTGCTGCGTATTCTGAGAGCGAATGGCCGGCCAGGGACTGTCCTCCATCGCGTTCAAGACGGGCCGCCCCGGCTGCACCCTCCTGAGCAGCGAGCCGCACGGCTGGCGCGGACTTCTGGTGCGCTCCTACCTCGAGCCGGAGATGCAAGGCGAGCCGGTGCGCGTCCCACCGCTCGCGGCGCACCACATCGTCCTCATGACCTCGGGCTGGCTGCGTCTCGAGCAGCGCGATGCCGACGGCGGTGATTGGGAGCGCTTCGACGTGGGCGCGGGCGACATCTTCATCACGCCCGCGATGACGCCGACCTACGACGTCCAATGGCATTCGCTCCGTGACGAGCCCGTCGAAAGCGTGCACCTGCATCTCGAGCCCGGCCTGCTCGAGGGCATGGCCGCCGATCTACTGGACATCCCGGCCGACCGACTGCGGATTGCCACGCGCGACGGCGTTCGTGATCCGGTGATTCAGAGCATCGCATTGGAGTTGTGCCAGTCGCTCCAATCGCCTCACGCCGCGGATCGACTCTACGTCGACAGCGCAGCCCGCATGGTGGCCGCGCAGGTCCTTCGCCACCACATCGCGTCCGGCGCTTCGGTCGTCCTCAAAGACGCCCGCGGCGGCCTCCCACCGTCGCGCGTTCGCCGCGTCACGGATTTCATCGTGGCCAATCTATCGCAGAGTCTCGATTTGGAATCCCTCGCCGCCCAAGCGGAATTGAGCCCGTACCACTTCGCGCGCACCTTCAAACAATCCACGGGCGAAACACCCCATGGCTACGTCCTGCGCCGTCGCATCGAGAAGGCGAGGGAATTACTGCGCCAAAGCGCCAAATCCATTGCCGAGGTGGCGTTCGAAGTCGGTTTTTCGAGCCAGAGCCACTTTACGACGCAATTCCGTAAGCTGACGGGAAGCACGCCGCGGCAATATCGACGGGGATGAGAAGAGAGGATTGAACAGGGAGATCGGGAGATCGGGAGGTTTTGATTTGATTCAAGACGCGCCGGTTGATCCAATCAAAAAACTCAGCCCTCCCGATCTCCCGATCTCCCTGTAAAATCAATAATCGGTGACTGCGTAGAAACGCGTGAGCACTTTGGTCATCCGCTCCGGGTCCTTGGTGCCACCGAGTTCGCGGATGGAGTGCATGCTCAGCATGGGGTTGCCCACGTCGACGGTGGGGATGCCCAGTTTGGCGGCGGTGATGGGGCCGATGGTGGAGCCGCAGGGAAGATCGGTGCGGTGCGCGTAGCTTTGGACGGGGACGTCCGAGGCGCGGCAAAGGTCGTGGAACAAGGCGGCCGTTTTGGCCGAGGTGGCGTAACGCTGTTGGGAATTGACCTTGATGACTGGGCCGGCGTTGAGGGCGGGACGGTGGCGCGCCTCGTGGCGTTCGACGTAGTTGGGATGGACGGCGTGGGCCATGTCGGCCGAGACGCAGAGAGAGCCCGCAAAGGCGCGGTGCATGTCGTCCAGCGACTTGCCCAGGCCGAGTGCGATGCGCTCGAGATCGCGCGGCAGAAAGGCGGAACCGGCGCCGGTCGCGCTTTCGCTGCCCACCTCCTCGTGGTCGAAGAGCACGGCCACCGGCACCACCGCGTGCTTGTCCGCGTCTTGCGCGGCATCGATGAGCGCGAGGATGGCCGCGTGGCACATCGCCTGGTTGTCCAGCCGTGCCGAAAAGAGGAACTCGCCGTCGGCACCGCCCACGGTGGGCGGCACGATGTCGTAGAGCATGAGATCCGTCGCCACGATGTCCGCCTTCTCGAGGCGCAGCTCCCGGGCGCATAGCTCCGTGATGTCCGCGGTGCCGTCGGCCAGCCCGATGATGGGCGCGAGGTGCTCTTGCTTGTTCAGCACGAGCCCCTTGTCGCTGACATCGCGATCGAGGTGAATGGCCAGCTGCGGAACACGGCACAAAGGCCGGTCGAAGCGCACGAGCTTCGACTCGAGCTTGCCGTTCGTGCGCACGAGGACCCGCCCGGCCAGCGAAAGATCCCGATCGAGCCATGAGTTGAGGAGCACGCCGCCGTAGACCTCGACGCCGAGCTGCGCATAGCCCTCCTTCTTGTACTCGGGTTTCGGTTTCAGCCGCAGGTTCGGACTGTCCGTGTGCGCGCCCACCAAGCGAAAGCCGCGAACATCCCGCGTGGCGGGAATGACGAACGCCACCAACGCGCTCTCCCCATGGGCCACGAAGTACTTGCCGGGTGCCAGATCCTTCCAGGAATCGGTCTCGAGCAGCGCCTGGAATCCCGCGTCCGTGAGCCGCGTCGCAGCGCTCTCCACGGCATGGTACGGCGTGGGCGAATTTCGCAGAAAGGCCAGCAAATCCTTCAGGATGTCCATGTCACGTAACCCTACCACGCACCTCCCCCTCCCCTGCAGAGGGAGGGAGAATCCGGTTGTGCCGATGAGGAGGCGATTTTCCAGGGGTGCTCGGCTTGACGTGGCCCAAGAACCGAATACTTTGTGTGCGAAACATCCGCTTTCGAACATTTTTGAGGAGCGCCATGGCGAACGAGCTGAGGTTCGATGGGAAGGTCGTGATCATCACCGGGGCTGGCAACGGGCTTGGGCGCTCGCATGCCCTCCTGTTCGGCAGTCGCGGCGCGAAGGTCGTCGTCAACGACTTGGGTGGAGGCCACACGGGCGAGGGCAAGAGCTCCGCGGCCGCCGACAAAGTCGTAGAGGAGATCAAGGCGCTCGGCGGCGAGGCCGTGGCCAACTACGATTCGGTGGAAGACGGCGCGAAGATCGTGCAGACCGCGCTCGATCACTTCAAGCGGGTCGACATCGTGGTGAACAACGCCGGCATTCTGCGCGACGTCAGCTTCCCCAAGATGACCCAGGACGACTGGGACCTCATCTATCGGGTGCACGTTCTCGGCGCCTTCCGCGTCACGCATGCGGCCTGGCCGTACTTGCGCGATCAGGGCTACGGCCGCGTGATCATGACGGCATCGGCCGCGGGCATCTATGGCAACTTCGGCCAGGCCAATTATTCGATGGCCAAGCTGGGCGTGGCCGGTTTCGCCAGCACCCTGGCCATCGAGGGCAAGAAGAAGAACGTGAACGTCAACACCATCGCGCCCATCGCCGGGTCGCGCATGACGGAGACGATCCTTCCGCCCGAGTTGATCGCGTCGCTCAAGCCCGAGTACGTCACCCCGCTGGTGGCATGGCTATGCCACGAGAACTGTGAGGAGACCGGCGGCCTTTTCGAGGTCGGCGGAGGCTTCTTCGGAAAGCTGCGCTGGGAGCGCACCAAGGGCCAGACGTTCCGAATGGGTCGGGCCATCACGCCGGAAACGGTGAAGTCGTCGTGGGGTAAGATTACCTCCTTCGAGGAGACGGAGCATCCGGCCAATGTGATGCAATCCATGGCGCCGATCCTGGCCAATGTGCAGGCCGGGCCGAGCCTCGGCGGCAACGAGTTCGTCGACGTGGACTTGGCGCTGGGGTCGGAGCTGCCGACCATCGAATCGTCGTACACCGAGCGGGACGTGGCGCTGTACGCGCTGGGCATCGGCGCGGCGAAGGATCCGCTGGATGCCAAGGACTTGCAGTTGGTCTACGAGCTTCACGGGGAAGGGTTCCACACGTTCCCGACGTTCGGCGTGGCGCCCGCGCTGGGGGCCGTGCTCCAGTTGATGAAGGAAGGAAAGCAGGCGCCGGGTCTGAATTACGGCTTCGACCGCGTGCTGCACGGTGAGCAGTACACGGAAATAAAGCGGCCGTTGCCCACGAATGCCAAGTTGGTGCACAAGGCGCGCATCAAGGACATCTTCGACAAGGGCAAGTTTGCCCTCGTGGTGACCGAGATCAAGAGCTACGACGAGAGCGGCGAAGAGCTCATCGTCAACGAGATGACCACCTTCGTGCGCGGCGCCGGTGGTTTCGGTGGCAGCCGCGGGCCTGGCGGCGATCCGTACATGCCGCCGGAGCGTGCGCCGGATGCCGTGGTGACGGAGCCGATTCCCGAGAACCAAGCTTTGTTGTACCGGCTTTCGGGCGATTGGAATCCGCTCCATGCGGATCCGAATTTTGCGCAGGCGTTCGGCTTCCAAAAGCCGATTCTGCATGGCCTCTGCACCTTTGGGTACGTGGGGCGGCACGTGGTGCGGTCGTTCGCACCGAATGGGGATCCGCGGTATTTCCGCAGCATCAAGGTGCGGTTTGCCGATTCGGTGTTCCCGGGCGAAACGCTGGTCACCGAGATGTGGAAGCAGGAGCTTTCGGAAGGCGACAAGGCCAAGGGCATTGGGGCGCGTATCGTCTTCCAGGCCAAGGTGAAGGAGCGCGACAAGGCGGTCATCAGCCGCGCGGCCATCGAGCTGTACGAGAAGATCCCGCAGCCGAAACCAGCCGTCGCGGCCGGGAAAAAAGACGGCAAGGCCGAGGCGGCGCCGGCTGCCGGGGTGCAGCCGACGAGTGCGGACGTGTTCCAGGCCATTGGGAAATACCTGGAGGCCAATGCGCAATTGGCGTCGAAGGTTCAGACGGTGTTCCGATTCGTGCTGACCGATCCGGCGAGCGCGTGGACCATCGATTTGAAGAGTGGGAACGGGTCGGTCTCGACGGAGACGTCGTCGGCGGCGGATACCACGCTCGAGTTGAAGGACACGGACTTCATGGATATGTGCACCGGCAAGGCCGATGCGCAAAAGTTGTATTTCGGTGGGAAGCTCAAGATTTCCGGCAACGTGATGGCGTCGCAGAAGTTGGAATTCTTGAAGAAGCTGGATCCCAATCTGGTGTTGGAGGTGGTGAAGGCACGGGCGGGGGGAGCTCCCCCACCCCAGCCCTCCGCTGCGTTGAAAGTCGGACCCGGCGAGCCGGGTACCTCCGGAGGGGGAGGGGGCCCTGGGGCACCGTCAACTCCCGGCGCCAAGCCGTCTCCCACGGCTCCGACCAAGAATGCCGAGGCTGCGGGGATTTTTGCGAAGTTGAAGGAGCTGGTGGCGAAGGACAAACGGCTCGTCGATGAGGTCGGGGCGGTGTTGCAATTCCGCATTCAGGAGCCTGACGCCGCATGGGTGGTCGACTTGAAGAGCGGTGCGGTGAAGGAAGGGACGGACGCTGCGGCGACCACGGTGCTGACCCTGAAGGATGCGGATTTGGCGGCCCTGGTGAAGGGGACGGAGCAGCCGCAATCGCTCTATCAAAAGGGTGCGTTGCGCGTGGACGGGGACGTCCGGGTGGCGCAGCGGATTGGGTTCTTGAAGCAGTTGGCGTGAGCGACGGAAGGAAAAGAACAATGAGCAAGCGCGTGAATGTCATCGGCGTGGGGATGGTCAAGTTCGCCAAGCCGGGCGCCAGCGAGGATTACAACGTCATGGCCTCCAAGGCAGCACGCGCTGCCCTCGAGGACGCCAAGGTCAAATATGACGACGTCGAGCAGGCCTTTGCCGGCTACGTCTACGGCGACAGCACCTGCGGTCAGCGGGCCATCTACGATGTCGGCCTGACCGGAATTCCGGTCTTCAATGTGAACAACAATTGCTCCACCGGCTCCACGGCGCTCATGCTGGGCCGCCAGGCCATCGATGCGGGCGCGCACTGCGTGCTCGTGGTCGGTTTCGAGCAAATGGAGAAGGGCGCCCTCGGGTCGAAGTTCACCGATCGGGTCAATCCGCTGGAACAGCACGCCGGCGTGATGTCGCGCGTTCAAGGTGTGAACCAGGCACCGTTCGCCGCGCAGATGTTCGGCGGGGCGGGGCGCGAATACCGCTGGAAGTACGGAACGAAGAAGGAGACCTTCGGCAAGGTCAGCGAGAAGGCGCGCAAGCATGCGAGCAAGAATCCATACGCGCTCTTCAACGAGGTGCTCTCACTGGAGGAGATCATGGCCTCGCAAGAGGTCTTCGATCCTCTGACCCGCTACCAATGTTGCCCGCCCACGTGCGGTGCAGCGGCGGCCGTTCTATGCTCGGACGAGTTCGCGAAGAAGAACGGGATTGCCAAGCCGGTGTACATCGCGGCGCAGGCGATGACCACGGATTATGCCTCGAGCTTCGGCGACAGCATGATCAAGATGGTCGGCTACGACATGGCGGTGAAGTGCGCCGAGAAGGTGTACGAGCAAGCCGGCCTGGGCCCCAAAGACGTGGACGTGGTGGAGTTGCACGACTGCTTCACGGCCAACGAGGTGCTCACCTACGAGGCACTCGGCCTCTGCAAGGAGGGTGAGGCGGAGAAGTTCATCTGGGAAGGGCAGAACACGTACGGCGGGAAATACGTGACGAATCCGTCGGGCGGGCTCCTCTCCAAGGGTCATCCGCTCGGCGCCACTGGACTTGCACAGTGCACGGAATTGGTGTGGCAGCTTCGCGGGCAAGCCGATCAGCGCCAGGTGCCCGATGCCAAGGTCGCGCTTCAGCACAATCTAGGATTGGGCGGCGCTTGCGTCATTACGATGTATCGACGAGATTAGTGGCATGATCTTCGAGATTAAGCTCGCACACCCCGCGAAGAACGCGCTCGACTCGACGCTGATGGCGTACCTGCTCGAGCAACTGCGGGAGGCCGCCGGCCGCCCCGTCCTCATCACGGGAAGCGACAACGCGTTCAGTGCCGGGCTCAATCTGAAGACGGTGAGCCGGTTCGATGGACCTGCCATGCGCATGTTCCTCGACCGGCTCGAGCATTTCATGGCCGCGGTGTACCTCTATCCGGGACCCGTGGCCGCGGCCATCAATGGGCACGCCATCGCTGGCGGCTGCGTCCTCGCCTTGTGTTGCGACTACCGGGTGGCGCTGGCCGACCCGAAGATCAAAATCGGCCTCAACGAGGTGGCATTGGGGGTCCGTTTCCCCCCGCGCATCCACACCATCGTGAGCCGCCGCGTCCCCCCACAGCACCACGAGCGCGTCATCCTCGGCGCCGAGTTGTTCGATCCGATCACCGCCTTCGAACTCGGCTTGCTCGACGCAGTATCCGAAGACCCCTTGCAGAATGCACGCGATCGACTGACCACCTGGGGCGCTCTCCCCCAAGACGCGTATTCCGCAACGAAACGCGATCTGCGCGGCCGAGGCGAAACCGACTTGTGCCCCGAAGCGGAACACAAAAAGCGCCTCGACGAAGCCGTGGAGGCATGGATCACCGACGACGTAAAAAACCGCATGCTCGCCGCCCTCCGCCGCTGAAGAGAGAGAGAATGGACATGAAGGCGGGAAGGCGGGAAGGTTTTGAGGTTTTCAGTTAGGCCCGAAGGCCAACTGGAAACAAAAAAACGTTCCGTGCCGCGCTCGCCGTTAGTCCTTCCCGCCTTCCCGCCTTCATGTCCATCTCATTCGGATTTCACTGCGCAGCCCGCGATGGATAGGACGAGGACGCCCGCGTCGGACGTCTTGGGGCCGCTGCCGGGGGTGACGCGGACTTTGCAGCCGCCGTCGCCGCGCGAGGCGGATACCGTGTAGCTCGCGTTGGGGGCGAGGCCGTTTACGATGTGGCGGGCGGCGTCTTCGGGGGCGGTATAGTCGAAGCCGGTGGGCAGCTTTTGGACGGCGGAGCGGAGGAAGACGTAGGCTTCGCCGTCGAGCGAGGCGCCTTCCACGGCGTCGCCGCGCACGGCGCCCAAGGCAGCGCGGGGGGCGTCGGCCGAGGAGGCCGTGATGACGTGAAGGAAACGGCGGTCCGTTGCGCCGGTGGGGGAGGGGATCTCCAAGCGGGTCGCGCGAAGGCCTTTCGCGGGGGCGTCGTTGGTCCAGAAGCTGTCGCTCTTTTCCGAGCTGGGCTCGCGCGCGAGTCGGGCCTTGGGTTCGGCCGGTGCCACCGTGTAGATCTGCGCCGCGGAGCTGCCGACCGTGAAGCGTGTGGGGCTGGCCTCGCCGCCGGTGTGTGCGATCCAGGTGACCGCGAACGCGGGCTTTGCCACCGTGATGCGATCGTAAATCACGAGGCGGGACGAAGCGGCGTTGCTCGCGACCGGGGTGCGCGAAAACAGGATTTCCCGCTCGGCGTGGGTCACCGACCGTTTCCCGGTGTCGCGTTGGGGGGGCGGATCGTAGGCCGAGGTAAAGTCCCCGAGCGCGTGCACGAAGGTGCCGTCGTCGGAGAAGCGCGTGACCGTCGCGCGGGATACCGGCACCTGGTTCGGCGCATAGACCAGGGTCTCTTTGCCGTCGTCGACCAAAATGGAATTGTGGCTCGTGGTGGAGCCTGACCCGTACGCGCCCGGATCGGAGATGAGCACGTCCTCGCCGCGCACCAGCTCGAAGTGCCCCTGATCGAGGTGCTGATGATCCGAGAGGTACGGCCCGCTCTGAAACGCGAACCACACGGCCTCGGGCGTCCACGCCGTGCGCGCGAACAGCGTGCCCGTGCCGGCGGCGAGGTAGCTCTTCGTCCCGCGCCGCGGATCATCCTCCGCGCGGACCGGCGCGGACGCATCATCGACGAGCGCCTGCACCCAGCCGAACGGGTCGTCGCGCTTGCGCACCGTCTTCGCCGCCAGCGTGCGAGCTTGCGGCGCCAGTGGATCCGCGTCGAACGCCAGCGCCACGGCGTCGAGCTCCGCGCCCGCGGCGACGGCCGGCTTTTCGCTCCAATCGCCGTTGTCGTAAAGATGGATACCATCCGGCAACAGCGCGTGCGTTCGATACCCGAGGATCTGCCGGAGCCAGGGCAATTCCACGTGCTCCGTCGTCGCGTACAGCGCCATCGTCACCGCCGGGCCGCCGCCGTATTGCCAGCTCTCGGGCCATTGCCCGCCGTCCAACTTGGCATACGCCGGTCCGATATCGCGCAGGAACATGCGCTGCGCCTGCGCGCGAAACTTGGTCGCCCGCGGATCGTCGCCCTCGGCGGCGATGCCGGTCATGGCCACTGCCCCGAAATACCCTGCATAGTAATTGGCAATCGGCTTGTCGCGCATGTACCCCTCGCGGCCGTACCAATCGATCCACGAGGCCAGTCGATCGACCACGTGCTGGCGCAACTCGGTCGTCATGCCCGGGGCATCGTGCAACCAATCGTAGGCGAGGGCGCCGAGGAACCCGCGCGTGCGAATCGCATATCCATTGTCGTGACGAATGGCGGTGTCGCCGCCTTCTCCGTCACCCACTTTGGCCTTGTCGTCCACCAGCGCGCGCAAATACAGGACGCCGGTGCGTGCCGCTGCCTCGTCTCCCTGAACCTGATGCACCAGTGCACACGAAAGGGCAGCGTTGGTCCAATCCCAGGCTTCGTAGCCGCTGGGAATGCGCTTCGCGGTCGCCTCCTCGCACAAATGGCCCATGCGCGTCCACGACGGCGCATGCTGTGCCGCGTTGCGCTTCATGCGCGCGCGCCGCGCCGGGGTGAGCGCGATGCGCGGATGCTCGGGCAAACGCGCCAGCGGCGGCAACGGCACCAGTGGCGCAGGACTCCCCGATTCCCCGCCGGCCGTCGCTTCGTCCGAGCCTTGCGCTGCTGTGCCACTCGGCGTGGGCTTGATGCTCTCACCGCGCACGCACCCGCGCACCATGCGCTTGCATGCGCCGACGGGCCCGATGGAAAGACCGAGGCATACCGCGCCCACCACGAACCGCGCCGCCGTCATGGAGCTCCTTTGATGCGGGTGTAGACGAAGAGAAACACCAGGATCAACAGATTGACCCCGAACACCGCGGCGTATTCCTTCCAGCGCAGCTTGATCTGGAACGACTGACTCGTCTGTTTGACCGCGCCGTAGAGCGCCCCCGCGAGGCCCAGGTAAATGAACAGCATCGCGTGGTAGCAGAACGACAGAAACGTGATTCCGATGAGAATGCCGGAGAACGCCACGAACAGCGAAAGCGCGAACGGGCGCAGCCGTTGGTCCACGTCTTCCGCCGGATGGAAGGCGACCACGTAGGGGATCTTCATCGATACATAAATGAGGAGGCTAAAAAGGAAGAGCCCGGGAAGTCCCAACTCCGCCGCCGCGAGCAAATACGAATTGTGGGCGGTGATGAAGTAATGCTCCGCGAATTGCCCTTGTCCCACGCCGAATACCGGCGAGGCGCGGAACATGTCCACACCTTCGTAAAGCGCACCGAGGCGCTCCAGTGAGGAGGACTCGGCCTCTTCGCCGCCGCGTCCGCCGAGCATCACCAATGGCAGCGCCATGGTCGCGCCGGCGAAGGCTCCCTTGAAGCCATAACGTCGCACGAAGAAGACGCCGAGCACGGCGGCCAACACGAGAACGCCGCCGCGCGATTGCGTCTGAATGACGCAAAACGACGCCATCGCGAGCGCGCCCGCGAAGAAGATGTGCCTCAATTTGGATTGCGCCGTGCTGTACAGGGCAAAGCAAAACGCGAACGCGGCGCCGATGGCCAAAGCCAGCTCGTTGGGATCGGCGAGAACGCCGCGCCAGCGCACGCGCCCGTGGCCGATGGTGAAGGTCTGAAACGGCCCCGGTTTTTCGCAGAGAAACTCGGAGCCGGGCGCCATCTCCATGGCATCGCGCCGCGCGTCCTCGTCGCATTCGCGCGGGCTGAGCACACACGCTCGCCCGGTGGCGATGCCGGTGCTCTTGTCGCCGGCGGCGAGGTCCTCCCCGGAAATGAGGATGCACTCGAACTCGCCCCGCGATTGGACGAAGCCAAACGACGCAAGCGCGATCGAAATGACCACCAGCGTCGTCGCGATGACCGCGAAACGCGCATAGCTGCGCGCGGCATACGCGATGACCAACATGAACACGGTGGAAAACACCACCGTGTTGACCGTGTGATCGAGCTCGCTGCGCCCCGTTTTGACCACGGTGCAGACGAAGCACCAGCCGGCGAAGGCGCCCAGGTACGGCAGCTGCGGCGTCCATGCGGAGCGCGTCCGTCCGGTGGCGAATTCGATGATGATGCCCAGTACAGCGAGGCCCGTCACGATGTTGAGAAAACCGATCCCTTGCAGCAGCGGAATGACTTCCTGCGGCCGCAAAAAAACGGTCGTGACGAGGAGGATGGCTCCGAGGAGTCCCAATCGCGTTCGGGGCTAGCGCGCCGCCATCCCCGCTCCGTTCAGGTTAATCGAGGTGGAAGGTGCATCACTGCTGTCGGATGGAGACTCATCCAGATACTCGATGGGGCCCCAGTCCGGTTTGAAGGCATATTGCACGAGCCCCACGGCGAAGCCAGCTCCGTGCGACGCGTGCAGAACGGGAAAGATGCTCCAGATGACCGGAATCGCCGTTGCCCCGAGCTTCCTCCCGACGCGCACCGCCTCGGCCAGGGTGCCGAGGGCGTAGCCGCCGAAGGCGAACGGTGTGAACGGCTGCAGGTGCGACGTGAGAAGAAGCCCCACGCCGCCGGTTAGTGCGAAGAACGGAAGCGCCGGCCGCAGGGTGAGAAACTTGCCGTGCTTCCAGAGGGTGCGCGCGCGCCCTTTCCCATATTTGAAATACTGCCGCGCCAGCGCACCCAGCGATTCGCGCGGGTAATAGTGCACGATGATGCGTCGGCTCAAATAGACTTTTCCACCCGCGGCATGGATGCGCTGGTTGATCTCCGCATCCTCGTTGGTAATGGCCTTGCGATCGAAGAGCCCCGCCCGCGCGAACACTTGCCGCGGGAAGGCACCGGGAAAGACCGTGTCGACGAAGCCTTCCGCATCGACTTGGCGGTATTTGGAATTGCCGATGGCGAGCGGACTCTCCAGCGCCGCGGCGAGGGCGCGCTGGAAGAAGGTGTGTGCGCGCGGGCGGGCGGCGCCGCCGACATTGCTGGCCCCCGTTTCCGCGAGCACCAGCACGCACTGGCGGACGAAGTCAGGGTTGTATTCTGCATGTACATCCGCGCGGACGATGACGTCGCCCTTGGAGGCGCGGATGCCTTCGTTGAGGCCGGCGGCCTGAATGCGCTCCGGGTTGTCGATGACGCGCACGCGCGCATCTTCGTCCATGATGCGCGCGAGGATCTCGCGGGTCGCATCGGAGCTCATGCCGTCGACGACGAGGATCTCGAGCTGGTCCTTGGGGTAGTCCTGCGCGAGGAGCGAACGGATGCACGCTTCGATGTACGCCTCCTCGTTGAGGCAGGGCACGACGAGGCTTACCAAGCGGGGGAGGGAGGCGTCCTGGTCCATTGGGAAAACCGCTTCTTAGATGTCGCGGGCTACGGTACCGGTTCGATCTTTCCGTCCTCGGATACGCGGAACGCGAGGATGCCTTGCGCGCTTGCCTGCATTTTCGTGCCGTTTTCCCCATCGGGCACGGCACGCACGGTTCTGCCCTGCGCGAGGAGCGCGTAGCTCGCATTGGGCGGCACATCCGCGATGACATGCAGCGCGGCCGTGGGCACCGTGTACGCGAACGCGCCCTCGATGCGGTTCGCCTCGTCGGGCGCGGCCACGTAGACGTAGGCAGCGTCCTTGCGACGAAGCAGCGCCCCGCGTGCTTTGCCCTCGGTGAAGGCGACCAGCGATGGCGCGGCGACGTCTTGCGGTGAGGCCGACGCGTCGAACACGGTGCACCATCGCTGGGTGCGCGCTTTTGCCGGGGGGCGAATTTCGGCGCGCCACACTTTGTGCACGCCGAAGATGTCCACCGTCGTCGTTTTCGCGCCGCGCGGCAGCAGTGGAATCAATGCGCCGCCGTAGTCGTCGGCATCGCCCGCGTCGACGCGCGCGTGGTGCGTCACGTGGGGACGCTGCGAAAGATGAAACGCGAGCCACTGGTCCGCGCGCCCGTTCGCGGCCTCGGTGCGGTCGTCGAGGACGAAGAGCGAAGGCCGGAAGAAGGCGATCTGGCGCGTCCAGGCGGCCACGGTGCCGGGCCGGTACGTCTCCTCGAGGCGATCGCCGCGGACCACGACGAAGGGCTCGCGATCCTCGAAGACACCGACGGACGTCTTGGCCGACACGTTGGCAATTTGCCCCGGGCGAGGGCCGTCCGGTGGCTTGGCGTAGAACACGTTGAAGAGTGCGCGCTCGGCCTTGTCGCCGAACAGCGCCGCGTACACCTGGTTCTCCACGCGGGCGCCGTCCTTCGAGCCCTTCACGAGACGGGTCGGCGCATAGGCGAGCAGCGGCCGATCGCCCCGAACGACGGAGAGCGAGCCCTGATCGAAGAGCATTTCCCCCGAGTCGGGGTTGTTCACGTACGGCCCCGCGCTGAACGAAGCCCACACCGCGTCCTTGCGCCACGAGGAGCGCATGGCCACCGTTTGCATCCCCTTGGCGAGGTAGGCACGCGGCTGATCGTCGAACGGTGCGTCCGCGCCCTGTTCGTCCCAGAGAAGCATGCCCACCAGCGGCTCCAAGAACGTGGGCGGCCCGCCCGCGGCCTCTTTCACCTCGCGCGCGAAGCGGTGGAAGGCCGGCGCGATGGGATCCTTCCACATCGAGGCAAAGCCCCACGCACCGTACGCGAGTGCGGGATCGAAGGCGGACGGCGTGTCGCTCGCGTGGATCGTTCCGCGATCGTCGAGGGTTCGACGGTTGGGCCACGAGAAATGGAAAAGGTACTTGGCCTGGTCCACCGGGTACGTGAAGCCGGCGCGGACCAAGTCGACGTCCTTCGCGGTTCGCGCTGCCCACGCGGGAAGGCTCATGTTCAAGCTGGCCAGCGTTCCATAGCCCCAACCCTCGGGCCATCCGCCGCCGGCGAGGTGCGCCGCATAGAACGGCGCCACGCTCTTCTGGTGCACGCGTTCGAAGAAGTCGCGCCAGCGCTCGTTGGCGTCGGTGCTCTCGCTGCTCTCGCTACCTAGCGCGGAGAGGGCTTTGGTGGCGTAGTACCCGGCGAAGTAGTTTCCCTGTGGGTGATCGCGCCCGAAGCCGCGCTTCTCGTACACCTCGATCCACCGCTGGACGGCGTCGTCGATGCGGCGGCGCTGCTCGGGGCTCATCACGGCGTGGAGCCAGTCGTAGGCGATGGCCATGCCGGCGCCGAAAAAGCGGATGCCGTAGACCGAGTCGCGCTCCATCGGCACGGCGTGCGGGCCGTCCTTCTCGCTCATCTTGTCGAGCACCTCGAGCGCCTTGCGCGCGTACACAGTCGCGCGGTTCGCATCGACCGTGCGGAGGACCTGATGGCACAGCGACAACTCGAGCAGCGGGCCGAAGTAGCCTTGGCCCTGGTACCCCTCGCCGATGTTCCCTTTGCTGGGGTAGTCCGCGCCATCGGGGTAGGCGACCTGCGCGTCCGCGTAGTCGTCGCATCGAGCTCGAAGCGCCACCCAGCTCGGTGCATTGCCGCGCGCCCGTTCGCGCAACGCGGTGAGCACCTCCGCGGTGAGAAAGAGGCGCGGGCGGTCCTTCGCCGCTGTGTCGCTGGGCGGTGGAACCCAGGTCGAAGCGGAGGCGTTGCCCGCGGGCGTCGCAGGCGCAGGTGAAGCGGGCGTTCCTGCGGGAGAGCCCCAATCCTGCGCGGCGCATGCGGCGAGCGATGCCGCCCACGTCAGGCAGGTAAGCCATGCAACCGTGAGACGACGCCGCGGTTCGGCCATGAACGACAATGATGCTACGAGGGGGACGGCGGATGCATCGCATGGTAGGAAAATGGATGTGCCGCATTCGGACGAACGAAGGACGACCGCGGCGAGCCCCGCGTCGGTGACCGCGCCGGCTGATTGGCTGCGCGCCTTGATCGTGGCGTACAGCTTTCCTCCCGTGGGGGGGGCCGGCGTGCAGCGCATGCTCAAGTTGGCCAAGTACTTGCCCGAGCACCACGTCGTTCCCACGGTGCTGACGGTGGCGAATCCCTCGGTGCCACTCACCGATGCGTCGCTCCTGCACGATCTGCCGCCGGGCATCCAAGTGTTGCGCGCCCGCACCCTCGAGCCGGGGTATGCTCTCAAGCGCGCCGCGTGGAGCGAGACGGCGCACCATCGCAAGATCCGTCTGGGCGCGCTGGCCAAGGAGTTGCTCGTGCCCGACGCCCAGATCCTCTGGCAGCCGGGTGCGCAGGCGGCCATGCTGAAGAAGCTTTATTTCTCGGGCCCGCCGCCGCAGGTGGTGCTCATCAGCGCGCCGCCGTTTTCGCAGTTCTTGCTGGCCCCGGTCGTGCGTCTGCTGCGGCGGAAGGTGGCGGTGATTCTCGACTACCGCGACGAGTGGAGCACGTACCGCACCGCGTACGAGATGATGGGTGGCCGCATCGGCTCGAAGATTGGCGATCCGCTGGAGTCTGCGCTGCTCCGCACCGCGCACGCGGTCATCACGGCGACGGAGGAGTTCCGCGAGAACCTGCTGTCGCACTTTCGGTTCCTCGACCCCGGGCGCGTGCACGCCATCCCCAATGGCTACGATCCGGACGACTTTCCCACGGACCTTCCGTCGCCGCCGCGCGACCGCTTCGTCATTGGCTACGCGGGCACCGTGTTCAAGCTGACCAGCGTGCGCGGTTTTCTCGGGGCGGTGCGCCTGCTTCACGAGCGCTCGCCGGAGCTCGCGCGGCATCTTCACGTGCGCTTCATCGGACGCATCGTCGACACGGAGCTCGATGCCTTCGAGGGGACGGAGGCGCTCGGCGTCGAGCGACTCGGTTACCTCGAGCACGCGCAATCGCTCATCGAGCTGGCCCGCAGCCATCTCGTTTTGTGCACGCTCGACGAGGTGCCCGGCGTCGAGCGCATTTACCCGGCGAAGATTTTCGAGCTGATGTGCCTGGGGCGCCCGTGCCTCACGTTGTCGCCGCCGGGGGCGCTCACGCGGCTGGTCTCGCGCCATCGTTTGGGGGACGTGCTCCCACCGCGCGACGAGGCGGGCATTGCGACCTACCTCGAGGCGCGCCTGCGCGCGTTCCGCGAAGGCAACGGCCACGCACGGCAGGCCGCGGCATCGTTTGCGCCGCGCGGCATCGAGCGCTATACGCGGCATGCACTCGCCGGTGAGTTCGCTGCGGTGATGCGCGAAGCCTCCCGGCTTGCAGACTGAAGAGGCGTGCGGTACGAGCGAACGCGTGTCGCGCACGCACGAGCCGCGCATCGCGGGTGGGGCCTTGGTGGCCGGGGTCGTCCTGGGCTGCGTGGCCGTGTCCTTTTTCATCATGCGCGCGAGGACCGGCGGCTCTTTCGTCTATCCGCTGGACGATAGCTACATCCATCTCGCGCTGGCCAAGAACCTCGCCGACCAAGGCGTCTACGGCATCACGTCGCACGAGTTCACGCCCGCGTCGTCCTCCATCGTGTGGCCGCTGCTTCTCGCCGCGCTGCGCCCGTTCTCCAAGGGCGAGCTCGGGCCGCTCGCGCTCAACATGGTGTTCGCCGCGCTTCTCGCGACGGTGGTGGACCGCGGACTGCGCCGCGATGGCTACGGCGCAAGTGGGCGCGTTCTCGTCGGCAGTGCGATCCTGCTGGCGACGCCCATCGTGTCGAATGTGCTCATCGGCATGGAGCACACGCTCCATATGCTCGCGACGTTGCTGCTCGTGCATGCGGCGGTGGATGCGCTCGCGGCACCGGAGGCGACCCGAGGCCGCGGACTCGCCGCCATGGCGCTCTTCGCGATGATCGCCACCTCGGCGCGCTACGAGACGCTGTTCGTCGTGGGCATTCTGGGGCTGCTCGCGTTGATCCGGCGAAGGCTCGCCATGGCGGTGGCGCTGGGCGTGGGCGCGGCGGTGCCGGTGGCCGGCTTCGCGCTGTTCTCCGTAACCCATGGCGCGGCGGCGTTTCCCTATCCCGTGCTCCTCAAGCGCCACCACTTCGGCGCGGCCACGTCGCTTGTCGACTTCGCGATGCCCTACGTTCGCGAGCGGCACCTGCTCGCGCTGCTCGTGCTGCTCGGCTTGGCCTACGCGGGGGCGCGGGCGCAACCTTGGTGGGGGCGCGGCAAGCTGATGCTCGTCGTTGCCGCCGCGGCCATGGTTCTCCACACGAGCTTTGCCAAGGTGGGGTGGCTCTTTCGCTACGAGTCGTACCTGGTTTTGCTGAGCCTCGTCGCGCTCGCGGAGCCCATGCGGGCGGCGTGGGGACGGTTTCGCGTGTACGCGCTGGCGTTCGTGCTGTTGCTGGTGCCCGTGGTGACGCGCAGCGTGCACTCGTTCATCAAGACGCCCACGGCGAGCTACAACATTTACGAGCAGCAGATGCAGATGGCCCGCTTCGTGGCACGGTACTATCCGGATCAGCCCATCGTGATCCAAGACGTCGGCGCCATTGCCTATTTCAGCGATCCGCCGGTCGTGGACCTCATCGGCCTGGGCAGCCCCGCCGTCGCACGCCTCAAGCTGGCCGCGGTCTTTCACGGCGATGCCATCGATGGCGTCGTGCAGGGCCACAAAATCGCCATCGTTTACGACAAGATGGCCCGCCCCGCATGGCAGAAGGTTGGAAGCTGGGGCATCGCCGACAACGTCGTGTGCGAAGAGCCGCGCGTCTCGTTCTATGCCATCGACCCCGGCGAAGGCGCGCGCCTAGTTGCCTCGCTGAGGGAATTCGCCCCGTTGCTTCCTGCCACGGTCGAGCAGTCGGGCGAATACACACGCTGAGCTAGAAGAATTGTCGCGCCCGTGAGTGAGATCACGGAAGCGGCGCCACCACCTTCAGCATCGAACGGGTGACAGGTCCGCCCTATGCGCCCCCTCCCCTCCTTGCCCTCGCGGCCATTCGCCTGCGCGTTGTTCGGTCTCGCCCTCGGTTCTGCCGCTGCAGTCTCGGCGTGCGGTCCATCCCCAACGTACAACTGGCCGGCGGAAAGCGCGCTCGGCTACAAGGTTGGGCCGGGCGATATCCTCAAGATCAACGTGTGGAAACACGATGAACTGAGTCAACAAGTCACGGTGCGGCCGGATGGGGCATTTTCGCTACCCCTTCTCGGCGACGTTCCCGGGAACGGCCGCACGGTCACGGAGATCACCGCCGATATCCAATCGAAGCTCAAACAGTTTTTCCAGGAGCAACCCCCGGCCAACGTCCAAGTGTCCGAGGTGCACTCCTATCGAATTTACGTCGTTGGCGAAGTCCAGCGTGGCGGAGAATTCACGCCCAGCGGCGAGGTCACGGTTTTGCACGGTCTGGCGCTCGCCGGCGGCTTCACCCGTTTTGCCAACCCAGCGCGCATCGTCATCGTCCGGCGTGACGCGCGCGGTGAAAGGCGGATCCCCTTCGATTTCGATGCCGTCGTCGAAAAAGGTGAGCTTCAGCAGAACCTGGCACTGCAATCGGGCGATACCGTCATAGTGCCCTAAGTCGATAAGATCCCTGGCATTTAGTTGCAAAGGAGTATCGCTGCAGCCGGGGCAGCGAATCGAACGGAGCGATGGTCGAGCTATTACGTTCACCAAGGCGCCTCCTTCTCTTCGCGTTCGAAGGAGTTCTCGTGGCGATCGTGCTGATCGTCGCGGCGTGTGTCCGTCTAGGCCTCCACGACGGGCTCACCTATCCTCATATCGCGAAGAAAGCCCTTCTGGTCGGCTTGGTCGTCCAGGGCGCCGCTTATTACGCAGGCCTTTACGAGCTGCATTCGGTCCAAACAGCCCGCGCGTTGTTCAGCGGCATGCTCAAAGCCTTGGCGCTGGCGAGCGTCATCCTCTGGGGGCTCTTCTACGCCGTGCGTCCGCTGGAAATCGGGCGCGGCATCTTCGTACCCGCGATTGCCATCACGGCCGTGACCGTGCCCACCTGGCGCCTGCTTTACAACCGGATCTCGTCCAACGCCGGCTTTTTGCGGCGTACGCTGATCCTGGGCAATGGCGATCTGGCGCACGAAATTGCCACACTCATTCGCGAGGCGCCGGACTGCGGGCTCGAGCTGGTGGGTCTGCTATCGCGCGACCGCATCTCCATGACGCACGGACAAGAGGGCGTCATCGGCACCTACGCCGAGCTGCGCGACGTCGTCGAGCGGCAGGAGATCAAGTCCGTCATCGTGGCCTATCCGGACCGCCGCGGCACATTGCCCGTGGAGCAATTGCTCGAGGTGAAGTTCCGCGGGGTCGAGGTCGAAGAGGGCGTGAGCTTCTACGAGCGCATGGCGGGCAAGATCTTCGTCCGCGAGCTCAAGCCGAGCCAGCTGATCTTCGCCGAAGGCTTCACATCGCGACCGACGACCCGCCGCTTGAAGCGCATTTTCGACGTCATCGTCGCGGGCATCGGCCTCGCCATGGCGGCGCCGTTGATGCTGCTGACGGCGCTGGCCATCAAGCTCGATTCACCGGGCCCGGTTCTGTACACGCAGACGAGGGCAGGGGAGTTCGGGCGGCTGTTCACGATTCTGAAGTTCCGTTCGATGCGCACCGACGCCGAGAAGAACGGTGCCCAATTCGCCAAAGAGAACGACGATCGCGTGACTTTGGTGGGTAAATTCATTCGCAAGACGCGGCTCGACGAACTGCCGCAATTGTGGAACGTGCTCCGCGGCGACATGAGCATGGTCGGCCCGCGCCCCGAGCGCCCCGTCTTCATCGAGCAACTGGACCAACAGGTCCCGTTCTTCAAGCAGCGCCTCTACGTGAAACCGGGTGTAACCGGTCACGCGCAAGTGCGCTGCAAGTACGGCGCAACCGCCGACGACATGATCGAGAAACTGCAGTACGATTTGTACTACATCAAGAGCTACTCGCTGCTCTTCGATCTGTCGATCATGCTGGACACGATCAAGGTCGTCTTGCTGCGGATTGGCGCACGGTAGCCGTCCCGGCGTCGTAAGTTACGTGCATTCCTGGGAACGGCCGACCATGGCCGTGCACGCCCCACCTTCCTCGAATGCTGCGCAGGCGTCGGCCTTTGCCGCCTTGTAGCACTTGAGGAGCTCCGACACGGTGATCGAACAAGATGCCGGGAATTTCTGGGCAACGCACTCGTTCTTCGCGTTCACCTGGAGATATTGGCCACTCTGCGGGCCCGACTTGCATTCGAACTTGGCGCCCGAAGACGAATCGATCGCTTCCAACGTCAAATTGCACATGTCAGCCTTCTGCGCGTCCGACAGCGCGCCGAGGGCACAGTTCGTAATATCACCACTGCAGCGACCTGGCTCCTGCTCTCCCGGAGGCGGCTCTTTCGAGTCGCCATCGTCGTTCGAGGAGCACGCCGTCATGGCTGCCAGAATAGAAAAGAGAAACGCTTCGACCTTCATGAAATGAACCTCACTTGTTCGTGGGATCGTCGATGTGCGGGCTGAAATTGATCTTGCGCGAACGATCGCCGCGACGAGAGCACGATCCGTACCGGCATGGCATGCGATCCCCCGCGCCGCGACTTTCGGCCAATATTGCGCATATGCTCGCAGCGCGCGACGCGATGCACCGCGACTCCAGCCTGGTATGATCGGCGCGGTCATGGCATGACAATTTCTGTCATCGTTCGGTTGGATTCACTGCGCAGTAGCCTGCGGGGGCGTCTCCCGAATGCACGTCCTCGTCTCCCCCACGCACGTGTCCGCGAGTCCGCCATAGCCCAAGGAAGGTCACTCACGGGCGAGGGCTTGAAAGCGGCCTTGGAGACTCGTTCGTGAGGCGCCCGATCGCACTATCGCGCTCGAACGGTCATGGCTCGGATGGTGATTGAGAACTACTCCGGACCAGGAGTCACTTGAATCGGGCGAACCCCTTCGCCCAGTAACTGGAAATCGAATTTGTGGTACACCGCAATGGGCTGCCCATCGCGAACGATCGGCCGAAACCGATATGTCTCCTGAATCGTCGTGATGGCGTTTGCTACCGCTTCGTCGCACCCCACGGGCTCCACGGCCGGAAAAGACCCGCAATCCGAGACGCCGCCATCGGTGCCCACGATGCAAGAGAGGCTTACGACGGCCGTTGTCTTGGGAGGTACGCAGATGCCGCCGCCCTGTTGAAAGGATGGTGGGCTCCCCGCAATCTGTCGTAGCGTTTCACCGGGCTTCAAATTTTGCACGTCCGTGCGCGGCGACCGATCAGGCATGGGACGATTCGAGCGCCGCAGTGGAACACTCCCGACACCATCGCCGTGAAATTGCAAAGAGTACGTGAACGAAACTTCCTTGGGCTGACCATCGGACAGCAATGGCCGATACCGATACGTCTTTTCGAGATTCGCGACGAGGTTTGCGAACGGATCTTCGCAATTCGTGAGAATGCTTTTGGCTCGACACGTCGATAGGCTGCCATCGACCTGGAGGGTGCACTTGATCCGGACGAGCGCCGCGGTGTCCGGCGGCAGGTAGCAAGGGAATCTCTGGGCCATGTCATTCAGCGGCTCGCCCGAAATGAGCTTGGGACGCACCATGCCCGTCGCGCGGTAGTCACTGCCGTAGTCCGCGGGCGTCCACGTCCGCGGTTCGGAGCTGCTCGCGCATCCGAGCGCGGTCGTCAATATGGCGAGGGTGGAGAGAAGGTATCCGGCGATGGGTCTCATGGAAAGCCCGCCATTGTCTCTCTGCGTATCCATTTTGTCGAGCATTCGGCCGGGGAGAGCTCGCGCCCGAGGACCCGGTCGGCAGACGAAACCGTATTTCCCGACGAACCGCGTCGAATGACATGAACGCGATGTTCGCGCTGGCCATGAAAGAGGCGCCGTGTCTCGCAGGGGACGAAGTCGCGGTTCTTCGCGGAACCGCGAAAACCTCATTGAACCCCTTCCACAGCCCACATCGGAGCTATCCATGCGTTCGTCCATCCTTTTGTGCAGTGTTCTCTTCGCATCCGCAGGTTGTTCTCTCGCGCCCGATGAATCGGTACCGTCCGACGAGCGGGCCGGCGCGGTAAGACAACCGGATCGAATCTCGCCGGCGGACGATCCGACCGGCTTGTTCCCGCCCGTCGCGGGATTGCCGTCCTTTTCCCCGTTGCTGAACGACAACATTTCGAATGCCGATGTCGGTAAGACATTCGGCACCGACGACCGGCACGTGCCATATCCCGATACGTATTGGCCATACAGCGAAAATGGCATCGACGTGCGATGGCAAGGCAGCGACACGCAGTCGCCACTCGAGAAGCTCATTACCGTCACGAATCCGCAATACATGGACGCCGCGAAGGAGTGGAACTGGCGAAATCATGGCCAGGGTGCGCACGGCGGCCAGATCCAGAGTTGGGAGGGCATCTGCAACGGCTGGACGGCTGCGGCGACGGCGAATGCCCCACTGAAACACGCCGTGTTCGCCAAGCGCGGTGCGGGCGGTGGCATCGCCGCGTGCGCCGAAGGCACGCCGGACTGCGTGAAGTTCGAGATTGGCGACGTGAATGCGCTCATGGCCGAGGCGTACTACGACGCGCGCTCACGCTTGATCGGGAGTCGATGCGACACGATGAACGTCGAGCGCGACGAGTATGGACGTATCGTGCGCAAGGTCACCTCCAGCGGTGCGTCGGTCGGATGCCAGGGGCTCAATGCGGGGGCCTTCCTCATCGTGCTCCATCGTCAGCTCAAAGAGCAAAGGAAGCCGTTCGTGCTCGACGTTCAGCACCCGAACACCACGGCGCAAATTTGGAATCAGCCGGCATTTCGATACACGATCAACAGGTACGAGGCGCTGAACGAGGCGGAGGCGGCCAACCTGGTCGCGACCGGCCGTCGCACGGGGGCATTTACGCGTTATCAATGGGATGACCAAGCCAAGGGATTCGTCTTCGTCGACGCGAGTGTCTTTTGGGTCGCCGAATCCGGACCGAACGTTGCGCCCGTGTCGGGCCTGCAGTCGATGCAGGAGCTGCGCGTCGTCGCGGTCATCGAGCTCGATAGGCCGGCGACCGACAACAGGGCGAAGATCATCGGCGGTGAATATTTGGACGATCCCTCCGTCGGCGCCAATCGACTCGAGGTCGCGCCCTTCGCGTGGCTGGTCACGGATACGCTGCCCGACAACGTCGTAGATCCCGTAGGCCCGCGCAATCACTACGTCGACCCCAGCGTCGTCAAGAAGCTCGTGGCCATGGGGCAGCGCTAAGTCGACGAATCATTTCGCTCCTCGAACCAACCCTCACCCAACTACGTTAGGGAAACTCATGACCTTTGCTCGTATTCTCATCGTGGCCACCTCCCTCCTTGCGGGCACGAGCGCCCTTGGGATGGCGGCCCCCGCAGATGCATCGCCTTTGCTCGCGGACGAGTTCGATGCTCCGAACTGCTATCCAGTGCAATATCAAGATACCGTGGGTGAGAGCATCGTCTCCTTCACGGAGACATGCCTCAGCGTCATTCCGGAGTCGCCGAATATCTACGTGACCATCCGCGGAAAGGGCGCGGGCGTGGACGGCATCGTGCACGTGCAGGTCGTCATGGACGGGCAGGAATTCGCCAAGAGCGATGCCCATGTCGAGAACCCCAGCGCATCGTCGCCGTGGGGGGTGGCGGTCGTACTTCCACCGTCGCCGCCGCCCGGCCCCGCGGGCCGCAGCTGGTACACCATCAAAGCGTGGACCTCGCACGGTAGCAGCACCGCCGGCTACACCTGGACGCAAACCCGCATCGGCCGCTCTTGACGCACTCGGACGGGCGCAGCCTTCGCGCTGCGCTCGTCCGCAGGGGGACAGCAACGAGCTCGATCAGCGCTTTTTCAAACTATCGACGAACTTGTCGAAATCAGCACGGGCGGCTTTGACGCTTTTTTCGGGGCCCGTCATTTTGAAGAAGGTGCTGTCCTGGCCGTCGGCCACGATGGCGCCGAGCAAGGCGTAGTGCTCCTTGGGGCCGGCCGCGGCAGGCATTCCAGGGCCGGTCATCCCACCGCCGTAGGTGCCTTTGATCTCGACGACGCTCACGTTGAGGTTGGACACGGAGCGCTCTTTCTTTTCGATGGAGGCGCCGGACGAGAATTGCCCCACCCATCGCTCGATGTTCGCCGTGGCGGAGCCGCCGGCCACGATGACGCTGAGCTCCGTGTCGTCCGTGTCGCCCGCCGCTTTGGGAATGCGGTAGGTGGCTTTGCGCATGGTGCTGGGATTGGCCACCTTCTCCCAGGACGGTGGTGCGTCCCACACGATCTCGTGGCCCGTTGCCTGCGTGGTGGTGGCCGTGGCGGAGAGTGCGGCCGGCGCCTGCGGAGCTGGGGCAGGCTCGTGTTTTTCCGGCTCTTGGGAGCGCGAACAGGCGGAGACGAGAAGAACGGCGAGGAGGGCCGAGGTACGGATCATCATGGCGTCGAACTGAGTAGCACGATCCCGAAAGGCCCCGTAGGTTCCGTGCAAATGTGCACGAGCCGCGGCGCACATGCGCATCGACGGCATGGGCGAGTTGCCCACTGTCTTGGGCATGTCCTACCCGGCCATCGAATTTTGGTATCGCCCTACAGATGCGCGCGCCATCACCGTGGCGCCAGGATTCACGGCGATCGCCAGAACCGAACGTCTCCTGGCGACGATCGAGCATTGCCTCGCCGTTGGCTCGGTGGTGGTCGCCGCGCTGGAGCGTCGAACGTTGGTCGGCTATGCCACGCTCGTTCCATCGACCGCCGCGGTGGAAGACCGGTGGCGCGACGTACCGGACCTCTGGGAGCTCGGCGCGATCGAAGTGGCCGAGCATGCGCGTCGTCAGCACGTGGGCACCATGTTGATGGGCGCGCTCGAGCGGGCGCTGCCCTTGCCATCGCTCGTGGTTTTCGCGCGTGGCATCGTGGACCATTGGGCGTACGTACGCGGTGGCGTGACCCCCACCTGCTACCGCGGGCTCTTGCTCGCTTTGCTTGGCCGCGCGGGGTTCTCCCTCCGGCCGACCGACGATCCCGAGGTGGGAGAGCATCCACTGAACTTCCTGGCGACTCGCTTCGGTGAGCGCACGTCACCGGCGACGCTTCGGTCCTATTTGGAGCGGGAGAAGACGACCCCGCGAACGGAAATTTCTCTCTTTTGACGCACGGCCGGAGATTGCATGATGAGGGAATGGCGAAGGAATCGAAGCCGTTGCTCGACGATGACGAGGTGCTGAAGGACGTGCTCTCGCGATGGGATGCTTGGCTCGAGGGCCAGCCAAAAGCCCTCCAGCGCATGCTCGCACCCGGAGCCGAGCATGCACAGGTTTCGTCGGCCGGGCAGCAGCTTGGGATCACGCTGCCCAGCGCCCTGCGCATCCTTTACCGATGGCGGAACGGTGAGCGTCGTGGTGGCACCATCTTCGATGCCGTTCTTCGAAAGGAAATGGAGGCGGCGGCGTATCGTGAGGAGGTCGGGCCGATCCGGTTTCTCTCTCTTGCGAACGTGACCCTATTCGGCCTCGAGGATGCCGTCGTCGAATCCGCGGGGGAGGCGCACCGCTTTGGGCATTACGATCGTGACCAAGGGGGCGCGCCGAATGCGCACTTCGTGCCCTTCATGTGGATACCCGAGCAGCCTCGCGCACTTTCGCTTCTCGAGGAGGACGAAGAGAAAGCGGCGGAAGGTCCAGGCGACGGCGATTGGGTTTTCGCCGTGGACACCCACGTTCAGGCCGTGTGGTTCTTCGAATATGCCAATGAGGAGCTCGAAGGCACGTTCTTGCAAGCTCCCAATCTTGCGACGTTCATGAACGACGTTCTCCAGGCGCTCATGTCAGGGCGTGCCGAGGTGACCCTTCCTCGCCTCTCGGCGCGCGAGGCCGCACCCCGTGACGTGACGAAGGAAGCGGAAATTCTCTTGTCGATTCTCGTGCAAAAGGGCGTGATTGCACTCTCCGAGGCCGAGCCCGTCGACGCGGTGAGGCGCCGCCTCGAGGTCCGGCTGGCGCGCAAACCGCGCAAGCGCATGCTTGATGAGGTCGTCGCCTTCTTCGAGGAGGACGGCGGCATCGAGGAGACCTACGAAGAGCCCGATGTCATGCGGGTCATCGTGGAAGAAGTGGTGTGAAGGTTTCATCCGTAGGAGACTTCGGATGAAATGAGCGCCATGCGGCGTTTTCACCCCGTGCATCGTAGTCATTTTCCTGGATTTTCGTGTGCCGTGCTTGCGGCGGCTGTCGCGCTTGCCGCGTGCGGGCGCGAGGCGACGCCCTCACTTTCCGCCGCAGGGTCGGCCCCCGTTGCGGACGCGTCCGCGTTGGATGCCGCCATCGCCAACCTGCCCGAGGACGCCAGCACGCCGGCCCCCGCCGACGCCGGAGCGAGCACGCACCTCGATGGCGCGTGCTCGACGAAATCGTGCACCGTGCGCGTCTCCCGTGATGGCCGGGCCGTCGCCACCACCGACGGCAAACGCGCCGTTTTCGTCGAGCCGGATACGAGCGCGCAGACCGAGCTCGCCGCCAAGGATGGCGAGAGCTTCGTCACCGTGTCCGCCACGCATCGCTTGGCGCTCGTTCGCAAAGGAAATACGTTTTCGCTGCGCGGGGCCGATGGCAAGGACAACGCGATTTCGCGCAAGCTGGCCGGTGCGTCGAAGGTCATTCTCTCGGAGGACGGCGAGCGCGTGGTCGTCTTCGCAAAGGGGGACACGTCCGTGGCCGACGACTCGTGCCCCAAGCGATGGATCGATCTCGGCACCAGCAAAGTGCACCCCATCGTCATCCCCAGCGTTGCGGCGGGCGGGTCTTCCGAAACCTGCAAATGGGTGCGCCGCCGTGGAGTGCAAATTTTTCAAAGTCGCATTGGAATGGCCTTTGCGGATTATACGACCGCGCGCGCCAATATTTCGGAACGAAAAGGGCTCTATATTCTCGATAATTTCGGATTCGTCGTGGACAATGCGCGCGATGTCGGCGTATTGCTCGGCGCCGATATCGACGAGAACGCCCACACCATTGCCATTGCGCGCATTCCGGCGATGCCCGAGAAAATTGGCCGTGCACCCATCGTGGAAATTGCCCCGGTGGACACGAAGAAGAAGCAGGCTACGAAGCGCTGGCCCATCGAAGGCCATTTTCTCGCGCTCTGGCTCAGCCCCGATGGTTCGCGCCTCTTGCTTCGCACCAAGCAGAACGACGCGACGTCGCTCAGCGTTTGGGATACCAAGGAGGGCACCAAGTTGGGACAACTCGATTTCGACTGGGACGGTTTCGAGTTCAGCTCGGACGGCAAGCGCCTCGCGGTGGTCTCGAAGGGGGAGCTTCGCTTCGTCGAGTTACCTTGACGATGCCCGCGTCGCGGCCTCGCACTGCCGCGCGTACGTTGCCGGCGTGAAGCCGATTTGCGCGCGGAAGTCGCGAATCAAGTGCGCTTGATCGTGGTAGCCGAGCTCCTGCGCCACCGCGGCCCAATCGACCTTCGCTCCACCGGCCACGCGTTCGGCGGCTTCTTGGACGCGTGATCGGCGCACGATCCATTTGGGCCCGACGCCCACGTATCGCTCGAAAAGACGATGCAGCGAGCGCACGGAGACGCCGGCGACGCGCGCGAGATCTTCGGCGCGCGCGATGCCGCGATCCTCCTGCGCACGAAGCACGAGGCGATTCACCAAGTCGATATCCTCGTCGGGCGTCGGTTCGAAGCTGCGCAGGAACGATTCCACGATGGGCCGCACCACGGCGGGATCGGCGCTCTCGGGCACGGCCACGGTACGACCCGTCGCCTCCTCCAACGAAACGACGCGATCGACGAGTGTGCGCATGGGCACCTTCGCGAACGCGAAGAACCCTGCTGGCGTGAACTTGGTCCCGTGCACCTGCCCGCGTCCGGAGAGATGGGCCACGAAGCGGCGCGTCCCCGGGCCATGGACCTCGAAATCGAGGGTCGCGAAGGAGATGTGCGCGCAGGGGTACGGCAAGGTCTCCTGCTCGAACGGTGGCTGGCCTTCGAGATCCCAGCGCACGCTCCAGTAGCGGTCCACGAAGGGAGCGAGATCGTCCGGTGGCGGCTCCCGCGCGAGCGCGAAGCGGGTGAGCCCTTCGGCAGGGTTCAAGATTCCGCGCGTGCCGTCGAGCCCCATGGCGACGGCATTTTCGGCGCGGCTGGCGCACTTTTACAATACGAAACGTCGGCCTGGGCACACTCTCTCGCACGGGAGGCAACACATGGGAGAGACGAAGACGTATTCCGGCTCGTGCCACTGCGGCAAAACTCGCTTCGAAGTCACGGCGGATATCCAGAAGGCGAGCTCGTGCAACTGCTCGATCTGCGGGCGCACGGGCTGGTTGATGGCATCCGTGCCGTCGGACGCGTTCACGCTGCTGTCGGGGACCGAAACCCAGGTGGATTACCAATTCGGCTCCAAAACGATGCATCATTCGTTCTGCGGCACGTGCGGTATCCGTGCCTTCGGCACCTACGCGGTCGATGGGCAGGAGAAGGTGGTGGTGAACCTGCGCTGTCTCGACGGTCTCGATGTCGACGCGCTCGACGTGCAAAAATTCGACGGTAAGAGCTACTGACGCGAAACCCTTCGCGAAAGTCGAGCGTCGCGCATTTTTGTCCAAAGAGACGCGGCACCGTTTGCGTAAGGGATCATCAGCATGAAAATCAGGCGTATCGCGTGCGGTGCCTTCGCGACGGGGCTCGTGGCCGTTCTTTCAGCAGCGTGTGGAAGCGAGTCGGAGGGAGCGGGGAAGGACGCACTCGATCCGGGAGCTTTGGACGCCTCGGGCGAGGGGGACGGTGGGCCCGGTAGCGGCAACGTCGACGGCGGGCCGGGTGGAAGTTGCGGCGGCACGGTGACGTCGTCGCACAAGCTCGTGCCGATCAACCTCGCCGTCATGTTCGATACGTCGAAGAGCCTCGTCCAGGATCCCGATGGCGACAATACGCAGACGCGATGGGAGCCGGTCAAGCGGGCGATGAAGGCATTCTTCGCGGACGCACAGACCGCGGGCATGAATGCATCGCTCCACTATTTCCCTATCGTCGATCGCGGCGAGTCGCGCTGTGTTCCGGCGATGTACGCCGAACCCGTCATCGCGCGGACCGCGCTTCCCAGTGCGTCGTTCGCCGCGTCGATCGACCAGAGAGTGCCGCTCGGAGGAAGTCCCATGGAGCCCGCCATGCGGGGCGCGGTGGACGCTGCCGATCGGCTCGCAAAGGCGCGACCCGGCGAAAAAGCCGTGGCCGTCCTGGTCACGGACGGCGGTCCGAACGACTGCAACAGCACGTACACGAGTGTCCTCAACGTGATCTCCAAGGCCAGGGCGGCATCCCCGTCGATTTCGACCGTGGTGGTCGCCGTGGGACCCGAAGCCGGCAATCTCAACAGGCTTGCCGAGGTCGGGGGAACGCAGAAGGCCATCGTGGTATCGCCCGCCGATCCGGCCAAGGCCGCGCAAGATCTCCGCGCGCGCGTGGCCAGCCTTCAGGGGATCCCCGCATCCTGTTCGCTGGCGCTTTCCGCGACCGAGGGCCGCACGGTCGATCGCAACGCCGTCACGGTGACCTTCACGCCGGGAGCGGGTCAGCCTGCGGCGTTGGCCTACAACCCGACGTGTGCTGGCAACACGGGCTGGCGCTTCTCCGACGCCGCGGGGCCAGCCACGGTGGCCCTCTGCACGGCATCGTGCAACACGCTCGTCGGCGACACCAAAGCCAGCGTCTCCGCCTCCTTCGTCTGCCTGCCGCCCTGAGGCGTCGTATTTTCCGACAGCGGCGTCGGCGAATGTGGCCAACTACGGAGGGCCATGAGAACTTCGTCGATTGCGCGGGTCCTCTCCACGATGGGCCTCATGGGAATGGTGGCTTCGGTGGCCTTCGTGGCGTGCGGTTCGAATGACTCGAACGACACGTTCCGTGGGGCATCGCTGGACGCCTCCGTCGATGCGTTTTCCGACGTCTCCGCGACGAGAGCGGATGCGGGCTTGGGACGTCCCTTGGTGTACGTGGGAAGCAACGACGGAAAGATCCGCACGTATTCGTTCGACACGGGCACGTATGCGTTCACCTTGCTCGACACCGTGGATACGGCGCGGAGTCCGTCGTTTTTGGCATTCGACCCGGACCACCAGTACGCGTACGCGGTCGCCGATCGGCAGGGGCAGGTCCGCGCGTTCTCCGTGGGGCGTTCGAACGGAAAGCTTACCCCACTTCAAACCATCACCGAGCTACGTGGGCTTGATTTACCTCACGGAACCTCGCATCGACTGAATGGCACCGCTCCGTTCGATTCAATCCATTTCATCAGTAGAACTCATCGAGGAGTCGATAAAAGGCGATACGTTCGTCGGCCGGGTCAGCTCCGTATCGGGTGAAGAATCGCTGGACGTCGTCGTCGTCATATTGCTCGTTCATCGGGCTGGCCAGGCTGCGTGACATCAAGGCGAGGTCCGCGTAGCGATCGGCGAGGCCGAGGCGCCCGACGTCGAGCAGGCCGGTGACGGTGGTGCCGTCGTCGGCGACGAGCACGTTGGGGAGGCAGAAATCGCCGTGGCATACGACGACGTCCTCGTTCGAGGGCTTGGTCGCGTGCAATTCACGGAGCAGTTGCTCGATGCTCCACCCCGCGCGGTCGTCGTCGAGATCCTCGAGATCCACGAGGCCCGCGGCAGCGCGTTGCTCGGCTTCGGGGATGATCCGCGACAAGCGCCGGTCGAAAGGGCAATCGGTGGTAGGGAGTGCGTGTAATCTGCACGCGATGTCGGCCATGCTCTCGGCAATCGCACCGCGCCGGTCCGTCGGCCACACTTCCGCTGCGGAACGGCCCGGCAGCGCGCGCGTGATCAACCATATGCCATCGCCGTCGGCCCTCAGTTCGACGACCTCCGCGACGGCGATGCCCTGGCCCCCGAGCCACGCGAGACGCGACGCTTCCTGCGCGAGCCCCTCCGCCACGTCGGGCTGCGTGCTTTGCGAAGCGCTCTTGGCATAGAGCTGCGGCCGACCGGTGTCGTCATCGAGCCGAAACACCTTGGCACCGGACTGGCCAATCGTGACTGGCGTCCACGTGTAGCGACTGTATGGCGGAGAAGGTAATTTCGTCATGGCGAAGACGTCACGGAGGATCGCCGCAGCGGTCGTCCGCCATTCCGGGGACGCGGGTCCAGGTTTGGCCGCGGCCTTGGGCGCCGCGGGGCGTGTACGAGAGGTTCACTTTGGTCCCGCTTCGCGTGACGACCAATTTGACGGGGATCTCGGCGTTGCCCTCGCGCGATTGCATCGACTCGAGCACGTCGCCCTCGCGGAGGCCGGCCTTGGCGGCGGGGCCGTCGGGGCGGACGCCGACGACTTTGCCCTCGCGGTCGGCGCGGGTTTTCTCGATGTCGAAGCCCGGATCGTAGGCAACGTAGCTGCCGTTGCCGGCGCGGAAGCATGGGCCGAAGGCGTCGGCGGGGAACGTCACGGGCTCGCCGCGCACCACGATGGACTCGAAGGTCTTCGCCGCGTCCGGGTCGTCCTTGGAGAGCGCGTCGACCCATTGCTGGGCGGTGAGGGTGCTCCGGGACGGCTGCCCCGGCCGCACTTTGTTCCGTGCCGCGAGCATGAGCGCGACAATCTCATCTTCGAGGCTGTCGTGTTTCGTCTCTTGCTTGGCCCGCCGTGCCCGCGCGCGCAGGGATGCCCCCTCCCGCGCGGCATAGAGCGCACCTCGCGCGGTCAGTGTGGCCCGCGCGATCGCATTGCCCTTTTGCGCCAGCGCCGATAGCTCGGCGTTGCCAATCATACGATGCGGCGACGTGGCCAATACCGCGAGCTCGCCGGCGATGGTGTCGCGCCACTGGTTCGGCGTGAGCAGCCCGAGCCGGGTCAGGAGACGGATGCTCACGTGGCGTGCGACCCCTTCGGAGAACCACCAGCCTTGTGCGTCGTCTCCGCCCTCGTTTGCGATGCGGAGCTCTCCGCCAATCCACGGGCGCACGAGCTGTTGGGCGATCGCAACGCGCAGCGGGGCGCCCCATGCCTCGTCGGGGCCGAGCAGCACCAGCGTGCTTCCCGCGCGCGGCGTGGTGCTGAACGACCCGATGGGACGCGCCTGTGACATGAACAGGTACGTCCACGGCGCAAGAGGGACGTCAGCCTTGAACAGCTCGCCGAACGCCGTTCGCGTCTGCGCGAGTTCGGCGATGGCCGGGCGCGGATCGAATTTCGTGTATCCAAGCCATGCGCCCTCGTCGTGACCTTCGATTCCATCGAACGCGCCAGACCCGAGGGAGCCTGCCATGAAGGTCGCATACCGCAGCGCACGCGGCCGAGCCTTCGTGCTCCGAACGCGGCCGGCGCCCAAGCTGGACGCGGCGCCACGCACCCGCAGCGCTTCGGGATCGATGGTGACGGTGATGCTCAGCTCGGCATCTTCCACCGCTCGAGGAAGCGCGACGAGGCCCTCGCCCGCACCGCGAAAGCGATCTTCCAGCACGACGATGCCGACCGGATCGTCCACGGCACCGTCGCCGGCGCGAACGTCGTAGCCAAGGTGCACCGCCCCCTCGGGCCGGCGCTCGAGCACGATGTCCGCGGATCCATCTGCGGCAGCGGCCACGCGAGCCGGCAGATTCCCCTTGCCGTCGCGCGCCACGACGTCGGTAATCCGCTCCGGCGAGCCGCGCTGAATCTTCCACGTCGCAAGCTCCGCGTCGGCGCCATCGAGGTCAATCTCCACATGCACCCGCGGCGCGGGCTGCGCGCTTGGGCGGAGCACGATGGACAGGCCAAGCTCGTGTACCTGCTTTTTCTCCACCGCACTGGAGGTCCCCGCAGGCGCGGCAGGAGGAGCCGACACCGCCGTCGCAGGGGCGGGCGTGTGGGCGCAAGCGGCCAGTGCGAGGCCGGCCAAGCAAGTAGCTACGACACGTCTTCGTGAAATGGGCATCGATCGATTACTCCGCGCGGGCCGGCGGCATGGTTGCAACGAACAGGCTGCTCTCGTCAAGGATGTGCGCTCACATCCTCGGTATGTCGACCGAGCGAGCAAAATGTTCCGAACTTTTCTACCGTGTCAGTCGAAGGCAAGTCGGCTGCGAAAGTCATTCAAGCGTTGCGACAGAACCTGCCGCAACGATTCGAGTTCCGCTGACGATAGCGGCTCCGGTCGCCAATCCGTTACGATGGCGGCGACTCCAGACAAGAAGAATACGTGATTGTAGAGGTCAAGGTGCTGGCGGTCCATCGCCATGAACTCGACTCCGTTCACGGACGAGGCCACGTCGACGAACAAATTCCACGCGTCCAGTCCTTCGTCGGGTTGCAGGTGTTCGGCGCCTCGAATGAAGGCCTCGATGTGATCGAGGTTATGCCGTCTCGGCTTTTCCGCTTCTAGCGCAAGATTTTGGCCCGTTGCATATTCTCGCGCTGCGCCCTCGGTGCGCCAAGCGGGGATTCTTCCCGCGAGTGCCCAAACTCCGTCATCGTCGTCCGAAAACCAAAGCAAGTACCTATCCTGCTGGTCGAGTTTGAACCAAAGGACATAGTATTGGACTTCCGTATGGGGAGTTGTCATTGCAGGTTAGGCCCGCATAAATGAAGATAGGGCTCGTTCACTTCTCCTGTGGAGGCGTGGACGGGCCGGTCGTGGGGGGCGGGGTTCCTGGACCGGCGGGGCGCGCGGCGGAATAACACTGGGTCCCGTATTTGGGACCCGTTTGGCAATGTGTCCCTTCACAGGCCACGAGTGCGAACGCGGACAACGCCAGGAGGTACACGGCAAACTGCAGGCTCATGCCGGTACGATAGCAACGCAAGCGGTGCGCGCTAGTACGATGTCAGCCCGCGCAGCGGCTTGACCCATCGTGTGCGCGCGTGAGGCCGAAACCCGAGGCGCAAATACAGATTGGCGGCCCGCGCGTGCGACGCCTCGATCTCCAGATCGACCGCGACGCACCCCCGTTGCTGCGACGCCTCCAGCGACGCCGTCAACAATGCGCGCCCGATGCCCCGGCTCCGATGATCCGGGACCACGTAAAGCACGTCGAGCCAGGCGGATACCCCGCCGTGCTCCAAGGTCCACATGAAGGACAGGTATGCGAGGCCCACCACCACATCGGCCGGTGACGACGTCGGGGCCGGCGGGATGGGGGCGCCCGGGTACGGCGCGCGCTCCGACACGGGGTCCGGTCGGGGGCCGGCGAGGCGGGCGACGATGAACAGTCCGCGCGTGGGGTCACCCAGGACACCGTCGACCGAGACGGCGAGTTGCTCGGGGGTCAGCCGGATGTCGTGCTCCAGAAATTGCGCGCGGAGCAACGTGATCAGCGCGGCGCGGTCCGCCGGTTCGGCGCGGCCGAGTGACCATGCGGGCTTGATTGCGGCTACGTTCATGTCCCTCGCCTCATAGAGTGCCATCGAGCCCGTTCCCCTTCCACTAAGCTCCAGCGGAGATCGATGCTGCGTGCTCGACCAGCGTCGCTCGTATTTTTTGCAATTCCAAGGGCCAGCCGCTTTGAGTACTAAGAGCGATCATGACCGCCTCCGAAGCCCCCGTCGAGAATGCTTTCGATCCCGTCCCGGCCATTGCCGAAGAGCTAAAGCTCGCTCCGGCGGCCGTCCGTGCCGTGGTCAAGTTGCTCGAGGAGGGCGCCACCGTCCCGTTCATCGCGCGCTACCGAAAGGAAGCCACCGGCGGCCTCGACGAGGTGCAAATCCGCACCATCGAAGAGCGCCGCACCTACCTTCTCGAGCTGCACGAGCGGCGCACCGCCATCCTGTCGGAGATTTCCTCGCAGGGAAAATTGACGCCGGAGCTCAAAAAGAAGATCGAGGCGGCCGCCACCAAGGCCGAGCTCGAAGACCTCTATCTGCCGTACAAGCCCAAGCGACGTACGCGCGCGACCATCGCCAAGGAGCGCGGCTTGGAGCCTCTGGCCAACCTCATTTGGTCGCAGGCGCGGGAGGGCCATCCGCTGGTGAACGCGGCCACCTACGTCGACGCCGCGAAGGAAGTGCCCGACGTTCAGGCGGCGCTCGCGGGCGCCCGCGACATCTGCGCCGAGCGCGTGGCGGAGCAGGCCGAGGTCCGCAAGTTGGTGCGGGAAACCTTCGCGCAACATGCCAGCCTTTCCGTGGGCAAGACCAAGGACTACGCGGACAAGACGACCAAGTTCGATGCGTACGCCAAGTTCGAAGAGCCGGTGTCGAGCATCCCCTCGCACCGCTTCTTGGCCATCCGCCGCGGCGAAAATGAAGGTGTTCTCCGCGCATCCATCGAGCTTGCGGCGGAGGTGGTGCTTCCGAAGATCGAGCGCATGGTGGGCATCGTCCAGGGGACGCCTTTTGCAGGCGAACTGACGCAGGCCACGCAGGATGCGTACAAACGACTCATCGTGCCAAGCACGCAGGTCGACGTGCGGGTGGAGCTCAAGTTGCGCTCCGATCGGGCTGCGGTGGACGTGTTCGCGCAGAACCTCCGCGAGCTGCTCCTCGGTGCGCCCTTCGGTCCGCGCACCGTGTTGGCCATCGACCCGGGGCAGCGCACGGGCTGCAAGTGCGCCATGGTGGACTCCACGGGCAAGCTTCTGGCGCACGAGACGATCTACCTGGTGCAGGGCGCCGAGGCGACGGAGCGCGGCAAAAAGGTGCTGCGCGAGCTTCTGGGCAAGCATCGGCCGAGCGCCGTCGCCGTGGGCAACGGTACGCACGGGCGCGAGACGGAGCTGTTCGTGCGCGAGCTCCTGGTGGCCGAGGGCCTCAAAGAGGTGCCGTGCGTCCCGGTGAGCGAGGCCGGGGCAAGCGTGTACTCTGCAAGCGATGTCGCGCGCGAAGAGTTCCCCGATCTGGACCTCACCGTGCGCGGGGCCATCAGCATTGCGCGCCGGCTGCAAGACCCGCTGGCCGAGCTGGTGAAGATCGACCCGAAGAGCATCGGCGTGGGGCAGTACCAGCACGACGTGCTGCAGACGCTGCTCGCGCGAAAGCTCGACGAGGTGGTGGAGAGCTGCGTGAACCGCGTGGGCGTGGAGCTGAATACGGCGAGTGCGCCGCTCCTGGCGCGCGTCGCGGGCATCGGTGCCTCGCTGGCGAAGAAGATCGTCGAGTTTCGGCATGCGCGCGGGGCTTTCAAGGATCGGCGCGCCCTCTTGGAGGTGCCCGGCGTGGGGCCGCGCACGTTCGAGCAGGCTGCGGGCTTTTTGCGCATCCACGGCGGCGACAACCCGCTCGATGCAAGCGCGGTGCACCCCGAGCGCTACCCGCTGGTGGAGCGGATGGCGACCGATCTGGGCGTGCCCGTGGGCACGTTGGTCGGCAAGGGAGATCTCATCGATAAGATCGACCCGAAGCGTTACCAAGAAGGCGACGTGGGCAGCTTCACCTTGCAGGACATTTTGAGCGAGCTGCGCAAACCGGGGCGCGATCCGCGTGCGACGTTCGAGCCGCCCAAGTTCCGCGACGACGTCCGCACCATGGAGGACTTGAAGCCCGATATGGAGCTCGAGGGTGTCGTCACCAACGTGACCGCGTTTGGCGCCTTCGTGGACATCGGCGTGCACCAGGACGGGCTCGTCCACGTGTCGAAGCTGACGGATCGCTACGTGAAAGACCCGAACGAGGTCGTCAAGGTGGGCGACAAGCTCAAGGTGCGCGTTCTCGAGGTCGATTTGGTGCGGAAGCGCATTTCGCTGACGGCGCGCAAGGAAGCCTCGGGCAACGCGGGCGGTGCACATGGGAAACCGCCGCAGCCGCAGCAACCCCGCAACCAGGGGCAGGGGCCTCGCAACCAAGGGCCGCAGGGCAAGAACGATCGCGGGCGAGGGCAGGGCGGAGCACCGCGGCCGCAGGAGAAGGGCTTTACGAACAATCCGTTCGAAAAGCTTTTGCGGAACAACAAGCCGTAACGTCGTTTAGATGGACTTCGCGCAGCGAAAACCGATCCCGTGGCTCCGTGCCTCGGGATCTTGCGCGTAGCGAAACGAGGGGAGGAGCCAATCGGCGAAGGCTCCATTCCAGGCGCCGCCGCGGATGACCCGGCGGTCGCCGGTTTCTGGGCCGACGGGGTTTTCGGCTTCGGCGGCGCCATAGTCGCCGTACCAGTCGGCGACCCATTCCCATACATTGCCGGCGACGTCGTAAAGGCCATAACGGGATTTGCCCGAGGGGAATCTCCCGACGGGGGCCGTGGTGGGGTATCCGTCGTTGGCCGAATAGAGCATATCGAGCGCGGTGCCTCTGGACTTGCCCCACGCGCTGCATTCCGTGCCGCAGGCATTCACGTGGAGCGGCGTGGGGGCTTCATCGCCCCACGGGTACGTGCGGCCGTCGGGGCCGCGCGCCGCGTATTCCCATTCGGCCTCGGTGGGCAACCGCTTGCCGCGTGCCGCGCAATAGGTCGAGGCCATGGACCAGGTGATGCAATTGATCGGGTGATTGGCGAACGGATGATCGCCTTTGTCCGGGTCGGCACCCGTGCAGGCCGAGGAATAAGCTTTATGCTCTTTCGGGGTGATGCCCGGCCAATCCACGTCGGCGGGCGCCCGGCGGCATTGGCCAATTTCGGAGCATGCTTTGTAGTCTTGGGCAGTGACCTCGTGGACATCCATGCAGAATGCACTCAACTTGACGTGGTGCGAGGGCTTCTCGTTGGGCTGCGCGCCTTTGCGGTCGGAGCCCATGAAATACTGACCGGCGGGGATTTGGATGGCATCGTCAGGGCACGTTGGGACGACGGCGGCCGCAAGCTCCGGAGCTGCAGGGGGCGCCGTGGCGGGGGTGGGCGCCGCCTCCTCGGGCTTGGTTTTCTTGGTTAGAATGAAGAATGCGAGGGCTGCGATGAGGGAGGTGGCGGCGAGGGCGGCGATGATGCGGACGGCTCCCCCACCCCGACCCTCCCCCCGGGGGGGAGGGGGCCCTGGCGGTATTGCCGAAATCGAGATGGATTGCTCCACGGGAGGCGGCACGGGCTGGATGGCGGCTTCCAACGCGAGCCAGAAGGCGCCTGCGCTCGCGTAGCGCTCCGTCGTTTGCACGGCGAGCGCCCGGGCGAAGACGCGCTCCACGTCATCGGAGACCTCGGCGCCGAGGTTGCGCGGTGTTGGCCGGCGATCCACGGCGCAGGCGGAATACGCGAGTTGCGCGACGTCGTCGCCATCGAGCGCGCGGCGCCCGGTCAACATGCGCACCGCCACCAGCGCCAGCGCGAACACGTCCGTCCATGGGCCGGTGGCGCCGTAGTTGCGCGTGAATTGCTCCGGAGCGCCATACGCCGGCGTGAACGACTTGATGTTCGTCCCCGTCTTCGCCAAGGCTGCTTGAAGCTGCGATTCGTCGGCCATCATCTTGGCCAATCCGAAGTCGAGAATCTTCACCACCGCGCCGATGCGCGCATTCTGCCCGAGCACGAACAGGTTGCCCGGTTTGATGTCCCGATGGGCCACTCCGCGCGCGTGCGCCACCTCCAGCGCCGCGGCCACCGGCCCCAGAAAGGTCATCAACTCCCCCAGCGACCAGGGCGGCTGGTTCGAAGCGCGCTCCTCCGCGAGCACGCGCGCCAGGGTCACCCCCGGGAGCCACTCGAGCACCATATAGGGAAGCCAGTGCCCATCCGGCGATGTGTACGTGCCAACGTCGCGCGCCTGCACGATGTTGGACGAACGGGCGCTCAACTCGGTGAGGAGCGCTCCCTCCTGAATGAACGCGGCCATGAACCGATCGCGCTGGTCCGGCAGCACGTTGGCCAGCGCGGTGAATAGCTTGATGGCCACCGGCTTGTTCCAAACCGTGTGCATCGCCCGATAAACCAGGGCAAACCCTCCCTGGCCGACGAGTTCCTCGACGCGGTATTTCCCATCGATGGTTCGCCCGAGGATATCGAGCGCATCAACGGTAACGGGAATGGACGTCGACTTCACGGACCGGAACGATGGCATCGGAAGGCGGACGCCGCAACCTCCACGGTAATCGGTATTGGACATCGAGCCCGTGATGGCATCGCGCTTTCCTAAGCCTCGCGGCGCACGTGGCCCGTGAGCCAGCAGCCGTTGGTTCCGTCGAAGGTCACCTCGATCTGCGACGGTTGGCCCATGGCCCGCCCCTGTCGCACGTGAATCGGTCGTTCGTCGGCGGTGACGAGGCTGGCCTCCAGCAGCCCGAACGCGAGCGCGCTGGCCGCAATGCCGGTGGCCGCGTCTTCGGGGTAGCCGACCGCCTTGGGGAATTGGCGCGCCTCGAAGATGCGCTTCTCCAGGTCCACCGCGGCGTACGGATAGAGCCCCGTCGAGCCGATGTCCTCGCAGAGCGCCTCCATGCGCGCGAAGTCCGGACGGAGCGCGTTCACGGCGTCCTCGCTCTTCAAAGGCACCAGCGTTTTCACCCGGCTCGTGGCCGCGTTGCGGATCGGCCCTGCGAGATCGCCCGGGCTGATGCCCAGCACCGAGGCAATCCGCGTCGTGTGCGTGTCCGGATCCGGCAAGGCCACCACGTGCCCCTTGGGCTGTGAAATCTCGATGCGCGCACCTTTGTCCCCCTCGACGAGCCGCCCCGTCACAGGACCGCTCTTCGTCGATACCGCGACACTGCGACGCGTCGCGGGCCAAAGGCCGAGCTCGCGCAGGAGCCAGAGTGCGCCCAAGGTGGCATGGCCACACATCTCCATTTCGTGGTTTGGCACGAAAAAGCGCAGCGCAAAGTCGAACTCCGACCCGGCCGGGGGCGCGGAGACGAAGCCGCTTTCATGCCCCGACCGCGCCGCAATGGCCCGCATGTCCTCGCTGGATAGGGCATCCGCGTGGATCCCGATGGTGGTCGGATTGCCACTCGGACCGGTGGTGCCGGGGACGGCGAAGACGTGAAGCACGTGGAACGGCGCGTTCGAGGTCATGGCCCCCGTCCTTAGGTTCGACTGCACGCCGCGTCCAATGGGGCGTAACCTTGCAAGAATGTCATCCGCTCTTCTTTCGGGCGAGCGCTACCAGTCCGCGCGCACCCGACTTTGCCGCCTCGGGGCCGTGTGTGCGGCCCTCGTCATCCTGCTGCAAGGCTTCCAGGAGATCGCATATTGGTCCTTCATTCCGGTCGCGGATTCGCCCGCGGCAAGGATCGCCGTGCGCGCGATGCCCATCGATATGGCACGCGGGGCGGCGGTCTTCACGGCCATCGTGTGCATGTCGTTCGTCTTCGCAGCCACCGCATTCGAGCGCTTGCCGCGCGCCCCTGGCGCTGCCCTGGTGGGCTTTGCCAACATGCTCTTATTTTGCTGTTTCGAATTTGGATATCGCGCGGTCGACATGCTCTTCGTCAGCCGGTGTTGGGCGCAAGCGTATCAAGCGTCACATTCCGAGTCCGTCCGTGCCATGCTCGCCGAACGCGCGGCCCAGTGGGATGCGGTGGTGGAAGCTCTCTATATGCCGCTGGTGCTCACCGCGGCCATCGGGGCCACTTGTTTCGCCCTCTCGCTGCGCGGCGAGCGGACCTTTGCGGCGCGCCTCGGTCTCGTCGGCTGGACGCTGAACGCCGTGCGTCTGGGCATTCGCGTTCTCAGCTTCGCCGGTGTGGATCCGCTGAAGGGCCTGAGTGAGGCTCTCTACTTTCCCCTTGTGGCGGTCATCTATTCCTTGCTCGCCACGTGGCTATGGCAGACCGCCTCCGTGCAAACTCCCGTCGGCCGGCCCCACCACGAACCGGGTGAAGCGCACCTCCAGGCCGGCGCGTTGCGGTGAGCAGCAGAAGGGGCCCGCGCTGGCCACGGCATCGGGCGCGAGCGGTGTCACGCGCACCAATTGCCAAGGTCCTTCCCCTTTGCGCGCGCGGATGGTCAGCGCATCCCCCGAGCGGCTGGCGCGCAACGTAATCGGTAGTCCCGTCCAATCGGGGGCGGGGGCCAATGACCAATCCGAGTATTCCCGCGTGGCCACGGCACCCAATTGCGGGAGGCCATCGGCGAACTCCACGCCGGCCTTGACCCATGTGCGCTCGTCGACCCGCACCATCACGCCGGCCTGGTCGAACTGTGCCTCGAAGCGCGCCTCGTAGGTGATCTCGACGGCCGATCCATTCGGCAGAGGTGCAAGGAGCGCGTGCCCGTTGTCGTGGATGAAGCCGTAGCTCGTCTTTCGCCAAAAATCGCCGTTCGAGGCCGTGGCGACCACGAGATGCTCTCCATCGATATCCACCCGCGGCGGCTCATTGAGCCATTGCGCCTCGTGCCATGCCACCTTGCGCGTGTCCATGCTCCGAAGGGTCGTCCGAAACGACCTTCTTGGCAATCGCTCACCGAGGACGCCCATGCACTATTATCCAAGGCCGGCAGTTCAATGAGGCTACTTCAAGGGGAGTCGCCAAAGCCGATAGGGCTCGGTGCGGCGGTCGACTCCTTGATTGAAGCGCGGGGCATGTTCGATTTGCGATGCCGTGATGTAGAGGTCATTTCCATCTGGTGAAAAGGCCAGGGAGTCGGGCCAATCGAGCTGCGGCCCGCGTGCAACGACCTGCGGCGGTGCCGACGGGGCACGCGGGTCGAGGCGCACCACGGCGCTGTCTTCGATGTCCGTCAAAAAGAGCTGCCCGCTGGCATCCATTTCCATGCCGTCCGGCGGATGCGTCCGTGCGACGAGCTCGACCCGCGCGCCCAGCGCCTGCGGCGTCAGCGATGCATCGCGCAGATCGGCCGTCTTGGCGCGGTACAGAGAGCGCCCTGTGAGTGCGTGCCAATAGAGCCACGTTCCCGTGGGATCCAGGGCAATGCCGTCCGAATGGACCTGCGGCCGATCGCCATTGGCGACGACCAGCGTTTGCCCGGCCACGGAGACGGGGTCTTTTTCCGCCTTGGTCGAGGCATGCTCCGCGAGCACCCTGCGCTGCGTGCCATTCGCCAAATCCACCACCACGATGGCGCCGAGCCCCGAGTCGGTCAAATAGCCGAAACGGCGCTCGCGATCGAAGCGCACGTCATTCAGATAGCTCTTCACTGGCGCAACGTCTGCGCCGAAGCGAATGGTGCGCACCACCGTGTTGGTCGCCAGATCGACCTCCACCATTTTGGCCGCGCCGGGCACCACACCTTGGAACATAGGCGACGCCGGATCGAGAATCCACAAATGGTCCGCGCTGTCGACGACCACGCTTTGCACGCAGACGAAGCGGTCCGCGGCCGACGCCGGCTCCCACGTATTGCGCACTTCGTCCGGAAATGGCGTCACTTTGCCGGAAACGACTTCCGCGACGGAATAGCGGACCTTGTCGCTCCACCTCGGGAAGTTGACGAAAATACGTCCATTTTTGGCCGCGGCGACGCCCGTTGCCTGTTGGTCGCCGAATTCGGCAACCATTTCGAGTTTCTTCTCCGAGGCCTCGGCGTTCGCGGTCTGGGAGGGCGTCGTCGGAGCGCAATGGGCGACGCAGGCCACGATGAGTGTCGGAAGGACGGCTTTCATGGCGCCGATCTACCACGCGGGTGTGCCATTGCGTCGTCGTGTGCCGGCCTACCGTGAACGAACGACCTCACCTGGCCCGAAGTTAAGGAGGAAACCCCGCCTTTTTCGCCGCTACGAGCTCTGGCGTGGCGCTTGCGATAGGCGAATGCGATAGCACGAATCCCGTAATCACTTGGCGTCCCAAATTGGGTCGCATTTCCGGAGATATCCAAATAATGGGCATTCCTTTTGGCCGTATCGGCATCTTGGGCTTTGGTGTTGCGTGCGCAATTCTTTTCGCTCCTGGCAGCGCGTCTGCGCAGGAAGGTGGCTTTGGGCGTTCCCCGGTGGTCAGCGTGGGGCTCGAGCGCGTGGGTGGGGTGAGCTATTCGAAGCTCACCGCCGACAATAGCGACGACTCGGCATCGCTCACTGCATTTGGCTTGGGCAGCGTCAATGTCAATCCGTACACCGCACCGCGACTCGGGATCGATTACATTTCGCCCGTGGGTGTCACCGTCGGTGGTGGCCTGGGCTTTGGCCATTTTTCTCTTTCCACGAAGAATGGCTCGCGCTCCGAGGACCAAGGTTCGCTGACCGTGTACACGTTCACGCCGCGGATCGGATACCGGATTCCCGTTGGCCCGCGGTTCGATTTGACCCCGCGCGCCGGGGTCACCTTTGCCGGCGGCAAGCTCTCCGATGGCAACAGTGATGCGAGCAATGGCGTCTTCGCCGTGGCCCTATCGGGCGAGGCCGTGGGGACGATACGCCTCACCCCGTCGTTCAATATCCTCACGGGGCTCGGGTTCGATCACACCGTGCACGCCTCCACGTCGTCGACGCGTTCGTCTTCCGGCGGCGGCACGTCGACGAACACCGATGACATCAAGGGCGCCCTCTTCACCGCGCAGCTCTGGTTGGGTGTCGGCGGCTATTTCAATTAGGGCCGCGCCCATGGGGGCACGTCTTCGGGCGTGTCCCAATCGTTCCACGCGGCGCGTTCCTCCGCCGAAAGCGGCCATTCCGTCACGTCGCAGGTGCTGAAAAGGCGCTGGAACGAGCGCCCGCCACCACGGAGGTACGCTTCGAGCGCGCCGCCGGTGCGATGCACGTCGTAGCGCGCCAGAAAGGGCTCGAACGGCCCGTCCGCCGTGCGCCGCGCGGCCACGATGGTCGCGTGCGAAGGGTGTGCGCGAAGCCGCTGCAGCACCTCGCGGGTGACGAAGGGCATGTCGCACGCGACCGCGATGACGTGGCCCTCGCGCGCATGGGCCAGAAGCGCCGCGAGGCCCCCGAGCGGGCCGATGCCCGCAGGAGCATCAGCCAACGCGACGACGCCAGGGGCCTCCTCCGCGTACGCCGCGGCCTCGCCGACGAACACGGGCGCCATGCTCATCTCGTTTCCGAGTTGCACGAGGTGCTTCACGATCGACGTCCCGCCCGTATCGCCTGCCGCGGACGCGAACAAGCGACCCTTCGGGAATCCGTTCATGCGCCGCGCGGCGCCTCCCACGAAAATGCCGAGGAGGACGCGCGGCGCCGCGGTCACGGGAGCAGCCCGAGCTCCTGCAGTACCCAGGAGAACTTGCGCGGATCGCGTTTCGGCTCGGCCATCTTCATCAACGCGTAGCGCGATTCCTCGTCCAAGGCCGTCCATTGCGACGGCTGCAGCGCAAAGCCCATGGCATCGAGCCGCGCTTGTACGCCGGCGGGAGGTACGGGGCCGTTCCACTGCGTGCGGTCCGAGGCTTCGGTGGGCAGCGGCGAGAGCGGGACGTTCGCTCGTTCGGCGAAGGACTCGAAGACCTCGCGGTAGACGTCGATCGCACCCGGCTCGTCCACCGGCAGATGGCAGAGCGAAAGTCGCTCCGCGCGGGACAGCGCTTGCCAGCCGGCCAGCGAGATCTTGAGCCCTGCGAGGTCCAGCTTGCGGCGCACCGTGAGGGGCACGCACTCGAGCGATTCGTGTGTGCTGCCCTCGAACGCGAAGCGTTTGTAGCTCATGGATCCGTGTATTTACCATAGCGCCCGCCGGCCCGGGCGCGCGGGAAAGGGGGCGCGGCCGTAGAAGCACAACTTGCTGCCACGCGGGGGTCGCGAAATTGTAATCTGCCGGACATGGCCGAACCGCGCAGGTGTACCCCGGGCGTCCCGTTGTTCCTACTTGGTGCGCTCGCGTCCGTCGCTGCGTTGACCGGTGCAGGCTGCAAGAAGAACAGCGCCCCGTTCGAGGGCGAAATCGGCCTGCGCGTCCAACGGCAAACCGGCGCGCCCACCGACATGGTGGTCTCTGCTGCAGGCGAGCGCGTCCGGCTCGACCTCACCTCGATCGACGGCCGAAAGTCGTACACCCTCGTGCGACCCGACGGCAAAGCCATCCTGGTCATGGATTCCGAGCATGCCTGGACCGAGATGGATCTCCTCAAGGCCGGTGCCGCCGTGGCCGAGGCCGATCCCGGTGGCAACCCCACCGTGACGAAGACCGGCAAGACACAAACCGTGGCCGACCGCGATTGCGAGATGTGGGAGATCAAGCACGCAAACGGCTCGCGCACCGAGTCGTGCATTGCCGAAGGCCTCGCCGCGTTCGACTTCGGCGGGCTGCTCCCGGGCGGCGCGCCCCTGAAGACGAGCGGGCCGCCGGGCAACGAAGTGCATCAGAAAAAGATGTTCCCGCTTCGTTCTGTCGAGTTCGATCCTTCGGGCAAAGAAACCTCGCGCATGATCGTCACCCGGATCGAGAGCATGAAGATCGATCCGGCACGATTCGAGGTCCCGGCGAATTACTCCCAGATCAAACGCCCTTGAGAAGAGCGCGCGCGGTAGGTCTTCTCTTGGCGGTTTCCGCATGCGGGAACTCGTGCCAGAAGCAAGATACCGTGCAGGCCGTGGCATGTGGCATCTCCGCGGTCGATACGGGTGGGCCGAACATGCCCGCCGAGCTCTACGCGATCGTCGACCTTCCGCGCATCGCGCGCACGCGGGAGCTCTCGGGCACCGCGCTCGACGAATCGACGAACACGCTCTACGCGCTCGAGGACAAGCGACCGTGGATCGTGTCGCTCGTCGCCAGCCCGACGTGGCGAACGTGGACGGTGGGGCCGAGGATCACGCTTTCGTATCCTTTGGCGCTCACACACGGAACACACACCGGCTATTTCGAAGACGCGTGGGACGGCGAAGGCTTGGTGCGCACCTCCGATGGCAGCTTCTACGTGGTGGCCAACGAGCGGGCGCCGGCGGTGGCGAAATTCGATGGGCACGGTGTCTTCATCGAAAAGGTGGACGTGCCGGAGCACTACTCCCGTCAGGCGCCGAACAAGGGCATCGAGAGCCTCGCGCTCTCGCCGGACGAGCGTCACCTGTTCATGGCGAACGAGGCGTCGCTCCTGTCCGACGGGCCGGCCGCGACGAAGACGCGCGGAACCATGGTGCGCATTTTACGGCGCGAGCGCGCCACGTCGAAGGACGAGGAATTTGCCTACCGCACCGAGCCCCTCGGCGGCGGCAAGGGCGGCGACATGGGCGTCTCCGAGGTGGCCGCGCTCTCGGGGGATGATCTTCTCGTGCTCGAGCGCGGTTTCCAGCACGGCTATGGCAACACCGTGCGCGTCTTCCGCGTGAACCTCGCCGGCGCGAAGAATGTGATCGACGTCCCTTCGCTCGACGACTCCGTCGTCACCTTGGAGAAGACGCTGGTCTTCGACGTGGAGACGCTCCAGTGCTCGGGCGCGAAGCATCGCGGCCCCGAGCGCAACCCGGTGCTGGAGAACTTCGAGGCGATGACCATCGGCCCCGCGCTACCGGACGGCCGCCGCCTCCTGTTTCTCACGTCCGACGACAACGGCCGCTCGGATCAGGTGCCGCGCATCCTGATCGTCGCGGTCAAGTTGGACTAGGGGGCCGCTCGTCGCGGTGAATCGAGCCTGGGGCTCGCAACGGGATGAGAGGGCTGCGAGGGGCAAGGGGGGGACAAACGGCGGCGTGATCGCGCGTTCCGCGCAACCTCACACGGTCTTCTTCTGGCTTTCTCTGCCAGACAGAAAATGAGGGGTAAGAAAGTTCCGGTGGATGCGAGCAATTTTTGCGCTGCTTCCCCAACGTGGAATTCGGCCACCGGTCCGCGCCCACAGCGCTTCCCTTCACCGCTCCGCATGTTGTTCCCGCTGGCTGGACTCCCGTAGGAGTGGCTCCGCGCGTCAACGGGCATGTGGAGGGCTGTTGCCTCCCAATCGTACCTTGCGGCAACCCATCATCTCAGTCTGCGACCTTGGGAGCGTGGGGTTCCGGAACACCACGCACCAAGGTCTGAGCCGACGCATTGCGAAGGCAGTGCCAATCCGCGTCTCACGCGAAAATGCGTGAAACCGCGCTCTACCCCCCTGTCCCGGACGATCGGCGCGTGTCCCCGGACACCCCACGAGCCGCACGAGCCGCAGCTCTGAAAGCGGACGATGTCTGCCCCAACGCCCCTGGCGGCTCGCTCCATGGACTCAATGGACTCAATCGTTTGGCGATTAGTACGGCCGAAGCGCGCGGTGCGGCGGGTCGGTGAAGCCGTAGCGACGGACCACGCCTTCGCGTGAATTGAAGGCATCGATGACCCAGCCTTCGCCCTCATAGATGGCCACGTGCCCGGGCCACCAGAGGATGTCGCCCGCCTGCGCCTCCTCCATGGGAACCTCGGGCAGGTGTTCGGCCATGTCGTGCGAGGTTCGCGGGATGCGCAGGCCTGCGCGGCTGTAGGCCATTTGCGCCAGCCCGGAGCAATCGAAACATCGGGGGCCTTCGCCTCCCCAGCAATATGGCTTCCCGAGTTGCGCCTCCGCGAAGGTGAGCACCCGGCCAACCTGCATCGAGCGCGCCTCGGGGGTGCGGTTCGGTGGCGCGGTCGTCATGTTGCGCGCGTCGCGGGGAAGCCTGCGATGCCCCGAGCGGGCGCAACCGGCGGTGAAGGCTCCCCCCAGGAGCACGATGAGGATCACGAGCAGCATCCGCATGGGCGTTATCGTGGCGCGGCCGCCTTGGAGTGGCCGAATTTTCTACAAAGCGAACACTTCGCGAGATTGTCGCGGCGTCCGCTTCCACGTGGTGTAAAGACTCGCCCCGTGTCGGGACCCCGCGCTCGCATCGACGATCGAAACATCTGGATCATCAACGGCGCGATTCTGCTTCTGGGGATCGCATACGGCGCATCGCTCGCCGTGTTGGCCATTCACCTGAACGCGCACGGCATCCCCAAGCTGGCCATGGGCGGTCTCTCGGCGGCGTTTGCCGTGGGCATCGCGGGTATGTCGATTCCCTCGGGATGGCTCATCGCGCGCTACGGTTCGAAGAATACGCTGATGACGGCGCTGCTTGGATACGCCGCGTGCGTGCTGGCGTTTCCCTTCCTGACGACGGTGACGAGCCTCACGTTGGTGCGCCTGTTCGACGGCGGGTTCTCCGTGGCGGTATGGGTGGCCACCGAAACCGCGCTTCTCGCGCGCGCGGGGCCCACGAACAAGGCGTACGTGATGAGCCTCTACACGATTGCCGTCGCCGTGGGGTACGTCGTGGGGCCGCTCGTGGCGCGCGTGGTCGTCGCCGGCTTGGGCACGGGTGCCGCGTTCATCGTGGCCGCGGTGCTGGCGTGCGTGGCGGCGGGCGTCGTGCTGCTGCTGCTCGACGGGGACGATCGCAAAGGGGCGGGCGCACACGAGGCCGCGGGCGCTGGCTCCGGCGAGCCTGCGCGCACCGTGTTCTGGCGCATCAAGACGGCGTGCCTGGCGACGTTTTCCTACGGGTATTTCCAGTCGTCCGTGGTGCTCTTTTTACCGCTGTACCTGGTCGAGAGCAAAGGCATCGAGGAGAAGCAGACGATCCTCATCACGGCGTTCTTCGCCTTTGGTGCATTGCTCGCCGTGGCGTCGATGGGGCGGCTCGGGGATCGCTACGGGCATCTGCTGATGATGCGTGCGCTCGCGGCGGTGGGGGGAACGTTGGTGGCGAGCTTTCTCTTGCTCACGTCGTTTCCGATGATGTGCCTCACCGTGTTCGTCGCCGGTGCAACCTTGGCGTCCATCTCGCCGCTCGCATTGGCATTGCAAGGCGTGGTGACGCCGGCGGCGGATCTCGGGCGCGCCAATGCGTTTTACAATGCGGCGTATGCCATGGGGATGCTCGTCGGGCCGCCGCTTTCGAGCGTGCTTTTCACGAAGATTGGAGGCGGTGCGATGCTGGTGCACCTCGCCGCGATGTGGGCGTTCTTCGTGATGGTGACGCTGGTCTTCGCGGCCGATGATCCGCGCCGGGTGGCGGCTTCGAGCCCGAGCCCCGAGCCCGTGAACGACCACGGGCTCGGGTAGCGAGTCGCTCAGTATTTCAAGCCGAACCCATACGGAAACAGCGGATCGTAGCCCGCGTCGTCCTTGTGGCTCGGGAGCTGCGCGGCGGCCTTCGGCCACGTGATGGGCAGCTTGCCCTTGAAGTTGCGGTGCCCGAACAGCACGTCGGCCACGCCTTGGCCCTCGGTGCCCGGGAGCCAGGCGGCGACCAGCGCGTTCATCTTGTTCACGCGGTCGGTCACGATGAGCGGCCGCCCGGAGACCACGATCACGACGCACTTGGTGGCGCCGCACACGTTGTCGACCGCGGTTTGGTCCTCGGCCTTGAGCGGGAAATCCTTGCGGTCCCCCACGCCCTCTGCGTACGGCGTCTCGCCCACCACCACGATGCCCACGTCGTAGCCGGCCGACTGCTCCGCCGTCGGCGTCTTCACGTAGTCCACCGTGCTGCGCGTGTCGACCGTCTGGCGGATGCCCTCCAGGATGGTCGTACCCACGGTATTTTTGCCGCTCTTGCCCTGCCAGGTGATCGTCCAGCCGCCCGTCTGATTCCCGAGATCGTCGGCGTTGGTGCCCGCCACCAGAACGCGGGTGCGGTGCGCGTCGAGCGGCAGCACACCGCCCTCGTTCTTCAGGAGCACGAGCGACTCTTGAACCGCTTTGCGCGCGACCGCACGGTGCGCTTTGCCGCCGAATTCGTCGGCGTAGCGATCGCTCGAGTACGGATGCTCGAACAGCCCGAAGCGGAACTTCTCGCGCAGGATGCGCGACACCGCGTCGTCGATGCGGCTCTGCGGAACGTTGCCTGCGAGCACTTCTGCCTTCAACGTCGCGATGAACTTCTTGTACTCGAAGGGCACCATGATCATGTCCAGGCCCGCGTTGATGCCCGTGCGAACTTGGTACGCGTAGTCGCCCGGGATCTGCTCGATGGCGTGCCAATCGGAGATGATGAAGCCCTTGAAGCCGAGCTCCTTCTTCAGCACGTCCGTGAGCAGGTACTTCTGCCCGTGCATCTTCGTGCCGTTCCAGCTCGAGTACGACACCATCACCGTGGAAACGCCACGCTTGATCGCCGCCTTGAACGGCGGCAGATGCCGCTCGCGCAGCTCCTCCTCGCTCACCTGCGTGTCGCCCTGGTCGAGGAGGTAATTCGGGTTCGTGCTGGTGCCGAACTTCGTCCCGCCGTCGCCGACGAAGTGCTTCGCCGTCGCGAGCACGGTGCCCGGCCGCCCCGGATTCCCCTGGTAGCCATCGATGATCGACGCCAGCGACGAGGCGATCTCCGGCTCCTCGCCGAAGCTCTCGTACGTGCGGCCCCAGCGCTCGTCCTGCGCCACGCAAAGGCACGGGCTGAAGGTCCATTGCGCACCGGTGGCCGAGACCTCTTCCGCCGTGGCGCGCCCGATCAGCCGCGCGAGGTTCGGATTGCGCGTGGCGCCCAGCCCGATGTTGTGCGGGAAGACGGTTGCACCATACACGTTGTTGTGGCCGTGCACGGCGTCGACGCCATAGACGAGCGGAATGCCCAAGCGCGACGACAATGCCTGCTTTTGGAACTCATCGACCATCTTGCGCCACGCCTCGGGCGTATTTCCCGCGGGCGTGCTTCCACCGCCGGAAAGGAGGCTCCCTAGGCCGTAATCGCGAATGTCCGTGACCGGATTTTGGTCATTGAATGCCAATCGCTCGGCCTGGGTCATTTGCCCGATTTTCTCGTCGAGCGTCATTTGGGCGAGCAGATCGCGCACGCGCCTATCGAGCTTCGCCTCGAGGGAGGCTTCCACTTCTATCTCGATAGAAACCGGTGTCACTGCATCCGCCGTATCCTCGCCATCGGCATCCCGCAGGCCCGATTCGGAGCTACACGAAACCAGAGAAGAGAGAGTGGCCGCGGCCAGGAACAGGCCACGCGGCAATCGACCGAGATGTCTCATAAGCAACCTCCCGAGGGTTGTGCGTCGTGTTGACGAGTGCGAGAACGACTCAACCCATAGACGAAATGGCAAGTCACATGCGTGAAATTACGCGCCGCGCCGGCCTTTTCTCGCACGAGAAAAACTCGACCGATTGGCAAGTTTCAACGCGTTGCGCCATTGGAAATGGATTGGCGCGAATGGGACACTCGAGACCAATTGGCATTTCCGCCTTACGGAACACTCGGTCCGTAAAGTGGTATTAGCCGCCCGCAGGGCGAAATGGCGAATTGAGAAGCTGAAGAACGGGAATGGTTCCATCCGTGGTCAGAAACCCGGAGAGACCCACGAAGAGGATTTGACGGAAAAACGGCACCAAATCCGCCCCCGAGGTCTGAATCGTCGACAGGCGAATGTCATAACCGGCGCTCAATCCGAGGCCTTTCGTGAGCGGATATCGCCCTTCGATGGATACGCCCGCCGCATTGATGTTCGTCGATGCCGAGCCCGACGCTTGGAGTTGCGCGTGCGAGGCAACGGTTTGCACTGTCATCATCAAATTACGGAATTTGCCATGCGGGTAGGGAGTGCCCACGAGGGAAGCTTGCCCCGTCAAGCTGGGACCCGATCCCAAACGAGGGGTCACGCTGCCGTACGAGAAGGCGGCCGACGCAATGAACGCCCAGCGCTCGTTGGTGAAGTGCACTTCCTCGGACAGGATGGGCAAAATGACGGGCTTGTTGCTGTCGCTGAAGTTCGGCGCGGAGGAGACGCTCAGACCGACGCGCGAAAGCCCGAGCCAATAAGGGCTGAACATGTGCGTGAGCCCGATGTCGGGGATCACTTGGTGGATGCGTTGCGGACCGGCGGCGCGCGGCGGCGAGGAGCGGAAGTCGAGCGAGTACGGCGCGTACGTGTACCGGTACATGAACGAGATGTCGCCGGTGTCCCGCGCGGAGAAATCATGGAGCACGCTGGTCGTGCTGAACGGCTGCACGCCATCGATGCCTTTGCGATCGAGCACCTGCCCGCCGGCCAAGATGAATGGCGGCGCCGAGACCGTGCTCGTCACGAGGATGCCGCCGCTCTGGCGAAAACGCCATCGCTGGTTGAGCTCCTGCACGAAGGTGGCGCTTCCCTGCGTGAGGGTGAAGGTCGTCTGCGTCGTGCTCGGGTCGACGGTGAAGAACAAGGTGCCGTCGCCGACGCGCGCGGAGGTGAGGGCGGTGATGGTGTTCGACGCCGAAAGCGTGATGGTGGAGAACCGTGACAGCGTGATGGAGCTGGAATAGACGGCCTGAAAGGTGCCGTCGGGATCGGCCGCCCGCGTGCCGTCGAGCGACTGGTAATACTGGCCGCGCACGCGCAGTCGCAGGCCGTGCACGTCCGTGTCGGGCTCCGTGATGCGGAAGGTGAAGGTGCCATCGAGGCCGGTGAACGTGGCCGGGTGCCGATCGATGTCGCCGCTGTTGTCGGTCGTCTGAATGACGTTGTCGTTGACGCCTTGGACGATCGCCGCGGTCGCCGCGACGTCGGTCACGTTACCCGCGGCGTAAATGGGGAGGGCGAACATGGGCGCGCGGAGCCGAGGAGGAGCGGGGAGGGGAGGAAGACGAGAAAAGAGGGAGGAAAGCTTCGACTATGCGATCGATGCTAGAGTCTGCTCCTTGGTGGCGCGCGATCGCGCGGCCCGATAAAGGGTTTCGTACCGGTCCGTCATTTTATCCAGAGAGAACTGCTCGAGCGCCTGCTTTCGGGCGGCCTCGCCCATGCGGTTGCGTCGCTCCACATCGTCACGCAGCGCGAGCATGGCGCGCGCCAGCCCATCCACGTCGCCGTGCGGTGCGAGCAGCCCCACACGCTCCGAAACGATGCTGGGCAGCCCGCCCACCGCCGTCGCGACGACGGGCAGCGCGGTGGCCATCGCCTCGGGGATGACGAGGGGCAGCCCTTCCGTGCGCGATGTCAGGCTGAAGACGTCGAACGCGGTGAGCAGATCCGCCACGTCCCGCCGGGTCCCCGTGAGTGTGCAAAATGCATGCTTCTCGCCGGGAAGCTCCGCGATGGCCCGCTCGATGTCCCCGCGCGAAGGCCCATCACCTACGAGCACCAGGCGCGCACGCGGCCCGAGCACGTCGCGCATGGCCCGCACCATCAGCGGGTAATCTTTCTCCGGGGCAAGCCGCCCGACCGAGCCCACGACGTAGGCATCGTCGGGAATGCCGAGCTCGCGCCGCACGCGCGCGCGGGTGTCCGCGTTCGGCCCGAAATCGTCCAGCGGGATGCCGTTGGGAACGACATGGAGCAGCGCCGGCGGGACGCGCTCCTTGATGCGGGCCGCGTCCGCCGTGCCCTCCGACACCGCGACGAACGCGGTCGTGAACCGCGCCACCACCCGCGCCGCATGCAGGGAGCGCTTACCGTAGATGTTCGCCCCGTGCTTGGTGTGCACGATGGCCTTCACCCCGAGCAAGCGCGCCGCAGGCACCGCGTAAAACATGGGCGACGGGTTGTGCGTGTGCACCGCGTCGGGCGCAAAATCGGAGATGGCCTTGGCCATGCGGGCGATGACGAAGGCGTCGAAGCCGTCGTGCCGCGGCACATCGAACACCGCGATGTCCTGGCCGAACTCCGCCCGCAGCACGCCGCCAAGCGTCAGCGACGCGACACCCACCTCGTGTCCCCGCGCGCAGAGGGCGCGGGCAAGGTGCAAGATGAGCCGTTCCTGCCCACCCATCTCCAACGATTGCACGATGTGAAGGATGCGCATTTGATGAGGGTTTAGGGGTTAGGGTTTAGGGTTTAGGGTTGGAGAAAGCAGGAATTAGATGTTGGAGCCGCGTCGAGCATTCTCCCCTAATCCCTAACCCCTGATCCCTACCCCCTTCTCAAATGCGTGTTCTAGCGATCACGAAGATTTTTCCCAACAGCCTCGAACCGTTGAGTTCTCCCTTCAACCGGCAACAGTTCGTCGAACTGTCGAAGCTTTGCGATCTGACGGTGGTCGAGGCCATCCCGTACGTGCCGCTGGCACATCGCACGCACATGCCGGAGCGCGCCGCGAAGCTGTCGGCGCTGCCGAAGCGCGAGCGTGTCGCGGGCATCGACACGCACTACCTGCGGCAGCTTTATTTGCCGCGCGTGGGCACGTCGGTGGCGCTGCCGCTGTACCTCGCGTCGTTGGCGTCGCAGCCCGCGCTCCGTCGCTTGGTGCGCGAGAGCGACGTCATTTTGGGCACGTGGGCCTACCCCGATGGGTGTGCGGCCACGGTGATCGCGCGCGCCTTCGGCAAACCGTGCGCGGTGAAGGTGCATGGCTCCGACGTGAACATCGTGGCCAAGATGCCCTCGGCGCGCGCGTACATGCGCCGCGTCCTTCCGCGCGCGAACGCGATGATCTCCGTGGCGCGTCCGCTGTCACGGCTGCTCGAGGACATGGGCGTGCGCGCGGGTGCGATCCATCTGGTGCGCAACGGGGTCGACACGTCGCTGTTCCTTCCGCGCGATCGCGCCGCCTGCCGCGACGAGTTGGGCATCGCGCGCGATGGTGCGCTCATCGTCTTTTGCGGACGCATCGAGCCGCAGAAGGGCGTGGGTGAGCTGCTCACCGCCTTCGAGCGCGTGCGCGCAGCCCGGCCCGATGCCCGGCTCGCCCTGCTCGGCGACGGCGTTTCGCGCGAGCTGATGCAACGGGTCCGCACCGCCCAGTCGGGGCTGCCGGAGGGCACGCTGATCGCCCCGGGGCCGCGTCCTCTGCGCGAGGTGGCGACATGGGTCGGGGCCTGCGACGTCTTCACCTTGCCGAGCCACAACGAGGGAACGCCCAACGTGGTGCTCGAGGCCCTGGCCAGTGGCCGGCCGGTGGTCGGCTCCGACGTGGGCGGCATTCCCGACTGCCTCGCGGATCCGCATTCGGGGCTCATCGTCCCCGCGCGGGATGCCCCGGCGCTCGCGACCGCATTGATCGAGGCACTCGCGCGCACTTGGGAGCCCGAGGCCATCGTTCGTACCGGGCCCGGCAGTTGGGAAGAGAGCGCCCGTTCCCTGTATGGGGTGCTCGAAAAAATAGTGTGACGTGTGGGGAGAACTCGGAGGTCGCCGCGTATCACCCGGCCAGACCACTTGATGACATCCGATCGGTAGACGATCGAACATCACCCGAGAAGAGGTTTCCCATCCATGAACCGAGCGCTGACTGAGAAATCGATTGCAGATAAGGCCTATGAGGGCCGCAAGGCCCGAATGAATGCCAAACTTGCGCTTTTCGCTGCTCTTGCTGCCGTTGCCACCTTTGCTCCCGCCGTCGTCGGATGCGCGGCCGATGAGTCGAACCCCACGGAGGAGACGGCAACGACCGAGGGCGCCCTCGCCATCGGCATCCAGACAGTGAACCTGTACGCGAACTCGCTCGATCTGGGCGCTGCACAAGGGCAGGACAAGGCCTCGCCCGTGGCGACCTTCAAGTTTGCGAAGGGGAGCATCAAGTTCAACACCTTCACCGGGACGCTTTCCTCGGTGGTGACGCCGAACGGCACCCTTTCGCAGGACATCGCGGACCTTGCGGTGATCCTCAAGCTGGGCACCTTCCAATTTCCCGAGGGCGCCGCCGGCAGCACCTACTGGCAATTCACCAACGGCTACGTTCGCACGCGCAACGAGACGGGTGAGCTGCTCGACGTGGGCTTCGGCACCGACGGCAACTGGAAGACCGTCCGCGCGAAGGCCGCCCTCGCCGCGGCGCACAGCCGCATCGGCACGTTCGTCAGCGTCACCGAGTCGGGCAGCCTCACGACGGCGAAGTTCAGCGCCGGCGCGGTGAAGTACAACACCGCCACGGGCGCCATCGACGACGTGACCCTCACCGGCATCGCCGGCGCCGTGAAGAACGCGGCCAGCAAGCTCGGTCTCGGCGCCCACGTGCGCTCGGGCCACGAGCGCGGCGTCGATCACGAGGTGTACGCGAACGGCACCGTCGACTTCAACACGTTCACCGGCAAGATCAGCGGCCTGTCCGCCAAGGGTTCCCTCGAGGCCCCGAACGCGCTGCCGACCTACGTCGTCGACCTCGCGCTGAACCTCAAGCTTGGCGCCTTCGTCTCCTCCGACGGAGCCTTGGGCACCCAGACCGAGAGCTTCCAGAACGGGGTGATCGTCTGGAACAACCACGAGGACGTCCTCAAGAAGATCACCGTCAAGACCTCGGCCGGCGATTCCATCGAGGTCCCGCTCCCCGTGGCCAACGCCGCCGCCGCCAACGTCTTCGGCACCGTCACCGCCGTCGAGGGCGCCGCCGGCAGCGCTTACTACTCCTACGCCGATGGCGTCATTCGTTGGAGCAACGTTTCCCAGAGCCTGGCCGAAGTAACGCTCAAGTAATCGACTTTCTCCCCTTAGCTTCCTTCAAAAAGGCCCGCGGTCCCCCCGCGGGCCTTTTTGTTTGAGATTCACAGGAAGACAGGAAGACGGGAAGGACTTACGGCACGAAGCGCCGCGGAACGCTGTTTTGTTGTTTCAGCTGGGCAAGTTGGCCGATGTGAAATCCAAAAAAAACTTCCCGTCTTCCCGTCTTCCTGTGAATTCTCTCTCTTCGGCCGAACAAAACGCCAACGGCCACCATGGAGAACCATGGCGGCCGAGAGGTGCGGCGCGGAAAACTAGATCAGGCGTCCTTCTGGTCGCGGACGCGGGCGGCCTTGCCTTGCAGGTCGCGGAGGTAGAAGAGGCGGGCGCGGCGGACGATGCCCTTGGAGACGACTTCGACCTTGTCGATGCGGGGGGAGTGCGTCAGGAACACGCGCTCGACGCCGACGTTGAAGCTGACTTTGCGCACGGTGAAGGTGCTGCGGGCGCCGGCGCGATGGCGCTTGAGAACGACACCCTGGAAGACCTGGATGCGGTCCTTGTCTCCTTCCACGATCCGGTAGTGCACGCGGACCGTGTCACCCACGCGGAAATCGGGGAGCCCCGAGCGAAGCTGGCTCGACTCGATTTCGGCGATTTTCGGGTGCGTATTCATGGGATAGCCTTCTTTCAGAGCTCTAGGAAAAACGGGGGGGCGGGACGAATCGGACGAATCGGATGCCGGTCCCGGGAAGTAGGGTGCGGCCTTAAAGCATTTGGAAATGACTCTGTCAACGCGGCCAGGCGGCTGATAGAGCATGAGAACCATGACCGACGGAGCGCTCGCAGCCGGCCAAGAAGCCCCTGATTTCGAAGCGAAGGACACGAAAGGCGAAGCCTTTCGCCTCTCGGACTACCGCGGGAAGAAAAACGTCGTCCTCTACTTTTACCCGGGCGACTTCACCCCCGTCTGCACCCGCGAGGCCTGCGGTTTCCGCGATCTTTACGAAGATCTCCGCGGAAAAGATACCGAGGTCATCGGGGTGTCCTCCGACACCGAGGCCAGCCATCGCGATTTCGCGGCCCGTCACCATCTTCCGTTCCCATTGGTCAGCGACCCGGAGAAGCGCATCGTGCGGATGTATGGCGCTGACGGCTCCATCTTCGGCCTCCTCGAGCGCACGAAGCGGCTCACCTTCGTCATCGACAAGCAGGGCAAGATCGTACGGATTTTTTCCGCCGAGCTGCGTGCAGGAGTGCACCTCAGCGGCGTTAAAGAAGTGCTTTCGACGCTGCCCTGATCGAACTGAGGGCTTTTATCGAAAGAAACCGGGCCGTTTCGCGTTATGGAACGTACGAGACGACGGAGTTGGCGTGCGCCGCCGCGGACGGGTCGATCTTTATGCGAGGCAAAAACCCCTACAAGAAGCCGGATCACTTCACCAAGACGGCGAAAGCACAAAAGTTTCCGGCCCGTAGCGTCTACAAGCTCGAGGAGATCGACCGGCGGGTGCGCCTGCTTCGCACGGGCATGCACGTGCTCGACCTGGGGGCGTCCCCGGGAAGCTGGGCCATGTACGCCGCGCAAAAAATCGGTCCGAGCGGCAAGCTGCTCGCCATCGATCTGAAGCCCATCGAGATCACCCTGCCTCCCCACGCCACCTTCAGCGTCGGCGATGCGCTGTCACTCGAAAATGACGCCCTGGCTATCCACGCCCCCTATGACGTGGTCCTGAGTGACATGGCCCCCAACACCACGGGCAATCGGTTGGGTGACCAGACGCGAAGTTTCGAGCTTTTCATGCGCGCCCTCGCGGTTGCAGCTAGTCTTTCGAAGGTGGGTGGAGCTTTCGTCGGAAAGATCTTCATGGGGGAGGACCTGCCCATTGCGCGTGCGGAGTTGCGAAAGCACTTCTCTAGCGAGCGCATCATCCGGCCGGAGGGGACTCGAAGCGTGAGCTACGAGGTCTTCATCATTGGAATGGGCCGGCGCGGGGCGGAGGGGGCGCCTTGAAGCCGTGATCCCTTCACCTCTTTCATCGGTCGTGGGGGAGAGGTTCGAGGTCGAGCGCGAAGTTGGGCGCGGCGGTGTCGGGATCGTGTACCGAGCCTACGACCGCGTTTCGGGCGCATGGGTCGCCCTCAAGGTGATCGCGATCCCCGGGGTCGACGCCGGAGAGGAAGCCCGCTTCTACCGGGAAGGGCGCGTTCTCGCTGGACTGGTACACCCGGCGATCGTGCGCCTCGTCGCGTTCGGGCAGCTCGAAGAAGGGCAGCCCTACGTTGCCATGGAGTGGCTCGACGGTGAGGACATCGCGCAGCGGCAAAAGCGCAATCCGCTGACCGTGGGCCAATGCCTCGAGGTGGCCGCCCAGATTGCCGACGCGCTCTCGGCGGCCCACGCCGCAGGCATCGTCCACCGCGACGTAAAGCCGTCGAACGTCATTCTTCTGCGCAGCGGTGCTTCGCGCAGCGGTCCGCCGTCCGGGCCCCTTTGCGTGAAGCTCGTCGACTTCGGTGTGGCCTCCGCGGAGGACGCGAAGCTGACCCGCACGGGCGCCATCGTGGGAACGCCCGCGTACATGGCGCCGGAGCAAGCGCGCGGCGATGGGGAAATCAGCGCGTCGGCCGATCTGTATGGGCTCGGCGCCACCTTGTTCGAAATGATCGCGAACCGCCCGCCCCACGTGGGGCCGACGCCGGTGGCGATTCTGGCGCGCCTGGTCACGACGCAGGCGCCGCGCCTCTCGGAGGTGGTGGGCCAGGTGCCGGTCGCGCTGGACGAGCTGATGTGGCAGCTCTTGCAGACGAATCCCTCGGATCGCCCGCAGAGCGCGGAGGCGGTCGCTCAGGAGCTGCGCAAGCTGGCCTCGGAGCTCGTCATGGACACGCACCACATCGTGCGCGTCGGAGGCGTCCCCGAGGATGCGATGGCCACCGCCCCGAGCATGCCCCCGGCGAGCGGTGTCCTCACGCCGTCGTCGTACGGTGGCTCGCGGTTGGTGACGTCCATCCTGGCGACGCACATCCCCAAAGGGGCACCGCGCGCGCGGCTGCTCTCGCATCTGCGCGCCCGCGGGGCCGATGCCACGGAGCTCGGTGGCGACGCGGTGGTGGCCCACTTGGGCGTGCGCAAGGCCTTGGGCGATGAGGCCGCGCGCGCACTGGATCTGGCGATGCGCCTCGCGCGCACGAATGCGGCGGTGGGTGTGGCGACGGGCCGGACGCGCATCGATCGCACGCGGCCGATGGGCGAGGTGGTCGATCGCGCGGCGGCGCTTGCACGCGACTCGAAGCGCGGGCAGGTGCTCGCCGACACGACGACGACCGAGCTCGCACGTGGGCGGTTCGAGTTCCTCGTGCGCGAGGACGGTTCCGCGTTGGTGGGCGAGCCGGTCCCAGGTAAGCATGAGGGCGCCGGTGGCGCGCCGTTCGTCGGGCGCGAGGCGGAGCTCGGGCAAGTGCTCGCCTCGTTCGAGCGATGCGTGGACGATGCCACGCCCGTGGTGACGACCATGACCGGCGCACCGGGCATCGGCAAGACGCGCTTGCGGCAGGAGGCGCTGCTCCGCGTCTCGTCGCACGTGACCGCGCCCCGCGTGGTGCTCGTGCGCACCGAAACGTTCTCCAACGCGCACGCGCTGGGCATCATCTCCAGCATTGCGCGCGGCCTGGCCGGCGTCTCGAATCAACGGGTCGACGAGTACGAGGCCATGGTGGCCATCAAGGACTTGGTCAGCGAGGGCGATGGTCGCGAGCTCTTGGCGCTGATCATTTCCAACCAGCCGCTGCCCGCACTGGCCGAGGCACGCGCCGCGCGCGACTCGCTCTGGATGGCGCTCACCGAGTTGGGCATGTCGGTGGCCAAGCAGACGCCGTTGGTCATCGGCATCGAGGACCTGCAGTGGTGCGACGGCGAAAGCCTCTCCATGCTGGATCACCTGCTTGGACGCGCGGTGGGGCTCCCGCTTTGGGTCTTCGGCACCACCCGGCCCGGCTTGTGGCGGGAGAATCCCGCGCTGTTTGCCTCGCGCGATCACGTCCGCGTGGAGCTGCGGCCTCTGTCGAAGAAGAGCGTGCGCCTCATCGCGCGCGCGCTGCTCGGCGACGTGGTGTCCGAGGCCGACAAGGTCAGCGACACCATCGCGGCGCAGGCGAGTGGCTCGCCGCTGTTCACCGAGGAGCTCGCGCGGCTGGCCACCAAGGGCCGCGATGCCGCGGCGGCGCCGACCATCGAGGCGGCGATGCAGGTGCACCTCGACGCGCTCGACGATGCGGCGCGCGATGCCGCGGTGAAGCTGTCGGTCTTCGGGTTCACCGGCTGGGAAGCGGGGTTGTCCGAGTTGCACGTTCCCGAAGCGAGTGCGGCCCTGCGCGCGCTCGCCGCGGCCGACGTTCTGCGCGAGCAGGCGGTGAGCCGCTTCCAAGGAACCCGCGAGTGGGCGTTCAAGCACGCGTTGATGCGCGAGGTGGCTTACGCCTCGCTCGGCGACGACGCGCTGAAAGATCTGCACGCGTGCGCGGCGCGCTGGCTCGCCAAGATGGGCGAGGACGATGCCATCGTGGCGCGCCACTTCGAGCTGGGCGGGCGCAGCGCGGAGGCGGCCGCGTACCTCGAAAAGGCGGCGGCGCGCGCGCTTGCCGCGAATGCTCTGGCGGATGCCGTGTCGATGGCCGAGAAATCGCTGGCCTTCGCCGAGGACAAGGCCACGGCGTTCGCGCGGGCGCAGATCCTCGACGAAGCGTGGAGCCGCCTCGATGCGCGCGCTGGGGAGCGCGATAGTGCAGTGCGCTCGATGGAGGAGAACGTTTACGACGCGTCCAGCGAGCTACGGGCGCGGGGGGCGCGCCTTCGCTACGAGGATGCGCGCGGCGGCGACCATGAGACGAGCGCGCGCCTCGAACAAGTGGGGCGCGAGGCGCGGGAAGCGGGGCTCTGCGACGAGGAGGCGCGCTCGGCGGCGGTCCTGGCCGCGCGTTTCGCTTACGCGGGCGAGCACGACCAGGCGGCCACCGTGGCCGATCGGCTTCTGACCATCGCGCACGAACATGCCATCCCCGCGGCGGCGGTGGATGCGTGGCAGACGTTCGCGGTGGTGTACCAGGCTCGCGGTGAGGTGGGCGCGGCCCTCGAGGCGCGGCGGGCCGCCGCGGAGGCCGCGAGTGCTGCGGGGCTTCGCACACGCGAGGCCATGCTCACGATCAACATGGGGTTTGCCCTCTGTACGATCGGGGCCAAAGACGAGGCGCGCGCCCAGATCGAGGCGGGCATCGGCATCGCGCAGGCCATCGGCTCGCCCGGTACGGTGCGGCACGGGCAGATGAACCTCCTCTGTTGGGCGGCCACGTTCGGGCCCGATCCGGCGTTGAACCACCTGCTCGAGGAGCCGCGTTCGATCGCCGAAGGCGCGCTCACGGGAAGCTGGGTTCCGCACGACCGCGCCACCCTTGGTGTCCTTTTTTACCGCGGCATGGAGTTTCTCCGGCTCGACAACATCGCGAACCCGAACTTGGACGTCGGAACGGCGTCCGAGAACGCGCAGCACGCGCGCACGTTGTTCCGCATTTCGGCGCAGGGCTACGAAGCGACGAAGATGCTCGACGTGCTCCCCGTCGCGCTGGGATTTCTCGCCGAGGCCGAGCGTCGTTGCGGGGCCGCCGAGCGCGCGCGCGAACTGGCGCAGCGGGCGTCGGCCCTCGTCGATCAAGGCTCCCCCAGCTTGCTTAACGAGACGCCCATCTTCCTGGCGCTGCACCGCGTGTCGGCCGACATGGGCCGACCCGAGGACGCGCGCGTGGCCATCTTGCGCAGCGTCCCGCGCCTGCTCACACGGATGCGCGCTCTGGAAAAGACACCGTATGTTCGCGGCTATTTGAAATTGGCCACGAACGAGATGATCCTCCAGGCAGCCAGAGGCTACGATTTGGTGCCGGAAGAAATCCGCGCGGTACTCGAAGCCGACCTGGCGTGACCCTAGAGGGCGTTGTGCTATTTCCCACGCGGCCCCGGGTCGAAAGCGAAGGTGTAGTTGAAATCTCGGATCAAGAGCGCGAAGGAACCTGATTTCGTCCAGGTCATCGGTGCGCGCGAGCACAATCTCAAGATCGACGAAATGGCGGTGCCCAAGCGAAAGCTGGTGGTCTTCACGGGGCCCAGCGGTTCGGGGAAATCCAGCTTGGCGTTCGATACGCTGTACGCCGAAGGGCAGCGCCGTTACATCGAGACGTTGAGCGCCTACGCCCGGCAATTTCTGGGGCAGCTCGAACGCCCCAAGGTCGAGCACCTGCGCGGCCTGTCGCCGACCATCGCCATCGAACAAAAGAGCGCATCGTCCAACCCACGCTCCACGGTGGGGACCATCACCGAGGTGTACGACTACCTCCGCGTGCTCTACGCGAAGCTCGGCGAGCAACACTGCCCGAAGTGCGGAAAGAAGGTCGCCGCCCAGGGCGCGCAGGCCATCACGCGCGAAATCGTCAAGCTCCCCGACGGCACCGCGGTGACCTTGTTCGCGCCGCTGGTCACGCACCGCAAGGGCGAATTTCGCGAAATCTTCGACGATTTGCGCACCCGCGGCTTCGTGCGCGTACGCATCGACGGAAAGATCACGCGCCTAGAGGACGTCACCTCGCTCGACAAAAAGAAGAAGCACACCGTCGAGGTGGTGATCGACCGCATCGTGCTCAAAGAAGAGGACCGCGCCCGCGTGGCCGAGGGCGTCGAGCTCGGCCTGCGCGAAGGCAAGGGCGAGCTGCGCGTCGACACCGGCAAGGAGGAGATCCTCTACAGCGAAGCGCGCTCGTGCTGCGGCATCGCCTTCCCGGAGCTATCGCCGCAGAGCTTCTCCTTCAACTCGCCGCTCGGCATGTGCCCGTCGTGCAACGGCCTCGGCATCCGCGACGAAGTGGATCCCTCGCTGGTCATTCCCGATGCCTCGCTGTCGATCCGCGGCGGCGCCATAGCGCCGTGGGCGCCGGCCATGCAACGCGGGGAAGGGTGGACGTCGCGCATCATCGACGGCGTGGCCAAGGCCTTCGCCGTCAATTTGGACATGCCTTGGAAGAAAATCCCCAAGGCGAAACAGGAGCGCATCCTCTTCGGCAGCCAGGATCGCATCAACGTGCGCTGGGGCAAGGAAGGCCAGAACACGTGGGCGATGAAGTACGAGGGGGTCATCCCCAACATCGAGCGCAAGTTCCGCGAGACGGCCTCGGAGGCCGCGCGCGACACCTACCGCCGCTACCTGCGTGAGCGCCCGTGTGAATCGTGCGGCGGCAAACGCCTGCGCGCGGAGAGCTTGGCGGTGCTCGTCGCCCGGAAAAACGTGACCGAGGTCACGTCGATGACCATCGCCGAGGTGGCCGCGCACTTCGAAGGGATCGAGTTGCCCTCGTCGGATCGGCAGATCAGCGAGGGCGCGCTCTTGGAGATCCAGAGCCGGCTGCGCTTCTTGCTCGACGTGGGGCTCGATTACATCACCCTCGATCGCAAGGGACCGACGTTGAGCGGTGGCGAGGCGCAGCGCATTCGCCTCGCGAGCCAATTGGGCAGCGAGCTGTCCGGCGTCATGTACGTGCTCGACGAACCGAGCATCGGCTTGCATGCGCGCGACAACACGCACCTGATTGCCACGTTGCAGCGCCTGCGCGATCTCGGCAACAGCGTCATCGTCGTGGAGCACGACGCGGAGACCATTCTGGCCTCGGATCACGTGGTCGACTTCGGCCCCGGCGCCGGGCACATGGGCGGGAGCATCACCTTCAACGGCACGCCCGAGGAGCTGCTCGCGAGCGACAGCCTCACCGGCGAGTACCTCTCGGGCAAGAAATCCATCGACGTGCCCGCGGAGCGGCGCAAACCGCGCACGTGGCTCGAGGTGAAGCGCGCCCGCGCCCACAATTTGCGCGGCATCGACGTGAAGATCCCGGTGGGCATCCTCACCGCGGTGACCGGCGTGAGCGGTGCCGGAAAGAGCTCGCTGGTGAACGGCATCCTCTTGCCGGCGCTTGGCCGCGCGCTCCACGACAGCTCGGATCCGGTGGGCGAGCACGACTCCATCGAGGGCCTGTCGGCCTTCGACAAGGTCATCGCCATCGACCAAAAGCCCATCGGTCGCACCCCGCGTTCGAACCCGGGGACGTACACCAAGGCCTTCGACATGATCCGCGAGATCTTCGCGGAGCTGCCCGAGGCACGCACGCGCGGCTACAACGCGGGACGATTCAGCTTCAACGTCAAGGGCGGGCGCTGCGAGGCGTGCGGCGGCGACGGCACGGTCAAGGTCGAGATGCACTTCTTGGCCGACGTGTACGTCCCGTGCTCGGCGTGCGAGACGAAGCGCTACAACCCGGAGACGTTGCAGGTGCGCTTCAAGGGCAAGTCGATCCACGACGTGCTCGAGTCGAGCATCGACGAGTGCCGCGAGCACTTTCAGGCCTTCCCCGCGCTGACGCGCATCCTCGACAAATTGGTGGAGGTCGGCCTGGGCTACATGAAGCTCGGGCAGCAGGCCACCACGTTGAGCGGCGGCGAGGCGCAGCGCGTGAAGCTCAGTCGCGAGCTGGGCAAGGTGCAGACGGGGCGCACGCTCTACGTGCTCGACGAGCCGACGACGGGCTTGCACTTCGACGACATCAAGAAGCTCCTCGCGGTGCTGCAACGCCTCGTCGACGCGGGCAACACGGTCGTGGTCATCGAGCACAACTTGGACGTCATCAAGTGCGCCGACTGGATCATCGATCTCGGGCCCGAGGGCGGTGCACGCGGCGGTACCTTGGTGGCGGAAGGCACGCCGGAACGCGTGGCGGGTATCGCCAAGTCGTTCACCGGGCAGTTTCTCGCTCCGCTTCTGGTGACGAAGATCACGCGAAAGGCCGCACCATCGCCGGCGAATGGCGCGAAACGGCGCGTTCGCTCTCAAAATGGCGCACCGGCGGTGGAGTAAGCCGTCTATCGTGCCAGGCACGATTTTTACGCGACATTTGAAACCTGGGAGCGTCTTGTTCGTGATGAGAAAGTTCGTGCAGCTGTGTGCGCTTGGTGGGGCGATGGCCGTGTCCATCGCGGCGTGCTCCGATTCGTCGGGCTCGCTCTCGGGGCAGGGGGGCGACGAGCCGGCGCCGGGCATCGCGCAAGCCGGGCTCACGGTGTCGGGCTGGAACAAGCTCGATGCGACGTTGCGCACCCGCACGCTGTCAGGTGGATCGGCGGGGCCGGCCCTCTCGAGCGTGGCGTCGCCGCCGGTGTCGCTGTTCGTGCAGACGAAGGATCCCGAGGGCACGCGCCGCCTCATCGAGGACGCGGGCGGAACCGTGGGCACCGTGGCGGGCGACGTCCTGACCGCGCGCGTGCCGCCCGAGGCCGTCGCGACCATCGCCAACAACGCGATCGTGTCGCGCATGGAGGGTGGCCGGCCGGTGCAGACGAAGCTCGACAAAGCCTCCGTCGCCGTGCGCGCCGATCAAGTGCACGCCGGTGCGGCGCCGCTTCCTTCGCCCTTCAAGGGCAAGGGCGTCATCGTCGGTGTGGTCGACAACGGCATGGACTTGAGGCACTCCGCGTTCAAGAAGGCGGACGGCAAGACGCGTCTGCGCTCCCTCTGGGCTCAAGGCGCGAAGGGCGCGAAGCATCCCGCCGGCTACAACTACGGCGGCGAATGCGACGCCGCCGAAATCGATTCGCAGAAGTGCGGATACACCGCCACGACGGAGTACCACGGGACGCACGTCATGGGCATCGCCGCCGGCGCGCCCGTGCAGGGTGTGCCCTACGTCGGCATGGCCCCGGAGGCGGACCTCGTCTTCGTGGACATCGGCACCCCGCCCGACGCGGGCAGCTTCGAGGAGGCCTTTACGACAGCCGTGTGCGACGGCGTTGGGTACATCTTCAAGATCGCCGACGCGGCGAACATGCCCGCCGTGGTCAATCTGAGCCTCGGCGAGCACACGGGCCCGCACGACGGCTCGTCGTTGGCCGACAAGTGCCTCGACAACCAGATCAAGCCGGGAAGGCTCGTCGTGGCCGCGGCGGGCAACGAGGGACGCGGCACGCTCAACCCGTTGAAATCCACGCGGGTGGCCGTGCATGCGACGGGCACGGCATCGGCGACGCCCATCGTCCTTCGCTGGCTTCCGGGGCGGGGCAGAGATCGCAACGACGGCCAATACTACGCGTCCCAGGTCGTGAGCCTCTGGAGCGACGCGGGCTCGGATCTCGGGGTGCGCGTGGGCTTCGTGCCCGCCGCGGGGGGCGCGCCAACTTACGCGACGGGCTCCGTCACCGTGGATCAGCCGCTCAAGAACACCTTGATCTCCGACGGGGTTGCCGCGTTGGGCCCCGTGGGCGCCTTCGGCAGCGTGTCGTCCCCCTCGGGCGCGCGCAACATCTTCATCTCGATGGTCGACAACGACGGAGACCACAATGAAGAGAACGTGGTGTGGGTGCTCGAGATCACCGGCAAGGGGAAATTCGACGCGTTCATCGACACGAACTCCGCCGGTGGCTTCCTGCTCACGGGCAACGATCCCGCGGTCACCGTCAACCACGACATGACCATCGGCTACCCGGCCATCGCGTCGAAGGTGCTCGCCGTCGGCTCGTACACGACACGCAACACGTGGACCGCGGTCGACGGCTTGGAGCGGCAGAAGAAGGGAATCGAGGGCAATGTGGTGCCCGTCGGCGCGCTCAGTGAGTTCTCCAGCCACGGTCCCTCGCGCAACGGCGTGGGCCCGATGAAGCCGGACATCGCCGCGCCGGGCGAGCTGCTCGTCTCCGCGCTCAACGCCGGGGTGCCGATCGCCGATGTGCGGGTCGAGCGCGTGGTGAAGTCCAGCCCCGACGGCTACGCCGCCTTCGAGGGAACGAGCATGTCGTCGCCGGTGGCGGCGGGCGTGCTCGCGCTCATGTTGCAGCGCAACCCGCAGCTCACCATCGACGACGTTCGCGGCGTCTTGAGCCGCACCGCCGCGAAGCCCGACGGTGCAACGGTTCCGAGCCCGACGTGGGGCTACGGGAAGCTCGACGCGCTCTCGGCGTTGAGCGATTCGACGGTCGCGCCGCCGAAGTCCGACTCGAAGGACGACAGTTCGGTCAGTTGCAACGTGTCCTCCCCCTCGGGCAGCCTCGCCTCGGGCATCATCGCGCTGGCCATCGGTTTGGCGATGGTGATTGTCCGCCGGAGGGGTCGCGCATGAGGGCGTTGCTTGCAGTCGTCGCGCTCACCCTCATGGGCTGCCCGAACAAGGCGTCCGATCCGGCGCCTGATTCCGCGCCCTCTCCCGCAGCCGGAAAGGCGACCGACGCATCGGAGCGAGGTGACGTGATCCGCGCTTACCTTCAAGTCGACCCTGCCCGCGTCACCCGTGAAAAACTCGCCGCCCTCGGCGTCGAGGTGGACACCGTCGCCGGCGACATCATGACCGCGCGCATCCCCGCGGGCGCCCTCGACCGGGTACGCGCGACCGACGGCGTGCTCCACGTCGAGATCGCCCGCCCCGTGTACCCGCGCTCGGATGCTGGCGCGATCGATCCATCGAAGGACGGCGGAAAGCGCGACTAAATCGCGCGATTCTCACGCGACATCGGGAAGGAGTAGGCGTCTCCATCCTTGATGAAAAAATTCGCACATGTGTGTGCCTTAGGAAGCTTTCTCGCTTTTCCGGTGGCGGCTTGCTCCGATTCGGCGCCCGCCGTCGTGGGGAGTGGAGACGATGCGGTGGAGACGCGTGTCGCGCAGGCGGGGCTGACCGCCCTCGGGTGGGGCAAGCTCGACGCCACCCTGCGCTCGCGTACGCTCGACGACGCACCGGCCAGCGAAGCGAGCGCGCCATCCGTGGCGCTTTACGTCCAGTCGAAGGAGCCCGAGGTTACGCGGCGGCTCATCGAGGCGGCGGGAGGGAGCGTTGGAACCGTCTCGGGTGACGTGATGACGGCGCGTGTGCCCGCCGGCGCGGTGGCCACGATCGCGAACAACGTCAGCGTGTCGCGGATGGAAGGCGCCACCCCGGTGTACGCCAGACTCGACAAGACGATTGCCGCGGTGAAGGCCGACCAGGTGCATGCGGGGGCTGCGCCACTTCCTTCGGCCTTCAAGGGCGCGGGGGTCATCGTGGGCGTCGTCGACGGCGGGATGGACTTGAAGCACGCCGCCTTCAAGACGAGCGACGGCAAGACCCGAATCCGCTCCCTCTGGCACCAAACGGCCAAGGGCGGCAAGCCGCCTTCAACCTACGGTTACGACTACGGCAGTGTGTGCGATGCCGCGGCGATCGACGCGGGAACGTGCAACTACACGAGCAAGGAGCACCACGGGACGCACGTCACCGGCATCGCGGCGGGGTCGCGCGTTGCGGGCGTGCCTTACCTCGGCATGGCGCCCGAGTCGGATCTCGTGTTGGTGGACGTGGATCTCGCCAATCAGAACAGCCCCGACGCCGTTCCCGTATCGACCGCCATTTGCGATGGGGCCGGGTACATCTTCAAGATGGCAGAGGCGGCGAACAAGCCGGCCGTCGTCAACATGAGCCTCGGCGATTTCAGCGGCCCGCACGATGGCTCGTCGCTCGCCGACAAGTGCCTCGACAATTTGACCGGGCCCGGAAAAATCATCGTGGCCGCTGCCGGAAACGAAGGGCGAGCAAAGATCAACCCCCTGGCGTCTACGCGGACGTTTGCACACGCGACGGCGGTCGCTTCGACGAAGCCGGTCGTCGTGCGGTGGCTGCCAGGGCGGGTGATGGAATCCAACGGCCAATTCTATGCGGACCAGATTCTGAATCTCTGGAGCAACTCGGACGTGAACCTTTCGGTTCGAGTGGGCTTCGTGCCCGTCGCGGGCGGAACGCCGACGTATTCGAAGGCCATCCAGGTCGACAAGCCGCTCGCGAGGGCCACGCTCACCGATGGGACCATCACCGTTGGGCCCGTCCAGGGCGCCGGGAGTGTGGAAGCTTCGGGGGCGCGCAACATTCGCGTGGGCACGTGGGATGGAGATGGTGACCACCGAGAAGATGGGCTGGTCTGGCTGCTCGAAATCACCGGCAATGGGCGCTTCGATGCCTGGATCGACTCCACGAGGGGCGGCGGCTTCATCATCGACGGACAGGAGCCCGGCGTGAGCGTCAACCACGACATGACCATCGGTTTCCCCGCGACCGCATCGAAGGTCATCTCGGTGGCCTCGTACACCTCACGCAACTCTTGGACGGCGGCGAAAGATGGTCAGGAGTGGAAGCCAACTGGCGCCGACGGCAAACCCTTGACCATCGGTGCGATCAGCGAATTCTCCAGCCGCGGGCCGCTTCGCAACGAAGCGGCGCCGATGAAGCCGGACATCACCGCCCCGGGCGAAATGGTGATCTCGGCGTGGAACACGTCCGCTCCCATCGACACCGGCACCCCCGATCGCATCGTCAAAGCTCCACCGAATGGCTACGCCGCGTACGAAGGGACGAGCATGGCTTCGCCCGTCGTCGCCGGCGTGGTGGCACTCATGCTGCAGAAGGAGCCGAAGCTCACGGTCGAGGATATCCGTGGCACCTTCCAGCGCACGGCCGTGAAGCCCGACGGGGTGACGGTGCCGAGTTCGACGTGGGGCTACGGAAAGCTCGATGCGTTCGCCGCGGTGGGCGATGCGAAGGTCGCGCCGCCTCCTCCGAACGATGGAAATGGCGACGCGAAGGGCGAAGAGAAGAGCAAGAGCGGATGCAACGTGGCTCCTACCGGCGGGCTCTTCTCCGGACTCGGCGCGGGAGCTCTTGCATTGAGCATGATGCTCGTGCGCCGACGCCGCCGCGGGTGAGTCGCCCGCGCCGTTGCATCCAAACGGCAGGACGATTTCTCGGCCGCACGCTCTTCTTTGCGAAGTCGCATCTCGGTGGTGCGCAGGTGCGAACATCATGACGGAGTGAGCACGGAATCCGACGCACGCGGCGCTTTTCAAGCCGCGTGCGTTCGCGTTTGTGGTGAGAATGCACCCTCGTCGTCGAAACGACATGGCCCAGTGAGGAGCCTTCACCATGAAACACTTCCGAACGATGTGTGCCTTGGGCAGTGCGATGGCCGTTGCCATCGCCGCGTGCTCCGATACATCCGTCACGCCGGGTGGCGATGAGAGCGTGCCGCCGGGGGTCGCAAAGGCGGGGCTCACCGCCACGGGCTGGTCCAAGCTCGATGCGACCCTGCGCATGAGTACCCTCGCGGCCGCGGCGCCGGAAAGGAGCGAGGATGCGGAGAGCGCGGCGCCGGAGCTGTCGTCGCTGTTCGTGCAGTCGAAAGATCCTGCGGCGGCCCGCCGGATCATCGAGGAGGCGGGAGGAACGGTGGGAACCGTTGCGGGCGACGTTTTGACCGCGCGTGTGCCCAGCTCGGCGATCGCGATGCTCGCGAACGGTGCGGCCGTGACGCGGATGGAGGGAGCCCTCCCCGTTCATCCGAAGCTCGACAAGGCGGCGACGGCCGTGAAGATCGATCAAGTGCATGCGGGCGTGTCGCCGCTGCCTTCTCCGTTCAAGGGAAAGGGCGTCGTCGTCGGCGTGATCGACGGGAGCGTCGATCTGGCGCACGACGCGTTCAAGAAGGCCGATGGCACCACGCGCGTGCGCGGCATCTGGGACCAACGCCAGAAGGATGGCACCCCGCCTCTGGATTTCAAATACGGCACCGGGTGCACCGCCGCGCAGATTGACGCGAAGACGTGCGCGTACCAACGGACGGGAAGCCACGGCACCCACGTGCTGGGTATCGCGGCGGGTGGCCCCGTCGCGGGGGTGCCGTACATCGGCATGGCCCCCGAGGCCGACATCGTTTGGGTGGAGCCTGGAAACGCGCCCGGGGTTTCCGGGCCGGATACCCTGACGACGGCCATCTGCGACGGCGTCTCGTACATCTTCAAGATCGCCGAGGAGGCGAAGATGCCCGCCGTCGTCAACATGAGCCTCGGCCAGCACAACGGATCGCACGATGGGCTGTCGCTCGCGGAGAAGTGCCTCGACAATCTGACCGGGCCGGGAAAAATCTTGGTCGCGGCCGCGGGCAACGAGGGGCACGGGAACGTCAACTCTGCACTCGACAAGACGCCGGTGGCGGTGCACGCGTCGGCGACGGCTTCGGCGACGCCGGTCGTTTTGCGGTGGCTTTCGGGCTCCGTCGCGGCAGCCGATGGGAAGTACTACGCCAGGGAGGTCATCAACATCTGGACCGATCCTGACGCGGAGCTCTCCGTGCGCGTCGGCTTCGAGTCGACCACCGGCGGTGCGCCCACGTACTCGAAGAGCATCGTCGTGGAGCGGCCGCTCGCCGACACGATGCTCACCGACGGCACCATCACTCTGGGAAATGTGGCCGGCAGCGGGGCCGTGTCCCCGACGGGCGCACGCAACTACAGGGTGACCCTGAGGGACACCAACCAGGACGGGCTCGAAGACAAGCGTCCCTGGCGCTTGGAGATCCTGGGGAAGGGCAAATTCGACGCGTTCATCGATACGACCAACCAGGGCGGGTTCCTGCTCACGGATCAACAGGCTGGTGTGACGGTCAATCACGACGTGACCATCGGCTACCCCGCCATCGCGTGGAAAGTGCTCGCCGTGGGCTCCTTCGTCACGCGCGGCGAGTGGACGTCGAGCGACGGAAAGCCGCAGCAGCAGCAGACCTTCGTCGGCGGTGTGCCCATCGTCGCTGGCGCACTCAGCGACTTTTCCAGCCACGGTCCTGCGCGCAACGGCGTGGGGCCGCTAAAGCCGGACATCACCGCGCCCGGCGAGATGATCATCTCGACATTGAACACCAGCACGCCGGCGGCCCAAGTTCGCGCCAAGAACCTCATCAAGCCCTCGCCGAACGGTTACCTCGCCGAGGAGGGCACGAGCATGGCGTCCCCGCTCGTGGCGGGCGTGGTCGCGCTGCTGCTGGAGCGCGATCCGAAGCTCACCGTCGACGACATTCGTGGGATCTTCGATCGGACGGCGGTCAAGCCCGAAGGCGTGGACAATCTGCCCAACGTGATGTGGGGGCGCGGGAAGCTCGATGCCCTCGCGGCATTGAGCGATGCCCACTTCGCGTCGCCCATCCCGCCGCGTTCGGAGGACGGCGGTACCGGCGGCAACGCCAACACCGGCGGCAGCTCCGACGATGGGTGCAATGTGTCACCGAGCGGAGGGCTGTTCTCCGGGCTCGGCGCGGGCGTCCTCGCATTGGGGATCACCCTCGTGCGCCGCAGGCGCCGCGATCAGTCGAACGATGCCGGGAAGCGCGACTGAATCTCGCGCGTCCAGCGCTCGTCGCCGTGGAACACGTCGCCGCAGAGCATCGACGTGATGGAGCGCTTCAAGAAGGGATGCGGCTTGTCCGCAAACAGGTACTCGGTGAGGGTGCCCTGGTAGAACGCTTGGACGGCGCCGAGAAAGAGCTCGGCGCCCCGGCGTACCTGTTTTTCCCACGCGACGAAGCGGTCCACGCTCTCCCCCGACTCGAGCGCCGCATGGATGGCCTCGGCCCCGTGGTAGCCGCCATAGATGGCCAGGTGCGCGCCCGTCGAAAAGAGCGGATCGATGAAGCCGCCCGAATCGCCCACGGCAAGCCATCCGGGGCCGGCGAGGCGCTTCACGCGAAAGCTGAAATCGGCGGTGGCGCCTGCGGGGAAGAGCTGTTCGGCGCCTTCGAGCATCCGCGTGGCGACGTCCGACTCGCTCACCGCGCGGCGGTAGAGGTCGTCCACGGTTTGGCCGGGGGTGCGCGTCTTCATCCACGCGCTGGACACGACGGCGCCGACGCTGGTGCGGCCATCCTTGAAGGGGATGAACCAGAACCAACCCGCCGGAAACACGACAATCTGGATGTCGCCCTCGCGATCGCCCGTGTCGCGGTGCGCGCCGCGGAAGTGCGTGAACAGGGCCGTCTTGTCGAGGTGCGGCACCCGGATGGTGCTGCGCGTCGTGTGCGCATGCATCGCGTCGCGTCCGGTGGCATCCACCACGAAGGGCGCGGCGAGCGAGTGCGTGACCCCGTTGGGATCGCGCGCTTCCACGCCGACGGCGCGGTCGTTGTCGAAGACGATCCGCGTGACCGTCCACCCCTCGCGCACCTCCGCGCCCAAGGTCGAGGCGCGGCGAAGGAGCACGTGATCGAACTCGTCGCGCGGCACCTCGAACGCCGATTTGACGCTCTTGTCGAAGGCCTCCGCGAAGTCGTACCGGGCGGTCTTGCCCGTGCCGCTCAGGTGGAAGTTGGCGCCACGCTTGACCAAGAAGCGCTGCTCCAGCGCCTCCAGAACGCCGACCTTCCCGAGGATGGGCATCGACTGCGGGAGGAGCGACTCCCCCAGGTGAAAGCGGGGAAAGGGCGTCTTCTCCAGAACGAGCACCCGCCGGCCGAGTTGCGCAAGCCGTGACGCGGTGACGGAGCCGCCTGGCCCGCCGCCCACGATGATCACTTCATACGACATGGATTATTCTGCGGTTTTCGGCGGCGGCCCGAGCTGAATGCGCTCGCCGATGTACGCGCCCACCAAGGTGAACAAGACCCCGATCGAGGCCATGATCACATAGAGGAAGGTGGGGATCATGCGCACGGTCTGGTTCTGCACGAGCACGAACGTGGTGGGGATGGCCACGACGAAGCTGGCAACCACCGGCTCGATGAAGGTACGCCCGGGCGAGACCATGCCGATGAGCAACCCGCCGAGGAACCAGACGGGGATGCACACGATCATGCCGTTACCGCCCTCGAAATCGAGCGCGCCGACGACGACGGGCAGGCCGAAGACGAGCGCGGCCGTAAGGACGACCTGCACCAGCAGGGCAATGAACATCCATTTGATGCTCAGCCCTTCTTGCTGGTACCTCCGCTCGAGCTCTTCCTCGCGCGTACGACCGCTTCGGCCGATGGCCTCCATCTTGGCGCCGCACGAGGCGCAGCGCACCGCATTCGGGGGATTTTGGGTAAAGCCACAACTCGGGCAAGCGGAGGCCTTGGCCATGGCAAAAAGCCTACCCTGCCTGCGGCGTGGCCGACGAGAAAAATTACGGAACGTTCGTGCTCGTGAGATGTCAACCTGGATGTGCGTCCGATGAGCCATTCCCCCGAAGCCCTCGTAGAGTTTGCGGAGCCGGTCGATCCGGAGCTTCTGCAGCTCCCCGATCCGCCGCGGCGCGAACGTACATGGACGCTGCTCCTCCTCCTCGTGACCGCCCTGGCGTCGCTGGCCATGGTCGTCTCGCTGGCCCGCGATGCAGCATATGCGTTTGCGCCGAGTAGTCCCTTCGACGCGGGGGAGCTTCTGGCGCTCAAGCTGGAGGAGGTCGGTCAAAATCGGCTGGTGCACGCCCGCGGCATGCTGGGGGCGAGTGGCGCCATCCGTTATGAGCGGCCCCTCGAGTCGGATTCGTACCGGCTCGCACCGGTGGCGGGCCGATCGGATCTCTGGGTGGAGATCCGCGTTCCGTCGGGGCAGGAGAGCGCGCGGTTCGTTCCGCCGAGCACGTTTTCCGGGCGGCTGGTGCGCTTCGATGCGGTGGGCCCGCGGCACCGTAGCTTGCGCAGCCACGTGCCCTCGAGCGCGTGGCTCCTGGTCGATGGCGAGACGCCGGAGCGGGCGCGTTGGTCCGTCGGCTTGATGGTGCTCTTCGTCGGGTTCGCGGTGTGGAACGTGGCGACGTTGGTGCGTTTGACTCGAAGAGTGCGCTAGGCGCCTTTGCAAATCCCCCCTCCCAGCGAAGGGGGAGGGGCCGTAACGGCGCTGTGCTAAAGGCTGGGGCATGCGGGTAGCGGTCATTGGCGGTGGAGTCATTGGTTGCGCGACAGCGCTGGCGTTGGCGAAGCGTGGTGCAGACGTGGTGCTGCTCGAGCGCGCGGTTCCGGGCTCGGAGGCTTCGAGCGCTGCGGCGGGGATGCTCGGCGCGGGCGCGGAGGTGGAAGAGGAGAGCCCCGAGCGCATTTCGTACTTCGTGCGGGCGCGCGACAGCTACGCGGCATGGTCCGAGGAGTTGCGCCGCGAGACCGGCATCGACGTCGGCTACCGCGTGTCGGGCATTCTCCACGTGCTGCCGGACAGCGGCGAAGAGCGCGACAAGATCCTGCGCATCGTATCGGCCCAGCGCGAGCTCGGACAGCGCGCGGAGATCCTCGACGCCGCCGCGGCGCGCAGCATCGAGCCCGAGCTCGTGGCGAATGCCGGGACGTGCGCCTACTTCCCCGACGACTCGCAGGTCGATCCCCCGGCGCTGCTCCGCGCCTTGGTCGCGTCTCTCGGCAAGATGCGCAACGTGACGATGCGCATCGGCGCCGTGGTGGAGCGCGTTCTGCTCGAGGGCGATCGCTGCACCGGCGTCTCGCTCGCCTCCGCACCGGATGACGGCGAGACGACCGTGCGCGCCGACGCCACGGTGCTCGCCGCAGGCAGCTGGTCCTCGCTCATTCCTGGTATCAGCGGCGCGTCCGATCTCGCGCCGGTGCGACCCGCGCGCGGGCAAGTCGTGCAGCTCGAAGAGCGACCGCCGCGCCTTCGCACGATGATCGTGAACGGCCACTCGTACGCGGTGCCGCGCGGCGATGGCCGCGTCTACTGCGGCTCCACCGTCGAATTCGTCGGCTACCGCCGCGAGGTCACCGCCGGCGCCCTGCGCGACATCCTCGACGGCACCATTGCCGCCGTTCCGTCCCTCGCGAATGCCGCCTTGTCGGCGACGTGGGTCGGCTTCCGTCCCCACGCCGATCGCCCTCTCGTCGGCCGCTCGAGCATCCCCGGCCTCTATTGGGGCACGGGCCACTACCGCAGCGGCATCGTCCTGGCCAAGATCACGGCCGACGAGATCGCCCAGTCGATTCTAGGTTAGCCCCGCTTGAGGACCACCGCCGCCGCGGGCTCGAGCACGCGGAAGGTGAAGGACTCGGTGATGTAGAGCTCCACGGTGCGCTTGTCGTGGAAGTGGTAGCCGATGGAGAGATCCTGGCCCACCGTGAGCTCGTAGTCGCCGCCGCGCGTGGAGAGGAGTACGGCGCCTTGGATGGCGGGCGCCCAGACGAAGGGGCCGTCGATCAAGGTGCGCTCGATGCGCTTGCGCAGCGGGTAGCCGTCCTCGCTGCCGGCGGAAAGCTCGTCGTACGCTTGCTTGCCGAGGGCGAGGGCATACGGCCCCGAGACGCCGGCCGCGCGAAGGATCTCCTTCGCTTGCACGATGCTCTGCGGCCACGATTCGATGGCGCGCACGTCGATGGGCGTGTGCGGGCTCGTCTCGATGATGCCGTCGATCTGGCCGGCCTTGTAGCCGTTGAAGATGGCGCTGTCCTCGGCGTGCGCGATGCGCTCGGAGGCTTTGACGACCTCCGACAGATCGGGATCGTCCGCTCCGCGCGCGACCGAATCCAGATCGAGAATGTCCAGCTTGAACATGGTGCGCAGCTCGATGAGCGGCTGCACCGAGCGCACGCCCGCGGCGACGTCGGGGGCCGGGGACTCCTTGAGAAACTCGAGGCGGCCGGTGTTCACGGCCGCGTATTTCCAGCCGTGCGGACCTTTGAAGTCGACCAACTTGCGACCGGCGAGGTTCAACTTGAGGACGCGCGTCGCTTCTTCGTCGATGGCTTCCCATGCGTCGGGAAGGATGGGGGCAAGCTCTCGTTTCAGAAGATTCATGGAGTCTCCTTCAGGCTTCCGATGGCGAGCGATCCGTCCGTCCCCCGCGGCGCGGTCGTCGTCGTTTCCTGCGGCTGTGTTTCTCCGGCGGTCTCCGCTTCTTCGATCTCCGTGATGGGCTCGGTCTTCATCAAGTAGGTGCGAAGGTTCGCGTCGAAGCGCGGGTTGTTGCGGCGGATCCATTCGAGCGTCATCGACGCATGCTCGATTTCCTCGTCGCGGTTGTGTTCGAGCACGGCTCGCAGTGCATCGTCCGTCGAGGCCTCGGCCCGCTGTTGGTACCAGTCCACCGCCTCGAGCTCCTCGATGAGCGAGACGATCGCGCGGTGCATGTTCTTCGTTGGCTCGGACAGTCGGTCTTCCGGCTCGTGCAAGCTTTCGCTGGACATAGGAGAATTGAATAACCCGATTCCGTGAGGATGACAGCCTTGATGCACTCTTTGTTGCCGGCGTCTCTCTTCATGAGCTGCATCGGGACGGGCTCCTCGGTATAACGTTCGGACATGATCGAGCCGTTGGACTTGTCGACGTTTCTCACGGTCCGTGACCTCGAGCGCGCGGCACGTCCGCAGCTGTCCCCTTCGACGTTGGGCTACTTCCTGTCCGGGGCGGACTCGCAGACCACGCTCCGCGCCAACCGCCGCGCCTTCCGCAAGTGGGCCATCGACTACCGCATCTTGGTCGACGTCGGCCGCATCGACACACGCACGCGGCTCCTGGGGCGCGAGGTCGCATCGCCCATTCTCGTCGCGCCCATGGCCTACCATTGCTTGGCGCATCCCGAAGGCGAGCTGGCCAGCTCCCGCGGCGCGGCGAAGTCGAGCACCGGCTACGTGACCAGCACCGTGGCCACGATGCCTCTCGAACGGATCGCCACCGAGTTCGACGCCGCCAAGGCTGTCGACGCGGGCCCGAGCGCGCCGCGCTGGTTCCAACTTTACGTGAACAAGGACCGCGGCATCACGCGCTCGCTCATCGAACGCGCCGACGCCGCGGGCTACCAGGCCTTGGTCGTCACGGTCGACGTGCCGATCATGGGGCGCCGCCTGCGCGATGTCCGCAACGCGTTCACCCTGCCACCCGGCATGGTCGCCGCCAACTTGACCGACGTCGCGCAGGGGGGCAAGGAGGCGTACCATCACGCGTACGCGACGGGGCGGCACGATTCCTCGCTCACGTGGCGCGACATCGAGACCTTCCGCACGATGACGCGCATGCCCATCTTGTTGAAGGGCGTGGTGCGCGGCGACGATGCACTTCGGGCCATCGACGCCGGGGCCTCCGGCGTGGTCGTCTCGAACCACGGCGGCCGCCAGCTCGATTCCGCGATCGCCTCGCTCGATGCCCTTCCGCGCGTCCTCGAGGCCGTGGCCTCCCGCCAGTCCGCCGGCTTCGAGGTCATCGTCGACGGCGGCATCCGTTGGGGCACCGACATTTTCAAGGCCCTCGCCTTGGGTGCCCGCGCCGTGATGGTCGGCCGGCCCATCCTCTGGGGTCTCACCCTCGCTGGCGAAGCCGGCGTCGCACGCGTACTTCAAATCCTGCGGGGCGAGCTCACCTCCGCCATGGCCCTGGCCGGCTGCCCGGACATCGCCTCCATCACGCGCGACATGCTCGTGCGTGCGTGATCAAAGCTCCACGCCGAGCACGGCGCGCGCTTCGCTGCGGAGTTCCTCTTCGCTGCCGGTGAGCTCGCGGAGGGTGTCGAGCACCATCACGCGGAACTCGCGCCGCACATAGCTCAGTCGGTTCGTCACGTCGGTCACCGAGATGCCGAGCAGCGCACCCGCCTCGGCGTAGCTCGGTTTCTCGGCGCCGTCGCCGAGGTGAAAGAGCTCGAACACGCGGAAGTGCACGTCCTTGCCCTTGCTCGCGCATGCCGCGCGCAGCGCTTCGACGGCGAGCCCCAGCACGCTCCGAACCCAGTCGACCTCGAAGAGCTTCTCCGGATCCGACACCATCGCGTAGTCGCTGGAGATTTCCCCCTCGGCGCCGGGGAAATCCAATTGCAGAAAGCGCACCCCATGACCGCGTTTGATCGCCGACTGGTGCCGTTTCTGGTCGACCACGAACCGGTCGACGCACACGCGGACGAAGGTGCGAAAGCGCGCCTGCTCCGGGTCGTAGGAGGCGAAGGTACTCTTGTCGATGGCGCGCAGGAAGAACGACTGCGTGAGCTCCTCGGCCTCGGCCGGTGTCTTGCGCCACTTGCGCCGCAGGTACTTGTAGACCGGCTTCCAGTACGCCTTGGTCAGCCGCTCCAGGGAACGCGTTTTCTCGGCGGAGTCCGCACTCTTCAACCCAAATGGGATGGAGTGCTGGGTCGTCGGAAAGTTCTCCCCTTTGCGGTTATGCTCCGCCATGCTTGCAACTGCTATCCAATGGTATCACGAGCAGAACCAATCATACCAGACAGGACAGCCTATGTCGTACCTTGGCCAAAATCGCGACGTCGGCCGGGGGAAAATCCGCAGATTCGAGCTCGTCGGCCGTAGCCCAGCGCAGTGCCGCCACGTCGATGGCGCTTGGGTCGGGCGAATCGGTCGTTCGTTCTGCGTCGTAGAAGAGAAGAAGCACGGCCTTGTTCGCGTCGTCGTAGCGGTGGAACGTTACATCGACAATCTCACCGATCCGCACAACGATGCCCACTTCTTCCGCGAGCTCGCGTGCGAGGGCTGCCTTGGGGTCTTCCCCTGGCTCCACCTTTCCGCCCGGAAATTCCCAGGAGCCCGCGAGGTGAGCACCCGCCTTGCGCTGCGTGAGCAGGACACGGCGCCCCTCGATCAAAACTGCGGCGGCGACGATGACGGTATGCATTCTTTTCCTGGCTGGTGTTCCGCTCTGATATCGTCCTTCCGGCGATGCAAGGCAATGATTACGATGTCGAGGAAGGAAACTTCAAAAAAGGTGCCTTCAAGCCGATAGCCATTGGCATCGGTGTTCTCGCGGTCGTCGGTGGGGCCGTGTTTGCGGTGCTCGCGGCGAAGGGGGAATCGGAGAAGCTCGGCGTCAAAGAGATCGCCTCCGAGCGTAAGCACATCTACGTGATGTCGAAGGCCGAGGCCGTCCCGAAGTGGCGCTCGTGGGCCGCCCGCAACGACGTCCCCGCGCTCCAGCAAGAGGCGTTCGCCGAGCTGGCGTGGGCGAAAGATCCCACGGGCCTCGAGCTCATCATCAAGGGCCTCGCGTCGGACGATCATCGCGTGCGCGGCACGGCGGCGCAGGCCATCCTGGAATACGGTTCGCCCACGGCGGATGCGGCGAAGCCCGCGCTTTTGAAGGCGCTGCAGGAGGCGGATAGCAGCGACAAGCCGCAGATTTCCTGGGCCCTGGCCACCTTGCACGAAGCCTCCGCGTTCGAAGCCGTGCTCTCCGAGTACCGCCTGGGCCACCTCTCCAAGGTGCAGCGCTTGGACGGCGTTCCGGCGTTCGATCCCGAGCTGCTCGCCGGCATGGTGCCACTCGAAAAATTGGCCACCTACGCGACCGACGAGAGCGAGAGCGTGCGCCAGCTCATTGCCACGGTGCTCTCGCGCAATGGTGATGCGAAGTGGACGGCGGTGCTCATCAAGCTGGTGCAGGACAAATCCGTCGAGGTAGCGCGTGAGGCGGCCGTCGGGTTGGGCCGCATCGGCAACGAGGATGCGGTGGGGCCGCTTCTCGATGCGCTATCGCGGGCGGACAAGAATTCGCGGCTGAAGTTCCTCGAGGCGCTGCGCGACGGTGTGGGCGCCAAGGGCCTCATCTTGGCGATCCGCAGCGTGTCGCACGATAACCCGGAGCGCGAGAAGGCCCAGACGCGGCAGCTCTTCGAGATGATGCGCGAGCTGTCCGATCCGCGCGCGGGCGACATGCTCGTGCAGTACATCGCGTCGAACCCCAAGCCGCACTGGAAGACCGAGGCGGCGCTGCGTTTGGCGGAGATCGGTGACGCGCGTGCGGCGACGACCTTGGGCTGGCGTCTCAAGCAGGACCCGCTCAAGCTTTACAACAAGGTCGACGATCCGGAGCTCGTGCGCGACGACAACGAGCGGGTGGTGTCCGCGCGCATGCTGGCCGATCTGGCGGTGCTGCATCCGGACAAGCGCAACGACATTCTGTCGGTGGCCGAGGACGGCGCCGTGTTCTGGACGACGGATCTTCCGCAGCCCCACGCGAACGGCATGCGCTTTCTCGCGGCCGCGGGCTCGGCGCGCGGGCTGACGTTGCTGCGCAAGTGGGGTGACCCGAGGGAGCCGTTGCCCAAGGAAGGGCAGCAGGATTTTCCGCCGACGTGGGCCACTGCCCAGAGTGCCCTTCGCTATCTCGGCATGACGAAGGATCCGGCGAGCTGGGGGATCCTCGACAAACAGCTGAATCGCAAGCCGGCCAAGGTCGACGCCACGATGGATTCGCTGATGCAGGGCGGCCTGGCGGTGCTGGGCATGACCCTGCGCGGGCTCGGCGTGGGCGCATCGGACGGCTTCGCCGAATGGGGCGACCCGAAGGCGTATTCGATTCTGACGAAGTACATCGAGAACCCGGAGAACAACGAGCAATCGCGCGTCGAATCGTGCTTTGCGCTCTCCTGGGTCGCGACCGACGATCAACTCGGCGAGGTCGTGAAGAAGGTGCACGAGTTCAACAAGCCGGACCCGAAGAATGCGCTCATCCGGGCCTGCTACCTGGAGACGTTGGTGCACCGCCCGGTGCAATCCGCGACGCGCGGTCTGGTGAATCTGCTGGACCCGAACGTGCCGCTGGAGGTGCGTCATCAAGCTGCTCGCGCCATTGGCTTCGGCGGCGTGACGCCCGACGTGGCCAAGCAGCTCGAGGTCAAGTTGACCGATCCGAACACGCGCAGCGATGCGGTGTTGGCCTTGCTCATTGGCGGCGAGGTGGACCAGGCCACTCGCGCCGTGGCGTCGTACAACGACGTGGCGGCGGAGGCGCTGGAAGAGATCAAAGACATTTACAATCGGTCCTTCGGCTATTGGAGCGACAAGAATTACGAGAAGGGCGACGTCGCTCGGTGGATCCGCAACGCGCAAGCGTGCGCCCACGTGAAGGTGAATGGCGCTCTTCAAGATTGGCCGAAGTTGATCCTGTCGCGCGCGCTGCAAGGCATCGAGACCGACAACGGTCCGCACTCGGTGACGCGCGTGAATCTGCGCGTGCGGCTGGTGCGCGACGCCAAGAGTGCGGACGCGCAAAAACGGGAAGATGCGATTGCGATTCTGAAGTTCATGAAAGAGAAGGGCGTGCTCCTCGCATTGCGCAGTGAGCCAGCGCCTCTCGGGGAGCTGGCGCGCCAGGCGTTCTTCGAGGTGATGAACCCCAAGGCCACCGACGAGCGCATTCCGGCGGCCGCCGCGAAAAACGGCGAGAAGGACAAGCCCCAGTAGTGAGGGGCTAAGGCTGAAGGGAGCGTACGCGGCGAGCGTACGCGCTCTTCGGGTGGGCTTCGAGGAAGGCGCGCGCGAGCGCTTCGGCGCGCGTGCGATCTCCCGCCGCGTGAAGGGCTTCGATGCGGAGTACCGTGGCCTCTTCGCGGAAGGTCGTCTTGGGAAAACGATGCTCGAGATCGTCGAGCGTTGCCAGTGCCCGCGCAGGGGCATGGGCGGCGAGTGAAGCGCGTGCGGCGTCGAGCAGGGCCATCTCTTCGAGAAGCGAGGAACGTCGCTCGGTCTTGGCGGGCGCCTTCTTCGCGGGATCAGGCTTCTTCGAAGCGTCTTCCTTTGGTGGCGAAGAGACTTTTTCTTCGATGGGATCTTCTCGGTCGGCGTTTTCTTCGAGGAGAGAAACTTTTTCTTCTTCGACCGAAGAGACTTTTTCTCGCGGGGAGAGCGCGACCGAGAGCACGATGCTGGCCGCGCCAAGGGAGGCGAGCGAGAGCCACTTCAGGAGGCCGAAGCCCGATGGGCCGAGTCCCAATGCGGCTTTGGCGCGGGCGCGGGCACCTTCGGGCGGAGCATCGATGCGCACCGACGCCAGCAGCGCGAGCGCCAAGCGATCGCGGGTTTCGTCCTTCAAGCGACGCGGATCGTTCGGGTGGCTCATGATTCGGTCCCTGCCTGCAAGGCTTTGACGCTCGATGCAAAGAGCTCGCGTGCACGCCGCAGTCGCGATGCAACCGTCCCCGCGGGGATCTCCAACGACGTGGCGATTTGGGCCATGGTGAGCTCTTCGAACTCGTACAGAACGAACACGGTGCGCAGATCCATGGGCATCGATGCCAGAACGTCGTCGAGCAACACGCGGGCGCGGCGCGCGTCGAGGAGTTGCTCCGCGTCGTAGTCCGACGATGCATGCTCGTCGGCCGCGGTGGCCGAGGGGACCTCGCGCGAGCGCGAGGCACGCTTGCGCAGATCCGAAGCGACCCGTACCGCCGTCCCATACAGATAGGCGCGCTCGGAGCCCTCCGTGACGGCGTCGAGTCGGTTGGAGAAGACGATGAACACCTGCTGCGCGGCGTCCTCCACGTGGGACTCGGGCACCCCGAAACGGCGCAACGCCCGCCACACCGCATCGTAGTGCTCGTCCATGCACGCGCGCAGGCGCTCCCGCGTGCGTGGCGACGGGGGCGTCAACGGAAGGTCGAGATCCGAAACGGTGCTCATGGGGAAAGGCGCTGCCGTCCCTTAATGGACGGACCTGGCCGTTTTGATCACCACTCGAGCCCCAGCGCGAGGTCCGCCTCGGCTCCGAGCACGGCCGCGCGGTGGATCGTGATGTTCGGCTGGAAAAAGAAGCGATCTCGCGTCAGCGGCACCATGGCGGCCACCCCACCCTCGACGAACAGGCGCTGCCCGGGGACCAACCAGCGCACCCGCGCCGAAGGTCCGACCGCGACCCACGGGCGCACGTCCGACGTTGCCCGAGCGATGTTCTGCCCTTCCGCGCGCAGCGCCCCCACCTCCAACTTCGCGCACGGAAACAGCGACATGCGGCCGAGCCGCATGCGCAGCGCGCAGCCTTCCAGGCTTGCCGTCCATCGCGCAAAATGCGCCTCGGCGGCATCGACCGACGCGGGCGCACTGCTCGAATAGGCGACGCCGGCCCGCAAACTCGGCTCGAACGCGAGCGGTGCCGTCCACGTTGCCGCAAGCCCCGCGCCCCAGAGCACGCCGGGTGCCACGCCCGTGGCCATGACGCCTTCCGCCGCAAGCGCGGCGCGAACGCGCGGTGTGCGCTTTGGCGGCGCCGGCGCTGGGCGGACGGGGGCCGGGGGTGGGGGGGCCGGTTTGGCATTCGCGATTCGCGATTCGCGATTCGCGAATGGCGAATCCGCCGGATCCCCCTCCGGCGCCGGCCCGAGCGACACGGTCGGGTCCACCGCAATGGCCACGGCCAGCGCCAGCGCCGACCCCACCTCACCGCAATCCTCGCCGGACACCGTGCGCACGGCCTCCGCGCCGTCGCTGTCCCGGATGGAAAGACGCCCGCGTGTCTCGGTTCGCGTCGCGCGCATGTCCACCGTGAAGCGTCGAAACGGCTCGCCGGCGCGCGGTGCACGAAGCTTCGTCGTGCGTTGCCGCACCTGTTCGAGAAAGGCCGTCTCCGTGGGGCACGCACCCGACGCCGGCGCGCGGTACAGGAGAACCACCGGCTCGCTCTGCTCCTCGGCGCGCGCCAAATGCGGCAAGGTGAAAACGCCGAACGCGACCCAGGCGAATATGCGAAAAGAGGACCGCATGAGAAGGAAGACGACGCATAGGTGTAAGCGGCCTCTGCGAAGCGCGCAATCCATCGCGTTGCTCGTCGCGGCCTTCGTTGGGGCCTGCGGACCCAGCGCGCGCTCCGCCAAGTTTGGCGCGGACCTGAAACCGCGATCCATCGTCGCGCCCCCCGGCGTCTCCCTCGTCAGCGCATGCACCCCCACGGGCCCGGAAATCTGCTTCAACGCCATCGACGACAACTGCAACGGCGTCCTCGAAGAGGGCTGCGGCCTCGGCACGGGCCTTCTGCAATTCATCGTGGCGTGGGGTGACAGCCCCGCCGACATCGACTTGAGCGTCACCGATCCCTCGGGCAGCAGCGTCACGGAATCGAACCGCACCAGCGCCAGCGGCCTGCACCTCGACCGCGACTGCCCCGGCACGGGCAACCAGAGCTGCTACTCCCAAAACGTCGAGAACGTCTATTTCGAAGGCATGGAGCCCCCGCGCGGTTCCTACGTCGTAAAGGTCAAGCTCACGGACATCCACGGCGCCCCCGCGCCCGTCAAAGCGCGCTTGGGCGCCCGCATCGGCAGCCGATCCTACGGCGTGGATCTCGAGGTTTCCCCCACCGACGACCAGAAGTCCTTCACGTTCAACTTGTGAGAGGGTGCAATTTGTGAGGGGGGCAGTTTGTAACCCGCCCCCGCCGCCGATTTGGAGTAGACTGAATGGCGATTCAGTTAACCCCTTCGGAGGTCGGTCGTTTTGAGTGCGTTGGCGATGACAGTGTTGCTGGTGGTGGCGTTCGGAGCATTCGCCATCGCAGCCGGGCGCAGGTGGCTTCTACTTCGAACCGGGCGTTCCGCGGATCGCTTCGATCGTCTCGGCGATCGGGTGAAGGCGGTGTGGCGCTACGCCTTCGTTCAAGAGAAGATGGACTATTACCAGCCCGCTGGCATCGCCCACAAGCTGATCTTCATCGGCTTCGTGGTGCTGCTCCTGCGCACGCTGATCCTCTGGGGCCGCGGTTTCAGCCCCACGTGGAACCTCCTCGTGCTCGCCCCGTGGATGCCGCTCGGCAAGGTGTACGAGTTCATGAAGGACACCGTGGGCGTCATGGTCATCACGGGCGTCTGCATCTTCTTCTACTACCGCGTGGTCCGTCCAATGAAGCGGACCACCTTGAGCACGGAAGGCCTGGTCATCCTCGGAATCATCTTCACGATGATGGTCGCCGACATGGTCTACGACGGCGCCGCGTTCGTGCTCGCCGAGCGTGACACGTCGCTCTGTGGCATCACGGGGCACGAGCTCGTCTCGGCCGATCAGTGCAAGGCCATCGCCACCATCGTGGCGCCGTATGGCGACGAGGGGCACGTCGGTTGGTCGCCGTTCCCGTCACCCGCGGGCACCTTCTTCTCGATGCTCTTCCAGGGCCTTTCGCCCACGTTGCTCATCGTGTTCGCGCATGCGGGCTTCTGGATCCACTCGGCCCTCGTTCTCCTCTTTTTGAACCTGCTCCCGCACTCGAAGCACTTCCACGTCATCACGGCGATCCCGAACGTCTTCTTCCGCGATCTCGCCCCGGCGGGCCGGCTTCCGATGATCACGGCCACGTTGCCGACCCCTGCGCCCGCCGCCGATGCTCCTCCAGCAGAAGGGGCCGCGGAGGGCACGACGGAGGCCGCACCGCCCGAGAAAAAGCCTTATTCCGAGACGCTCATGGAGCTCGTGGGCGCGGCTGGTGAGTCGGAGGATCCGACGGCGCTTGCCATCGGCGTGGGGCGCATCGAGCACTTCTCGTGGAAGGCGATTCTCGACTTCTACACGTGCACCGAGTGCGGTCGTTGCTCGGACAACTGCCCCGCCCACCGCACGGGCAAGGTTCTCAGCCCGAAGCACCTGACGCTCGATCTGCGCAATCATCTGTATTCGCGCGAGAAGGAGTTCATTCATCAAAAGGACTCCACTCCTCAACCGAAAAAAGAGGATGAATCTTCGCCGGCGAATGCCGAAGGCACGGCCGAAGCGGCGAAGACCACCAACGGCATTGCGGCCATCGACCTGGTGGCGAACATCATCCACCCCGACGTGCTCTGGGGCTGCACCACCTGCCGCGCCTGCGAGGAGCAGTGCCCGGTGATGATCTCGTACGTCGACAAGATCGTCGATATGCGGCGCAACCTGGTGCTCGTCAAAGGTGAGTTCCCGCACGAGCTCCAGAAGCCGTTCCAGGGCATGGAAGTGAACGGCAACCCGTGGAACCTCTCGCGCATGGATCGCGCGGGGTGGGCGGAAGGCTTGGAAATACCGACGTTTGCCGACCGGCCGAACACGCCGGTGCTCTTCTGGGTCGGTTGCGCGGCCAGCTACGACGATCGCGCGAAGAAGATTGCGCGCGCGACGGCGCGGCTGTTGAAGAAGGCGGGTGTCGACTTCGCGATTCTCGCCGAAGAAGAGAACTGCACGGGCGATCCGGCACGGCGCGCGGGCAACGAGTTCCTCTTTGCGATGCTCGCGGAGACGAATGCGGCGGTGCTCAACGGCTACAAGGAGCAGGGCGGCATCCGGCAGATCGTGACGACGTGCCCGCACTGCTTCAACACGTTGAAGAACGAGTACCCGGACTTCGACGCGAAGTTCGAAGTCGTTCACCACACCGACTACCTGCTCGGGCTCTTGGCGCAGAAGAAGCTCGACCCGCAGAACCCGGTGACCGGGCGCGTCGTGTACCACGACAGTTGCTACCTCGGTCGCTACAACGGCATCTTCGACTCGCCGCGCGACATCCTTCGCGCCATTCCGGGGGTCGAGCTGGTCGAGGCGGAATATTGGACGCGGCAGCGCGGTCTTTGTTGCGGAGCCGGCGGCGCGCAAATGTTCATGGAGGAGCAGAATCAAAACCGCGTGAACGTGAAGCGCACCTTGCAGCTGGTGGACGCGGTGAAGGAAGGCACCGTGGCCAGCGCGTGCCCGTTCTGCATGACCATGCTCACCGACGGTCTCAAGAGCCAGAACCTGGAAGAGCGCTACACGACGATGGACGTGGCCGAGCTCCTCGATCGAAGCTGCGAGGAAACGGCCATTGCGCTGCCGCCGGGGGACCTGCCTGCGGTGGACTTGTCCATGGCGGCCAATGCGGACGCCGAGATCAATGCGCCGCCGCCGGGTGAATGAACCATGCGGTGCCCCATCTGCAACAAGACGCTGACCGAGGCGATGCGTGAAGCGCGGCCGTTTTGCTCGTCGCGCTGCAAGCAGGTCGACCTCGGGAAATGGTTGAACGGCGAGTACGCCATCCCGGGTACCGAGCAAGATAGCTCGGACTCGGGCGAAGTGCCCCAGCAACCAAAGGACGAAAAATGAAGAACACGGCGGCGTTCCTCGCAGCTCTCACTGCCCTCGCCGCCGCCTCTTCATCCCACGCACAGGGCCTCGCCCCACCCCCACCTCTCCCTCCCTCCCCCCCCGGGGGAGGGCCGGGGTGGGGGAGCCCTCAACCCAATTACGTCCCAGCGCCCTCGTACGTGCCGCCGCCCGCCGAACCCGAGAGGGAAAAAGACAGCGGCCGCGGTCTCGAATTCTTTTACGCCAACGTCAGCGCCGGGGCCGGCCTCGTCGGGCTCACCACCTTCAACTCGTCCGATCTCGCCCTCGAGCGCACCAGCGCCGTCGGCCCCGTGTTCGACGTGGGCCTTGGCCTTCGCCTGCTCATTCTCACGATTGGGCCGCGACTCCGCTACACGGCGCTGAGCCCGTACGACCTTTGGCAAATCAACGCCGAGGTCGCGTTCCACATCCCCATCGGCCGATGGGACCCGTACATCGGGCTCTACGGCGGATACAGCTTCCTCGGTGCGCTGAGCCAAGACGCCATCGGCACCCGCGCGAACTCCAACGACGTGCACGTGCGCGGCTTTGACGCAGGGCTCCAACTCGGGCTCGATTACTATTTCACGCCGCATCTTTCGTTTGGCGGCGAGTTTTCCTCCGAGTTTCTCGCCATGTGGCGCCCTTCGGTCGACGGAAGTGCCGACGTGGAATACGGGAAAAGCGGCGGCTCCGCGGGCTTCGGTGGACGCCTCCTACTCCACGGGGGTATCCATTTTTAGGTCATGAGCACCTCCACGCCCTCCCACCATGCCTCGAAGGCCGCTGCCGCCAACCTCGAAGCCGCTGCCACCGCGCTGGTCGCCGTTGGGCGCGACTTCTACGGTCGCGGTTGGGCGCTTGCCACCGGCGGCAATTTCTCGACGCGCTTGGGCGAGGGCTCGATGATGATCACCGCTTCGGGCCGGGAAAAAGGTGCCCTCACGCCGCAGGACATGGTCGTTCTCGATCTGGACGGCCACGCGATCCCGCCGCCTTCGGTGGGCTCCAACGGCAGCCGGGCGCGTCCCAGCGCCGAGGCCAAGCTGCATGCGCGCCTGTACTCGCGCATCCCGGAAATCGGCGCCGTGTTGCACGTGCATTCGCCGTGCGCCACCGTGCTCTCGCGGCTCGATGCCGCGCAGGGCGTGCTCGAGATCAGCGGGTACGAAATGTTGAAAGCGCTATCCGACGTGCGCACGCACGAACACAAGGAGCGCGTGCCGATCTTCCACAATTCGCAGAACATGGACGATCTCGCTCGTGAGGTCGACGCATGGATGGACGCATTCGGGACCGAGTCGATCCACGGTTACCTCGTGGCGGGGCACGGCCTCTATGCGTGGGGGCGTCATATGGACGAGGCCCGGCGTCATGTCGAAGCCTTCGAGTTTCTCTTCGATTGCACCCTTCGCTCTCGCGCCTGTCAGCCCATCGCAGTTGCCTGACGGCGCTGCGAGGAGGAATGCACCATGAGCCGTTTGCGCGTTTACCGAGACGATACCCGCCCCGACGTTTTCGACGAGTATTCCACCTTCGAATCGATCCGCGATGCCGCGGCCGAGGCCAAGATTCGCTTCGAGCGGTGGGACGCGTCGCGCGTTCTTGCCGAGGATGCTTCGCAGGAGGACATCCTCACGGCGTATGCCGACTCCATTCGCAAACTGGAGCACGACTGCGGATTCGGCACCGCCGACGTCGTTTCGGTGAAGCCCACGACGCCGAACCACTCCGAAATGCGCAAGAAGTTCCTCGACGAGCACACCCACTCCGAGGACGAGGCGCGCTTTTTCGTCGAGGGCTCCGGGCTCTTTTGCATCCACTACGAACGCGCCGTTTACGCGCTCGAGTGCACCAAAGGTGACCTCATCAACGTCGTCGCCGGCACGCGCCATTGGTTCGACATGGGGCCCGAGCCGCGCTTCACCGCGATTCGCCTCTTCACCGACCCCAAAGGCTGGGTGGCCAACTTCACCGGCACCGACGTTGCGGGCCGCTTTCCTCGTTACCAGAGGGCCTGAGGCGCATGGCTCCGCCGCCGCAGGTCGTGCTTCTCGATATCGAGGGAACGACGACGGACATCTCCTTCGTCCACGACGTCCTCTTCCCGCTCTCGCGCCGCGCCTTGCCCGAGTACATCGCCGAGCATTGGAACGACGACGAGGTGCTCCGTGCGCGCGAGGCGACCGGCGCGAATGACATGGCGGGGCTGATCGACCATCTGACGGCGTGGATCGATGCCGATCGGAAAGAGCCCACGCTCAAGGCCATCCAGGGGAAAATCTGGCGCGGCGCGTTCGAGTCGGGCCAGGTGAAGAGCCACGTGTACCCCGACGTGCCCGCAGCCTTCGAGCGGTGGAAGGCGCGCGGGATCCGCATCGCGATTTTTAGCTCCGGATCGATCGAGGCGCAGGAGCTCCTGTTTCGTCATTCGGAGCACGGCGATCTCACCGGCTTTCTCAGCGGCTACTTCGATCCAACGACGGCGGGGCCCAAGCGCGAGGTGAGCGCGTACGAGGCCATCGTGCGCGCGCTGGGGACGAACGAGGTGGCGTTTCTCTCCGACGTGAGCACCGAGCTGGAGGCCGCTCGCGCGGCCGGGCTTTCCACGTGGCAGCTCGTCAGGCCGGGCATCGCCGACGATGCGGCGAGCACGCACGCCAAAGTTCGCAGCTTCGCCCTCGACGAACTCGGTTTCTGAACGGGAGGTGCCGTGGTTTTCTCGTTCTTGAGATGGTTCCTCCCCGCGGTGTTGCCCGCGGTGCTCTTGGTGGTCGGCGTCTACCACACCGACGAAGAGAAGGAGCCCATCTGGCTGGTGAGCCTGGTGTTCATCCTGGGCGCCATCTTTGGCGGCGTGGCCTTCTACATCGAGGCGAGGGCCGCCGCCTGGACGGGGCTGGACATCCGCGCCTCGGTGTCGGGCGAGGCGGGCGCGCTCCTCTTTTTGTTCGCCGTGGTGGCGCCCGTCCGCGAGGCGGCCAAGGTGTCCGCGACATGGGCGGCGTTTCGAACGCGTCACTTCGACGAGCCGTACGACGGCCTGGTCTATGCGAGCGCAGCGGCCCTGGGGTTCACCGTCGTGGAAAATGCGCTGCTCTTGCGCGCGCACCCCACGGGGGGCATCTGGCTCGCGCGTGCGGCGTTGGCGCTTCCGGCGCACCTCTTTTTCGCGTGCGCGTGGGGCTATGCGCTCGGGCGCTCGCGGCAGCTGAAAACACCGGGCGCGCTCTTTCCGGTGACCTGGGTGGGCTCCGTGGCGGCGCACGGGTTGTACATCCATTTCGTGTACGGCCGCGGGCCGGGCGCCCTCATTGCGACGGTGCCACTGCTGATCGGCATGGCCGGCGTCGCATGGATCGGCGCGCGCGATTTGCGGCGGCGCAGCAATGAGGGGCCGGTGTCGTCGGGGCCGGGCTCGAGCGACCTCGGTCCGCGCATCTCGTTCATGCCGCTGGAGGCCCTGTCGCAGCCGCCGAGCCTTCGCGCCGTGCGGGAGGCCCTGCGACGGAGCGAGCAGCCGGTGAAGTACCGGTGGATTGCCTATGGGGCGCTGGTGACGCTGGGGGCCATGCTGGTGGGCCTCGTTCTGTCGATCCTGTTCGGCAACTGGGCCAACGTGGACTTCTCGCTGGTCGACGAGCACACGGTGTCCACGACGGCGCCGGTGGCGCTGCTGGGGGCCGGGCTTCTGGGGGCGTTTCCGGTGAGCGGGTACCTGGTGGCGCGCGCCTCGAACGCGCGGACACTGCTCGAGCCCGCTTTGGCGACCGCGCTGGCGCTGCTGGCGACCCTGCTGGTGCTCGGCTTGGCTGCACCGGTGGCGCTGGTGTTCGCGCTGGCCTTTTCGCCCATTGCCTGGGGTCTAGCGTGCGCGGGCGCTTGGGTGGGGCGCGGCGCGAAGGCTTGACAAGGGCCCGCCTTTCAATAGAGTGCGCCTCCCGCAGAACTTCGTTCTGCTCCATTTTCCCGGTTTCTCGAAGGAATCATCGTGGCCAATCATCCCTCCGCAGAAAAGCGCAATCGCCAGCGCGTCAAGCGCACGAACCGTAACCGTTCCGTGAAGAGCGCCGTGCGCTCCCTCGTGAAGCGCGTCCGCACCGAGGTTACGGCGAAGAATCAGGAAGGGGCGAAGTCGGCCCTTGCTCTTGCGATCCAGGCGATCGACAAGGCCGCCGGCAAGCGCGTCTTTCACTTCAAGGCAGCATCGCGCACCGTCGCGCGTCTCTCCGCCGCCGTCCACAAGCTCACGACCGGCGCCTGAGCCGTCTCGCGGGGAAGGCTGGGGGTGGGGACGCCGCCGAATCGGTGGTAAAACCGCGTTGTGCAAGGCATTTCCCCCCAACAGCGGGAAGATGAGCTTCGCAGCCTCGTCGGCCAAGTGGTCGACGAGCGCTACCGCATCATCGAGCTTCTCGGCGCTGGAGGCATCGGCGCCGTCTATGAAGCCGAACATCTTGGCTTAGGGCGCAACGTCGCCATCAAATTCATCGACCGCGAATACGCGCAGGTCGATGCGGTCGCCAGTCGTTTCACGCGCGAAGCGCGCGCAGTGGGACGCATTCGGAGCGATCATATCGTCTCGGTGCACGACACCGGCTCGAGCAACGGCCGTCCCTACCTGGTGATGGAGCTGCTGCGCGGCGAGGATCTGGGTTGCCGCCTGCGCCGCCTCGGCAAGTTGTCGATAGGCGAGACGCTCGATGTTGCCGCGCAGACGCTGCGTGGCCTGGCCGACGCGCACGAGGCGGGCATCGTCCATCGCGATCTGAAGCCGGACAATGTCTTCTTGGTGTCGCGCGGGGCTGGCCGCAGCCTCGTGAAGATCGTCGACTTCGGCATGTCGAAGATGGAGTGCACCGACCATCGGGTCAGCTTCATCACGCGCGCGGGCACGGTGGTCGGCACGCCGTTGTACATGTCCCCGGAGCAGGCGCAGGCCGTGGCCGACGTGGATGGGCGGGCCGATTTATTTAGCCTGGGCGCCATTCTGTTCGAGTGCATCACGGGCCGCCCGCCGCACGTGGGGGAGGGCTACGAGCGGATCATTTTGTCGATCTGCATGAACGATGCGCCGGATTTGCGGACGCTCGATGCAAGCGTATCCCCCGAGGTGGCGCGCTTGGTCGAGCGGGCGTTGCGCCGCGATCGCACGCGCCGCTTCGTGTCCGCGCGGCAGATGCTCGTCGCGGTGACGACGCTGCGCGAGTACGGCGGCGGTGCCGTGGAGGCCGCCGAGCCGCTCGGGGCGAAGACGCTTCTCGCGGGCGGTGCCGCGGAGCCTCTGTTGCGCGCCCTGCGGGCGGTGGAGCCGGTGCGGGACCTTCCGGTCCACACCGTACCGATAGCCGCCACGCCGTCCCCGTTGCCCTCCCCGGAACAAGTGGACGCTCCGTCGCCGCCCGCGGCGCCCCGCGGGCGCAGGGCGCCGGTCATCATCGCGGGCACCCTCGCCGTGATAACGGGCGCCACCATCACGATGTTGGCCCTGCCCAAACTTTTCTCCCCGGCCACCCACGACGAAACGAG